>CAYLRQ010000046.1:0-6324 GCA_964386335.1 uncultured archaeon
ATAATCTAACTATAATAATAAGCATAAAGTAACATTGCGGAACTCCAGCTCTGGTTTGCAGACCCTCTTATTTTTCCTTCTGAATTCAGCCACTCGGAAAATCTCCAATTCCCCAATTTGCAACTTTCGATTAATTTTTCAAATTCCTTATTATAAGATTTTTTTTCTTTTTTTAGAGTTGCAATATAAAAACCGCCAACAAAAGGCCAGATTCCTCCGTTATGGTAATTTCCAGGTTCCTGCAAATAAGGCAACTCAGACCGCCTGAAATAAAAATTCCAGAAAGGATCATATTTTGATATTGGAGGATGTAAAACTTTTAACGGATAAGGAGTATTGATTTTTTCGTTTTTGATGTGATCAAGAATTTTAATTTTTTTATTTTCATCTGCGACATCAAACAAAACTGCAAGCAGATTGGAAAGAGAATCAAATCTTGGATCATATTTTCTAAAACCAAGGTCCGCAATATAATAATTTTTTCCATCATCCTTATTTTGAAAAATGATCTCAAAATCTTTTTCAATCCCTGTATATCCATACTTTTCTTCTACATATTTTAAGTTTTCTTTTATCGGCCAGAAGAACAAATTTATTGATTCTCTCAAATTTTCCGCAATGAAATCAAATTTCTCTTCTTTTTTGAGAATATTGCATATTTCTGCTGCATCTTTTAAAGATTTATAAAGAAGAACATTGTCATATAAAACTCTTCCTGATCTGAGAAGCAGATCCATCCAGTCAGAACCTTCATTTGTTTCAATCAGCCAGTCATTGTTTTGATCCAAACAAAGAACCCAATTGACTGCTTTTTTTATTTTTTTATAGTGTCTCTCGAGAAAATCTAAATCTTTTGTTTTGTTAAAATAATTTAAGACAGCAATCGGATACCACAAACTCGAATCAACACAACCCCCCTCACCAAAACAAACAATTTTTTCATCCTGAGAAATTTTGTTTGGAAGTTGCCCAGTAAACTTTTGATATTTTGAAACTGTGTCTATTGACCTCCTTGCCAGTTCTATAAGTCTTCTATCTTCTGAAAGAACCATCCCCAAAGAAGAAATCAAAGCATCTCTGACCCAGAGATCTGGATAATAATCTCCAGCTTTAATTCCGATGCCTATATTATTTTTAAGAAGCACTTCCGTTGCTTTCTGCACAAAAATTTCCGGCATAATTATTATAAATATTTAATCCAATATCTGATTGCTAAAAATTAAATTTTTTCATTTTTCATAATGTTTTTTGACTCTTTCCGATAAATAAGAGAAGTCCAAGTTTCTTTTCCTCAGTTGTTTGCGGCCTTTCAATTTGATTATTGATTTTTATCTTCGGAGTCATATCTCCTCTCCAAAAGTTCTTCTGCCGTTACAGTCAATTTTTTCAATTTCAATTAAGAAAGCGGCAATACATTTTGTTTTATAAGGTAATATAATTATGAAATCTTTAAAAATTCTTACGTTTGGCTGGGAATTTCCTCCATACAATGTTGGAGGTCTTGGGAATGTTACTTACAATCTTTGTAATGCTCTGGCAAAATTTGGAACAAAGATAACTTTAATTTTACCGATCAAGGGAGAAAGCAACAAATTAAAAATAATACCCACAAATTTTGTTTCTATTAAGGGGATTAAAAGTTTGCTAAGTCCCTATTTAAATGAAAAAACATATCAGTACAAATATTCATTATGCGAAGAGGAAGCAAAAATATACGGAACAAACTTAAAGGAAGAAATTGACAGATTTACGAAAAGAGGAGTAAAAATTGCAAAACATGAAAATTTTGATTTAATTCATTGCCATGACTGGATGACTTTTCCCGCCGGAATGCAAACAAAAGAATTTTCTGGAAAACCTTTAATTCTACATGTTCATACAACCGAATTGGATAGAAGTTGTAGCAGTCATAATCCTTTTGTTTATAATCTTGAACTAGAAGCTTTCAACAAAGCGGATAAAATAATTGCAGTATCCAATTATACAAAAAATAGAATAATAAAAGATTACAATATTAGCAAGGATAAAATAGAAGTTGTGCACAATGCAATAGAATTTGACGGAAATAAAAAAAACAAACCGTATAACAGAAAAAAAATTGTTCTATATCTTGGAAGAATTAGCATGCATAAGGGTCCAGATTATTTTATCAGAGCGGCAAAAAAAATTTCAGAATACATGAAAGATGTTTTGTTTGTTATGGCTGGTTCTGGAGAACTATTGCCAGAGATGATTGAGCTGGCTTGCAATTTAGATATTGGAGATAAAATATTATTTACCGGAAGATTGAAAGATGAAGAAGTTAAAAAGATTTATGAATCCGCTGATTTATATGTTCTTCCTTCAGTATCTGAACCTTTTGGCATCTCCGCTCTTGAAGCGGCTTCAAATGGAGTTCCCGTTATTGTTTCGGAAAATTCGGGTGTAAAGGAAATTTTGAAAAACTGTATTCGAGTTGATTTTTGGGATATAGAAGAAATTGCAAACAAAGCAATCTCTGCTTTGAGATATTCTCCTTTAAGGGAAGAAATTACAAGCAATGCCTATCGTGAATTAACAAATATCTCATGGAAAGAACGGGCTTCCAAAATTGTTTCTATTTACAGGTCTCTTATAAATTAATATGGTGTCTGTCTGTTTTTATTTGCACACTCATCAACCGCTCAGGCTGAAAAATTTCAGAATTTTTGATATCGGAAAAGAAAAAAATTATTTTGATGAAGAAAGAAACAGAATGTATCTTGAGAGAATAATAAAAAAAAGCTATATTCCAACTAATCAGATTTTGCTCGATTTAATACATAAGACAGATGGAAAATTTAAAGTTAGTTTTTCGATAACAGGGGTCCTGCTTGAACAACTTGAGAATTATCCAAAAGTTTTGGAAAGTTTTAAAAAGATAGTAGATACCGGTTGTTGTGATCTGGTAGGAGAAACATATTACCATTCTCTTGCTTCAGTATTTTCTTTAAATGAGTTTGAAAGACAAATAAAAAAACAGGAAAAAAAATTAAAAGAAGTTTTTGGAATTAAACCAAAAATTTTCAGAAATACCGAATTAGTATATCAGAACGAAATTGGTAAATTTGTAGAAGGTCTTGGTTATAAGGGTATTCTCGCTGAAGGATGGGATAAAGTTCTGGAATGGAGAAGTCCATGTTTTGTTTATAAAGGAAAAGACAGCAATATATGTGTTTTGCTTAAACACTATAAATTGAGTGATGATATCGCCTTTAGATTTTCTGAAAGAAAATGGGGGGGATGGCCATTAACAGCAGATAAGTTTTCGAATTGGATTGATAAACATAACGGAAATGGAAATATAATAAATTTATTCATGGATTATGAAACTTTTGGAGAACATCAATGGAAAGAAACCGGAATTTTTGAATTTCTAAAACATTTTCCACTAAAAGTTCTTGAAAGGGGAAATGAGTTTGTAACTACTGCAGAAAGCATAAAAAAATTTAAACCTGTTGCCGAAATAGATTTCCAAAATATTGTTTCCTGGGCAGATACTGAAAGAGACTTGAGTGCATGGATTGGAAACAGAATGCAACAAACTGCATTATCGGAGATTTATAGATTGGAAAAAGAAGCCTTAAAATATGGAGACAGAAAACTAATAGATAATTGGAGAAAATTGCAGATTTCGGACCATTTCTATTATATGTGCACGAAATGGTTTGCCGACGGAGATATTCACAAATACTTCAATCCATATAAAACTCCTTATGATTGTTTTATCATTTTTATGAATGCCTTAAATGATCTTAAATTAAGATTAGAATATATTAAAAAAATAAAAACTAATTATATGAGTAAAAGATTTCTTGAAGAAGTTCCAAGGGGAAGTGAATTTTATTGCAAAGATGGAAGAGTTTTTAGAAAGTTGGAAGAGCTTGCGCAGGCTTTGAAAGATATGGATGCAAAAACATTTTTGCACCATGTAAATGAAGAAAAAAATGATTTTGAAAACTGGATCAGAGATGTGGTCGGAGATATTGTATTGGCAAATCGAATAAAAAGAGCGAAGAAACAAAGCACCATAGCCAGAGCGATTAGTGCAAGGATTGCAAGATTAAATTTGCTCTAATTTTATTTTTTAAATATATTCAACAATATATCCAAAAAAGTTCTTCTTCTTTCTATTTCAAACCCGGATATTTGCGAAGCCAAAGAATAAAAAGATTTATTTGCCTTTGCTTTTTGATTATATAACGGAAGAGGTAATTTTGCCGCAACACTTTTCTCTATCTCAATATTATATGGTATCGTTTCAATTACCGGAAGTTCTGTAAATTTTTCTATTTCTGTATTGCTTAATTCGTGTTTAAATCCTTTTCTAAAATTTACAACTATGCCCAATATTTTTTTGTTTAGTTTTTCTGCAACTTTTTTACATCTATATATATCCATTACTGCGCTGGTATAAGGTTGTGTGATAAAAAGAATTTCATCGGCAGCGGAAATTGTTGCCATTCCCTCCCTTCCAATCCCGGGGGCAGAATCTAAAATCAAATTTGAAGTTGGATTTTGCAGAATATCGGATAGTTTTCCTATATCCACTCCTTCTAAATCATTTAATTCAATAGAAGCTGGCAGTATTTTTATTCCAGCGGGATGTTTTACCAAAGCCTCTTCCAGTTTAGCTTCGCCTTTTAAAACATCGTTCAATGTTTTGTTTTTGTTATAGACGCCTAAATTAATACTTAAATGAGGTGTTGTTAAATTGCAGTCTACAACTGTTGTATCAAAATTAAATTCATTATGCAATAAATAGCCAAGATTTATTGCCAGTGTTGTTTTTCCTATTCCTCCTTTTCCAGACACAACTGCAATCTTTCTCATACTGAAGGTTATGAAACTTTCATCATATATGCGAATTCCTATATATATAAATCTTTTTTATTTATATAAGGACGAGTAAAATAGTATAAGTAATTGATTAATTTCTCCAATAATCTTATGAATTTATCAAATTATGACAAGTAAATATTGATTTCTTAATTTATATATATGGTAAAAATTAATTATCTGAAAGATGAACCTTATATACTTGCCGCTCTTGGAGTAAAAATATCTCAAAGTTCCTTTGAAAAAAACATTGAAGAATTATATCGAGAATGCAAAGAAAATAAAGGAGAAGCAAAAAAGATAGTTAACTCAATTATAAAAAATCATCATCACAATATTCTCTTAGATTTTTCTCCATTTGTGATAACGGTTGATGAAATTTCAAGGTTCGCCGCATTGTATTTGTGGAGAAATATAAATGCGCTGAATCTAATTCCGGGTGCTGGGATAGAGGCTTCTTTTAGAGTAATAAAACCAATCAGATATAATAAAGTTGTGAGTAATTTTTGGAAATTTTCTTTTGAATTATACAACGAATTTGTGGAGAAAGAAATTCCACCACAGGATGCAAGATATATTATCCTGGAAGGGGCTCTAACGAGGATAATATTTGCAATTCAGCCCCGCTATCTTTTGAAATTGTACAATATACTGAATAATTCTCCCATTGAAGAACTCAGAGAAATAGGCAAAGGATTTAAAAAAGTTGTGAGAGAATCTGGTTTTGAAACGGATATAGAAGAAATTCCCGCAAGTTTCTGGGAAATCTGGGATGAAAAAGTTAAAAATAATGAAAACGAATTTGCTCTGAATAATCTAGAGAAAACAAAAACAGTTTCTTTAAATTATACAAATTATAATATTAAAGGGAGCCTTTCTATGTATGCGCAATTGGTGAGGGAAAGGCAGTTTTTGTGCAATATAGAACCAATGGAAAGAATCGCAAAAAAGGCGAGATTTGTCATTCCAAATTCTTTTTCAAACAAAATAAAAGAGGAATATATAAAGTTTGCAAAGACTGCAAATGAAAAACAAATTAAACTCATTGAAAAAAAAGACCCAAATTTCGTTTATTTTCTTTTATTGGGGCAGGAAGCGGAGTGTGATCTCAAATGTACTTGGTCTGGAATAATAGAAAGTTCCAAAAAAAGATGTTGCGGGGTTGCCCAATGGGAAATAAGAAGTAATGTTGCAATTCCCATTACGGCAGAATTATCAAAATATCCGGAACTTAAAAATAAAATCGGGCCAAGATGCTGGAGAGAAAATAGATGCATAGAACCCGCAACTTTCAAAACCAAAAAAAATAAGTGCCCAGTCTTTGAAAAATATGCCGGAAAAAAACCAAAAAATTTTGAAGAGGTGCTTAAATTACTTAATAAACCGGGATCTACTATAAAAATCTGATAAAATATTTGAATTATTTCTTGCTTCCAAAGAAAAATTTTTAAGCGTGTATGTTTGACA
>CAYLRQ010000047.1:0-5993 GCA_964386335.1 uncultured archaeon
AGAGCGAAGAGGTTCTGAAATTGTTAAATTAAAACCTTCATTAATTTATTTTTTTATAAAAACTTATGGCGGAAAAAAAGAAGGGAAAAAGACCTAAATCAAAGAGCAAACACAAAGTCTCAAAAAAATATGAGAGATATAAAATTGAAGGAGATAAAATAATCAGAGACAGAGAATTCTGTCCAAAATGCGGTCCGGGGGTTTTTCTTGGAAAGAGGAAATTGGAAGGAAAAACAATTTATTACTGCGGTTCTTGTTTTCTAACTATTGAGAAAAAAGAATAATTTTATGCTGACCCCTCTGGATTTTTATTATTTGCAAAAAGAATTGAAAGTTATTGAGAAGAGCACTTTAAAAAGAATTTATAAATCGGAAAATTTTGTTTTTGAATTCAAACCAAAAAAAGAAAGATTTTATCTTGTCGTTGGAAAGAACTTTTGCTATCTGGATTCAGAAACAAAAAACTTTTGAAAATAGAGCAGAACGATTTCAACAAAGTTCTCGTTTTGCAGTTTTCGGATTTTGATTTGATTCTTGAATTCATAGGCAAAGGAAATATTATTCTTGTAGATAAAGAAAATAAGATTATTGCCTCTTTTATTCAGAGAGAATTTAAAGACAGGAAAATTATCATTGGCGGGAAATACAAATTTCCTTCAAGTGTAGAAGTTGAAGAAAATCTTAAGATAGAAGACCTGAATAAACTTCACCTGGGAAAAATTTACAAAGAGGAAATATTGAAGGGAAAAGATGTATTAAATCAGAAAATCAGTCCGAGAATTTATTTTAAGGATGGAGAGAAATTCTTTGTTTCTCCAATTGAACTTGAAACTCTGAAATTGAATTTTGAAAAAAAAAGAAGTTTTTCAGAGGCCATAAAGGAGTTTTTTTCTGGAAAGAAAAAAACGAAAGAGGAGGTCATAAGGGAAAATCAGAAAAAAAATTTAGAAAGATATTTGAAGGATGAAAGAGAATTTAAAAAGATGGCAGATCTGATTTTAAAATACAAAGATGAAATAGAAAGAAGCATAGATATATTCAGAAAAGACAAAAGAATTGAAAAACCAATTGAAACGGAAAAGAAAGGAATTATAATTCTAAAACTGGAGGGAGAAGAAATTGAATTGAATATCAACACCGAATTAAAAGATGAAATAAACAAACTGTATGATAAATCCAAAAAGGCGAGAGAGAAAGCGAAAAAAATAGAAAAATTGCTTCTCGAGAAAGTTGAAAAAAACAAAGTAGAAAAATTAGAAAAAAAAAGAAGAGAATGGTACGAACAATTCAGGCATTTTTTTACTTCAGATAATTTTCTCGTAGTCGCTGGAAAGGATGCGGACACAAATGAGAAATTAATTAAAAAATATTGCAAGAAAAATGATATTGTTTTGCATGCGCATATCCCCGGTTCTCCCTTTGGAATTATCAGAAGCGAGGGGAAAAAGATAACAGAACAGGCAATTAAAGAAGGAGCTCAATTTGTTGGGTGTTATTCCAGATTCTGGATTTCAAAACTGGGAATCGCAGAAGTATATTGGGTTAGACCAGAACAGGTTTTAAAGAGAGGTTGCTCAAAAAAAGGTTCTTTCATGATTTATGGAAAAAGGAATTTTTTGAGAGTTGAATTAAAACTTGTAATTGGCGTAAATGAGAAATTTGAACCAATAGTTTGTCCGGCAAACTCTCTAAAAAAACCAAAAAATTTTGTTGTTGTAGTTCCAGGAGAAAAAAAAGGCAGGGAATTGGCTGAAAATATAAAGGCGAGAATAATTTCAAAGTCAAAAAAAGAAGATATAAAAAAAATAGAAAAAATCAACATAGATGAATTTTTGAGAATTGTGCCTTATGGTAAGGGGGATATTGTTTAATCATTGCTATATTTTAAATCATAGAAATCTATAAATATTAAATAATGCTAATTAGTTTAGAGATATGATGCAAAAAATAAATCTTGATTATTCACTTCGGGAATTAAAAGAGTTTCTTTGCTCAAAATTTGAAGAGAAACTTCATAATACTTCAGAATACTTGGGGGATAGTGAAATCACAGAAATTTTATCTGAAGGAGTAAAAAAATATTTTGGTGTTAATATAGAGAACTTAAAAATAACGGGAGCAGATAAATTACTGTGGGGGATCTTTGTATCTCGAAATTATCGTGCTTTTGCCAATCTTTTGGGAGATAAAAAAGGTTCTTCTGGAATGTATTCTTTTGACCGTAACTTAGTTGAAAGCGAATTTGAAAAATACAAAGAAGAGCTAATAATTGGAATATGGGGGGCATTAAAAAGCTAAAACAAGGCCTTGGCGAATTTTATTAAATTTGGTCTTTTCATCAATAATTTTCCGAGAGTTTTTAAGCCGCTTCCTCTGCTGAAATTTATTAAATCTTCTCCAGTTAGATTCTCTGCAAGATAATTAAAATCATCATCCGAAAGTTTTTCAACAACTTCTCTTAATTTTTCAACTTTTCTCAAATAGATTCCTCTCTGTTTCCACCATTCAATATTGTATTTATTTAATTGCTTTTCTGAAGTATCTCTCTTCTGCAATGCTTCATCTATAACTTCTGCTGCAATTCTTCCGGCAAACTGGGCTTCGTAAATTCCTCCTCCATGAATTGGATTTACTTGATGAGCGGCATCTCCAACAACAAGAAAATTGTCTAAAGTCATTTTCTTCAAAAATCCTCCGACCGGAATTCCTCCCGCATTTACTTCCAATATGGAACCTTTTCTCAATTCTGACTCGCTTTCTATAAATTTCTTCAGATAATCCATTGCTGGAACTTCACTATGGCCAATAATCCCAATTCCAACATTTGCAACATCTTTGCCTTTCGGGAATAACCAAATATAACCGCGAGGTGCGATTTTATTTCCAAAATACAGATAAATTTTTTTGGGATCTTCAATCTCAATTCCCGTCATTTCAAACTGAACCCCAGAATCCACAAGTAAGGGATTGCAGGTTGTATTTAAACCAGCAATTTTTGATATTTTGGATTCAATACCATCTGCAGCAACCAAAACTTTGCATTTTTCGGAAAATTCTTTTCCAATAAATTCTCCTTTAACTCCAACAATCTTCCCGTCTTCTTTAAGGACTTCTTTAATATAGGTCTTTGCCTGGATTTTTGCTCCCTTTCTTGCCGCTTCCTCGGCTAGCCATTTATCGAATAGTTTCCTTTCTAAAATATAGCCATTATCTTTACCGTAATCAATTTCAACAAATTTTCCATTTGGAGCATAAATTCTCGCACCGTTTATTTTCTGCCTTATGCAGTTTGCTGGAGGATTTAATTTTAATCTTTCAAGACCTCCAAGAGAAATTCCTTCGGCGCATCTTTTTGGAGCTCCAATCTCCTGCCTTTTCTCATAGAGAACAACATCATAACCTTTTTCTGCTAAATGTTTTGCCGTTGCAGAACCTCCCGGTCCGCCACCAACAATAATTATATCCACCATAATTCTACTAGGTAAAGCTTCCCAAACTCCAGCATTTCTGATAAAAATGAAATTGCTTGCAAAATATTGCTTTTTCCGGAACTGTTGGGTCTTGTAAATACATTAAACTTATCCAATTCCAACACAAGTTTTTCCAAACTTTTAAAATTCTCTATAACATGTTTTTTTATCATTATTATAGTTTTATTTAATTATTAATTGTTTTTTCTTTTTTAACTTTCATTGCCTCAACTGAGCAGAATTTTTCATCCCCGATAATCCACGGCTCAATTAATTTAAAAGCATCATTTTAGCAGACAGAAATACTTCCTTCACATATTAAACATTTATCTTTATTTATCCAAACTCAAAATTTAAATTAAATTTAAAGATAAAAACGGAAGGAAACTACAATCTTGCTCGCAAGCTAGCTGGACTAGCCTTAAAATCTTGATGATTCTATTTACTTTGAGTTTGCTCCAGAAGAGGCAAAAGTAAGGTTTTCAAATTCAAAGTGGAGCTCTAATCCCTTAGATCTGATTTCATTGGAAAAAACATCCACTATATTTTGCTATGAATGAAACGAATAGAGAAATCTTATAGAATGTCCAGAATTTTGGAAGTAAAAGTTCTAAATTTTGGAAAGAATTTTTTTGGAAAAGTCCCATATTTTGGATACAATTTATGCCCAAACTCTTGGAAAGATTTTGGTGGTAGTTGGAAGAAACCGAATAACCTAAGATATCCATAATTTAATTATTAAATTATTGGCTAAAAATTTAGGAATATGTTAGAAAAAAGATTTGAAATTAAGCAAGAGAAACAAAAATTAGACCAATCAAACAAACTAAACAAATTAGACCAATCAAACCAGAGAAAAGTAAACAAGGGAAAAGTTCATAATTTTGGACGAGGGTGGGATAAATGGGGTCTTATGAGTTTCGCCATTATTATTTCCGTGTTTCTGCTATTCTCAACTCCACTTTTTTCCGACCTAGGATGGTGGAATCTCTCTTGGCCTTACAGACAACAAATCAACATCTCAAACACAGCGGGAGATTTAACAAATTATCAAGTTAGATTAGATTTGAACAGTTCAAATGTCGGCTCAAATTTCAATTGGAGCAATAACGGAAGCGACATAAGATTTACAAACTCAACAGACGATTTATTGAATTTTTGGATAGAATATTGGAATGTTACTGAACAAGAGGCAACAATTTGGGTTAATGTAACTTCTCTGCCAAACAACACGAACACAACAATTTATATGTATTACGGCAACCAAGCTGCCAGTTCTGCGAGTGATGGAGATGCAACTTTTGATTTTTTTGCTGATTTTGAGCAGTGTAATATTGGTGATGATAGCACTTGTGAAGGATTTACCGAGGAATCAGGTAATTGGACAGTTGTGTCGGAGAAGGCTCTTCATGAAAATACAGACGGTGATGATTTTACTAAAAAAACTCTTTCCACTCATAATTATTGGATCCACGCTGACTTAAAGAATGCTGAAGAGCCTATACAGGCAATTGGAATGTATGTCGGGGGAAGTAATTACCCAATGATAAGTGTAGGAAACTACAAAGATACTTGTAAGGGATGGTATGAAGGCGAATTAAAACCTGTGATAGGATTTTATCATCTGGAGCAACAAACGGTTCGCGAACAGTTGCAAACTATGTACAATAATGGTCAAAGGAGAATTGCACTGTTCATATGGCATAAGAATTTTTCTGATTCCGAAATATCTGAGTATGGTTCGGTGTATGGTCATATAGTAAGCTCTAATGGAGGAAATTTAGTTCCACAGCAACAGGAAAATCTTAGGAATCTAATTATTGATATCAAAAATACAGGATTTGAAGAAATTATTGTCCGTTTTGCACCTCGGGTACCGAATCTCCCAGAGAGCTGGTCAACTTGGAATGAGGACTTATATCAACAAAACTTGAATTTTATCCTCAATTTAAGAAAAATTGTCAATGAAGCTTGGTGTGGAAATCAATCTACTTGCAATGGGAATGGGTTGAAATATGATTTATCTGCTGAATTGGCAGGGCTCGAAACCGGTAAGACATCAGATTATCTATATAAATTATGGATAGATTATGTTCAAGACTTAGGTAAAATAGATACCATTGGTTTTAGTTTTGCAGGCGGTAGTACAGCCACCATTCACGAAAGAGTTAATAATATGCTTGATATTTATGATTCGAGTCCTGTTGGTAAGCCGTATCTTTATGCTGTTGACCTTTATGACCCTATTGGAGATCAATTTATAGAGTTTCACAATACACTTTACTCTAGAGGAGCAACTACAGAAGGAGTTATAGTACTTGAGACATATTATAATGATACAATAGCGAGAGAAGAGCTAATAAGTGCAATAAGTTCTACTGGAAGAAAAGTTTTCTATCTTCTTCAGTGGCCATATAAAAGAGATTCCACATGTCCTCACTTTTCAGTTGATTACCCGGAAGATTATTCTACTTATTTGAATTTTAGTTCGGAGTCTTGGGGACCAGGAGTATTGATAGCTGG
>CAYLRQ010000048.1:0-5882 GCA_964386335.1 uncultured archaeon
TTTCTTTAAAATATGTTTATCAAAACGCCGAGTGGAATCGGTCGGCGCAGTCTGAAAAAAACAACAGTTTTCAAATTACCAAGTCGGAACTGCCAAAGTTTAATTCCTGCCAAGCGCTGGCGAATAAATTAAAAGAAGGTTATAAAGTTCAAGAAAAAAACGGAACATATTTAGAGGGTTGGGGAATAAGTAAGATGGTTCCTTTAGCTGGCGGAATGAGAGACGGCGAAACAGCTGATTATTCCACGACCAATATTCAAGTAGCGGGAGTAGATGAAGCAGATATTGTTAAAACGGATGGGAAATATATTTATACCGTTTCTAAAAATAACATTACCATTTCCCAAGCCTATCCGTCTGAAAAGGCAAGATTGTTGTCCAAAATAAAAATTAGTGGCAGTCCGAGAGAAATTTTTATTGACGGAAATAATCTTTTGATTTTTGGGGCAAGAAACACAACGATACCGCTTAGGCGTTTGGAAAAATCTTCCAGTAAAAAAATAACCCCAGAAATTTATCCTGATTATTCTTATCGCAATTTAACTTTTGTGGAAATTTACAATTTATCAAATCGCCGCAATCCGGTTTTAAAAAGAAAATTGGAATTTGAAGGAAACTATTATTCCTCGCGCAAGATTGGTAATTATGTTTATTTTGTTTTAAATAATTATCCTAATTATCAAGCTTTAAGAAGTTTAGAAGGCGAGATATTGCCATCCAAACTTGGCAAAAAAGCAAAAGAGACTCTGCCAGTTTTCTGGGATTCCTCTAGCGCTTCATCGAAATTCAATCCTCTCTGCAGCTGCTCGGAAATTTCTTATCTTGATCCTGTAATCAACAGCCAATATCTTACTGTTATTGGACTGCCAATTGATGACTACAATAAAGAAATTACCAAGAAAGTTATTTTGGGCGGGGGAGAAAATGTTTACGCTTCGCTGGAAAATCTTTATATTGCCAAAACGAATTATTCTTACCGCCAGGATTTTAACTGGCTTGACTCAGTCAAGTCTGGAGAGAACAGCTCAGAAAAAACAACCATTTATAAATTCTCTCTAAATAAAGATAAAATAAATTATTTTGGCGAAAGAGAAGTGAAGGGGAGAGTCTTAAACCAGTTTTCAATGGATGAGTATGACGGCAATTTTCGGATTGCAACCACTATTGGTCGGGTTAGCCGCCATGGCGGAAAGACTTCCAATAATATTTATGTTCTGGATAAAAATCTGAAGCTAGTTGGTTCTTTGGAAAATATTGCCCCAGGTGAAAATATACACTCGGCAAGATTTATGGGTAAGAAAGGATATTTGGTAACTTTCAAAAAAGTTGACCCGTTTTTTACTCTGGATTTGAGCGATCCTAAAAGTCCAAAAATTATCGGCAAGTTGAAAATTCCTGGCTACTCTGATTATCTTCATCCTTACGACGAGAATCATATTATTGGCATTGGCAAAAACACCGTTGAAGCGGAGGAAAGTTGGGGAGGAGATTTTGTATGGTATCAGGGAATTAAGATAGCGCTCTTTGATATTTCTGACTTTAATAATCCCAAAGAAATGTATAAAACGGTTATCGGCGACCGCGGTTCCAGTTCGCCGGTTTTGAAAGATCATAAGGCGTTTTTGTTTGATAAAGATAAAAATTTATTAGTCATCCCGATTCTCCTGGCGGAAATTCCCGAGGATCAAAAAAAAGATCCCAAACGAGCTAGAAATCTCCGCGGCGATTACACTTTTCAGGGCTCTTATGTTTATGATTTGAGTTTAGATAAAGGATTCGTTTTAAAAGGAAGAGTAAGCCATTATGATGATGATGAGATATTCAAGAAAAGCGGTTATTATTTTGGCGACAACGACTTAACTATTAAACGCAATCTCTACATCGGCGACAGTCTTTATTCTATTTCCGACAAAAAGATTTTAATTAATTCTCTGGATAATTTAAGCGAGAAAGGAAAGATTGATTTGTAGGCAATTTGAAATCTTAGAAATTTTATATCTAAACTATTAAATCTCCTAATTTATCTTGTCTCTTGCCTTATTTTATTTCTGTGTTACACTGTGTGTTATAGCGAAATAATAAATCTAATAATGTTAAAGTATGCCAGTACCGAAACAGAAAAAAAGCAAGTCGGCGACTCGCCAAAAAAGAAATCATCATGCTTTAAGTAAAGTCAATTTGGCCAAGTGTTTGAAGTGCGGTAGTTTGTTGCGCCCTCATTTTGCTTGCGCTAATTGCGGAACTTATGCCGGAAGAGAAGTGATAGATGTGATGGCTAAGCTTTCTAAAAGCGAGAGGAAAAAAGCGGAAAAAGAGCAAAAGGCGGCAAACAAGAAAAAGAATAAAGAAGCATAGTTTTTTCGGAAAAATATTAGAAAGTGTGTTAGGAATTGTTATGTTGTTGTGTTATTAATAATTTGGCAATATAGCAATTTAGCAACGAGATGATTATAAAAACTGTACAAATTTAGCTAACTCTGGTTATTTTGTATCATTTCAATTTAAAATAATGGCCAACAGACATCTTTCCAGATCTATCGCTATGCAAGGCCTTTATGAGTGGGATTTTCTTAATTCAGTGGTGCTTAACAAAAGCGTGAAGGAGTTGAATGTTGAAGAAAAAAAGGTAAGGTTAAAAAGAATAATCAGATCCAATATCAAAGAACTTGAACCGGGAACAGAGAATGAAAATTTTACTATGGAACTGATTAACGGTATTTGTGAAAATCTGGAAAAAATAGATAAAATTATAAGGAGATCTGCTTCCGAGTGGCCATTGCAACAAATCGCCATCATTGATCGCAACATTCTGCGAATTGGGGTTTATGAGCTGATGTTTGACAATCATAAAAGAGTTCCTCCTAAAGTGGTCATCAATGAAGCTATTGAATTAGCCAAGGCTTTTGGCGGTAAATCAAGCGGAAAATTTATCAACGGAGTTTTAGGAGCCTTGTATCGAAAAATTAAGGAAAAGAAATAATGAAAAACTTATCAGAACTGGAGAAAAAAATTGGAGTTGTTTTCAAAAACAAAGATCTTCTCCAGCAGGCCTTAGTTCATCGTTCTTATATCAATGAGAATCGTGATTTCCGGCTTGACCATAACGAAAGATTAGAATTTTTGGGCGACGCGGTTTTAGAGCTGGTTTCCACAGAGAATCTCTACAAAAATTTTCCCAACCATCCAGAAGGTGATTTAACTAACTTTCGCGCCGCATTGGTCAATGGTAAAATGCTGGCAAAGATATCAGGAGATTTAGGGGTAGAAGAATATTTGATGATGAGTAAAGGGGAAAAGAAAGATACCGGTCGAGCTCGCCAATATTTGTTAGCTAACGCTCTGGAGGCTATAATTGGGGCAATATATTTAGATCGAGGCTATCGCGCCTCAAAAGAATTTATTACTAAAAATATTCTCTGCAAGATGAAAATGGTTCTGGATGGCAAGTTATATCAAGATCCGAAAAGCAAATTTCAGGAAGAGGCGCAGGATAAAACCGGTTTTACTCCAACTTATGAAGTTTTAAAAGAATGGGGACCAGACCATGATAAACATTTCAGAGTAGGAGTTTACCTTGATAAAGAGCTGGTGGCAAAAGGGGAAGGATCCAGCAAACAAGTCGCTCAAAGAAACGCCGCTAAAGAAGGGTTAAAGGTTAAAGGATGGTAAAAATTGAAATTAGAGATTAGAAATTGGGATACTGAAAAATTGTATTGTTTAGAATTAGAAATGGATACTCTTCATTTTCTAAAAAAGAACAAGGGTAAGATTATTTTGCTTGTTAATTTGATTTTAGTTTCCTCGCTTAGTTTTATGGCGGGGGCTTTTTATGTTCATCAACAAACCAACCATCACAAAATTAAATTTGAAAACGCAAGGGACATTTGTTCCGATTTTTTTATAAAAGATATTACTGAAAATAATTTAAAAGAAACAACTCAGAATAACCAAAATAAAAACACCTCCCCATTGGGAGTAGGGGAGAGTAAATTAAAAAATTACGCGCCAACTAAAAAAAATATTTCGGATAAAAAAGAAGGGGTGTTTGTTGGCAGCAAGAATAGTAAAATTTATCACAAACCCGACTGTCCTTACGCCAAGAAAATTCTAGAAAAAAATAAAATTTGGTTTAGTTCCAGAGAAGACGCCGAAAATAAAGGATACCATGCGGGGAAGTGTTGCCATCAGTAAACTAAACACCAAACTGTTTTGTATTTTGAATTTTGGTTATTGTAATTGTTATTTGTAATCTTAGGGTTATAACTTAAGAATTAATTTTTCTACTTTCCGCTATTAAAAACTCAATAATTTCATCTAATTCACCATCTAGGATATTTTGAATGTTGTGCCAGTTCTTCTTGACTCGGTGGTCGGTAATTCTATCTTGGGGAAAATTGTAAGTCCGAATCTTCTCACTGCGATCGCCGGTGCCAATTTGAGTTTGGCGCTTGTTTCTTTCCTCTTCTTGCTTTTTCTTTTCTTCTGCCGCCAAAAGACGGGAACGCAAAATCTGCATTGCTTTGGCTTTATTTTTCAATTGTGATTTTTCATCTTGGCAGCTAACCGTTATTCCCGTTGGAAGATGGGTAATCCTCACCGCAGAGTCAGTGGTGTTAACACTTTGTCCTCCGGGACCAGAAGATCTAAAAATATCAATTCTTAAATCTTCGTTTTTAATTTTCAGTTCCGTTTCTTCAGCCTTAGGAAGAACAGCCACAGTGGAAGTGGAAGTGTGAATTCTCCCAGATTTTTCCGTTTCAGGAATTCTTTGAACCCGATGGACACCGCTTTCAAATTTCATTTTTGAATACACATTCTGTCCAATAATTTCAAATATTACTTCTTTAAAGCCGCCAATATCATTTTTACTGGAACCTAAAATATTTGTTTTCCATCCTTGTTTCTCGGCATAACGGGAATACATTCTGAATAAATCAGCAGCAAAAATACCAGCTTCGTCTCCACCAGCCCCGGCGCGAATTTCCATAATAACATCCTTTTTGTCGTTAAGATCAGCCGGATTAAGCAAAATATTCAACTCTTGTTCTAATTTATCTTTTTTCATTTCCAATTCTTTTAATTCCTCTTTGGCCAAATCAACCAATTCTGAATCTTTTTCTTGGGCAATGATTTCTTGATTTCCCCGAATTTCTTTTTTTATTTTGCTTAATTCTTTATCCTTTTCAATTATTTCTTTTAATTTATTTTGTTTTTTTGAGAGTTTTCCAAATTTTTCCGCACTAAAAGCAGCTTCAGGCTTGCTAAGCTCATCAGTGATTTCCTGATATTCTTTTTTAATGTTTTCCAGTTCGGTATTCATAAGAATTATCGCAAGAAGATTATTTCGTCGTCTTCTTATTCACAACAAACTCCGCTTTTATAAATATAAAAAGCGGAGTTTTATAAAATTCTAACAGTTATTTTTCTCTTTTATTTTCCTTTTTATCTTCTTCTTTTACTTTTTCAACTTCATTTTTTGTTTTTTCATTTTTCGCTTCTTTTTCTTTTTTCTTCTTAGCTGCGGCTTTCTTTTTTAATTCTTTTTGAATAGCGTCTTTTTTGTCCATCATTTTTTTGAAACGGTCAACTCGTCCTGTAGAATCAATAATTTTCTGCTTTCCGGTATAAACCGGATGGCAAGCGAAGCACACTTCCACTAAAATTTCCTTCATAGTTGATCTAGTAACAAAACTGTTTCCACAAGCGCATTTAACAACGCAATCTTGATACAATGGATGAATATCTTTTTTCATAATACTATACTTATTTCTTATTATTGTTTTATAATCTTTAATCTTATAATTCCACTCAAATTATTATTTAAATCTATTACTCAATCACAGAATATATCCTAACAAATAAAAGCGTTTTTGGCAATAGGC
>CAYLRQ010000049.1:0-5813 GCA_964386335.1 uncultured archaeon
TTGCAACAATTTGCCACGGCCCCGCGTAGCGAAAAAGAATATTTTGTTTTTTGGATCTGGAAATCCAAACCATTTTTTTTAGAAAATCCCGAATCTCTTCGGGATTTTTTGTTGAATGCATTTTTCGGTTTAGCGGGCGTTTTTTTATAAAGTTTATGGCAAGTCTAAACCGATTAAACGAAATCAGAACTTATTTTGAAGAAAGTTCGGAATAGAAAATTAAACACTCCGTATGTTTTTTATCTCGCGCCCTACGGGACACAAACAACACTTCCACCGCCGCGCTTCGGGCATGCGGCTATGTTCTTCTAAAAAGACTTATAAATGAATTATAATATAACTTGCAAATTCTATCATCTGTCTTTTTTTGTTGCTTGTGGCGACCCGAGGCGCTACGCCCGTGGTAAATCGTCCGTCCGCTCGCTCACGAGAGACGCCTCGCATTGGCTTGGCTCGTAAACTCGCCAAATGCCTGCTCGGCGCTCTCGTGGCTCGCTCATTGCCTCCAATAAAAGTTTTGTGGTATTTGTGCGGAAAGTAAAAAGGATTGCGCTATCACGCAACGGATAGCACATTGCGCTTGCTTCAGCCTGCCCATGTGTGCGCAAGCGAGGATCCATTTATTCATCTCTACTTAATCTTAACTCTTTTGGTAAAAATCTATCTATTTCACTATCTGACCAAGTAAATTCTTCATCAGAAACAATTTTTCCAAGTAAAGCTTTTTGTGCTTCTTGATAATCATCATAATTTGTTTGTGGCGATAAACTGGCAATAATTTGATATTGTTCTTGTAATAAATCTCTTCTTGCCACTATCCTCTCTTCATCTAAGTTATTCATAATATCGACAATAAAATTTTTGTATTTATCCCTTAATTCCAAAAATTTAAGAGCAAATTTTTTGTATTCTTTTGCCTTGCTTTCAAAAGAAAACTCCTTTTGAGTATAGATAAACAAAATTTCAAAAACAGTTATTCCTATTGCTATATCATTTAAAAATGTATATTTGGGGAATTTGATTTGTAATATAAGAAAAGCCAAAACAAAAGCCAAGATTACAACATTTGCCCATTTAATCTTCGTATTTATTTTTTCCATTCTATCGGCAGCTTTTTCTAAAACCTTGTGTGTAAATACACACTGTGCAAATTGCTGTCTAATAATTGATAAGTTATTTTTATTCATATAATTCTTTCTTTAATTTATAAATAGCATTGTAAATTAATACATGACATTTCCGTAATATTTTTTTACTACCACATAAGCAAGGGTGATGCCCCTTCATCTTTTTATATTTTAAAAGCTTTTCAATAGAAATATATTCTTTTAGCTCACTAATTGAAATTTCATTTTCTGCATAAAGTTCTAGATATCCAAATTCACCATGTGCATACCCACCCCACGGCTGTGTTTTATATCGTTGATAATGTGTTATCCAATACAGATACGGTTCTAAAATATTTTCAAAGAATACTTGAACAGAAAAGCCATTTGTAAAATATCCTTTTTCTTTCTTGTAAATACAGAGGCAAATCGTCTTATCATGATTGATGTGAAGATCGATAATTGGCAAATTGAGCTCTTTAGATATTTCATCAAATTTACCTCCTAATTCTTTTACTTGTGGAAGTATTGATCCTTGTTTTGATTCAAATTTTATCTCAAGTAAATAAGATGATTTAATAGGCACACCATTAAATTCTCTGTTAAAATTTACTTCTCCCTGCCAAAGAATATCGCTTTTTCTTTTCAATTTTGGATACTTTTTTTGAATCCAATCAATGTCTTTTTTTGTTAATTTGATAGCCATGGTTTCGGTGGATTTACAATAGGTTTCGGAGACGAATGGTTTTCGTTTTTTGTAATATCGTCTTTTGGAAAATCATCACCAAAAATTTTCTTCCATTCATCAATAGCTTTTTCTAACTTCTCTTCACTTTCATATTCGCAAGCTTTTTTAGACCTGCTTAATGCAGTATTGAGATGGTTTTTTAGATTGTCATCTGCGGTGTGATTGTACCAAAAATCAAAGAAATCCCTAATTAAATTAGAGTATTCATCATATTTATCATTATAATCAAAAAACCCTAAAACTTCTTTTTCTATTTTATAAGACTTGATTTTTGCGGAACATTGCTCAGCCCATTTTTTTATCATACGAATCAGCATTTTCGTTTGTCCAGTTTTTTCGTCAGACTTCTTAATTTTCTCAATCTCATTTCTTGGATCAAATCGTTCCCACGAACCACCATTTTCAGAATTTGGAATTGTAAAAGTTTTGTCAGAATTTTCCCATGCAGGCAAAAGCTCTATGTTATGTTTAGTATCTGCAAATTCTAAAACAACAACTTTACCAAATGCTTTTATTGGAGTGTCTGGATATTTTTCTTTTAGAATCTTTTTAATATCCTGCAAGAGTTGAGATTGCCCATTCGATTGATTATCGTCATATTGATTAAATTTATCATCTGGCATGTAAAAAATAACATCAACATCCCTTGCAGGTCTTATATGAGTGTGTTTTCCATATGAACCAATAAGTAATTTAGTTTGACCTGTGTATTCAGTGTCTGGATAGTAATAATCATGTAATTTTTTACATACACCATCATATTTCTTTTTAGCATCTTCGCGTTGAGCAGGAGTTAATTTAATGTTTTCATAAAACTTTTTAAATTGATCTTGTATTGTTGACATAGGCATGTTTGATTAAATTTATAATTTTGTGGATAATTCCACTTGCGTATTCGAAAGATTTTTGATATACTGTAATTGTATTAGAAAATTTATCGAAAATCAAATTTTAAAAATATTACTATGTTAACCAAACGACAAAAAGAGGTTTTAGATTTTGTAAAGAAATATAAAGAAAAAAAGGGCTATGCCCCTTCTCTTGAAGAAATTAAAAAACACCTCAAACTCTCTTCTGTTTCCACTGCTCATTATCATGTAAAAAGGTTGCAAGAAGAAAGTTTTTTGCAAAAGGAATATAATCAAGCAAGATCAATTTCTCCCGCAAACTCAAAACAGACAATAGAAATTCCGGTTGTGGGGACAATAGCCGCCGGGCAACCTATTGAAGCAATAGAAATACCGGATGACACCGTAACAGTTACTAAAAATGAGGTTGGCAAATTTGGAAAACATTATGCTTTAAGGGTATCTGGCAACAGCATGATAGAGGAAGGTATTTTTGATGGAGATATTGTTGTGATTCGTAAACAAGAAACTGCCGACAATGGGCAAACGGTTGTTGCTATTATAAATGATAATGAAGCCACTCTTAAAAAAATATACAGAGAAAAAGATCGTTTTAGACTTCAGCCTGCAAACCCAACGCTTTTTCCTATTTATACAAGTGAGGTGGAGGTGCGGGGTGTTGTAGTAAAAATTATTAGGAATCTTGAATCTCAAATAGAAAAAGAAAAAGCAAACGATAAAAAATTGACGAGGCGAATCGATTACTCATGGGATTTCAAAGGAGTAAAAACTAAACCACATACCCATATTTTTCATACTTATCCAGCTATGTTCATACCGCAAGTAGCAAGAAGATTATTGCTTACTTACAGTAAAAAAGGAGATGTGATTTGTGATATTTTTTGTGGCTCAGGAACTGCTCTTGTTGAAAGTAAGTTATTAGGAAGAAATGCTTATGGTATCGATTTAAATCCATTGGCTGTCTTTTTGGCTCGAGTAAAAACTACACCGATAGATCCAAATAAAATAACAAGTGAATTTATAAAATTACTTGCTAAAATACAAAAAATAAAAAAAGTTGAAAAACCAACATTTAAAAACATTGAGTTTTGGTTTAAAGATAATGTTATCGTTGAACTAGCCAAAATAAAAAAAGCAATTAACACCATAACGGATAAAAGAATTAAGGGCTTCTTTTTAGTTGCTTTTAGTGAAGTTGTGCGAAAATCTTCAAATTCAAAAAATGGTGAATTTAAATTAGTAAGAATAAAAGGTGAAAAATTGGAAAATTTTAATCCAAATGTTTTGGAATTGTTCAAACAAAAAGTTGAAGAAAATATTGGCGGAATGAAAGACTTTTGTAATGACGCAAACAAAAAAAGTTGGATAAAGATTATTCAGGGCGACTCGTCTAAAGACAATGGTATCAAAAAAGAGTCAGTAGATTGCATTATAACTTCTCCACCATATGGAGACAGTAGAACAACTGTGGCTTATGGACAATTCTCTAGACTTTCAGCGCAATGGATTGACTTGTTTGAAGAACCAAATGAGGCTTCTGGAATTGATAATATTTTACTGGGAGGGGAAGCAACAGATAAACTAACTCATAAATTACCATCAAAATACCTGTCTGATTCGTTAGATAAGATAGCAAAAAGAGACGAAAAGAGAGCGCGGGAAGTTTTAAGTTTTAATGTCGGACTTAACGGGTCACTAGGGCAGGCTTATAAAATACTAAAGCATGGTGGATATTTTTGTATAGTTATAGGAAATAGACAAGTAAAACAAGTGCGTATTCCAACAGATTTTATCATTGCCGAATTAGCGCAAGAAATAGGTTTTACATGTGAAGATATTTTTGTGCGAAACATACCAGGAAAAAGAATGCCGATCAAAAACTCACCTACAAACATAGCTGGAGAACTAGAAGAAACAATAAATAAGGAAAGTATTGTAATTCTAAGAAAAAATTAAATTAAGCGAGTTTTATTTTTAAATGCTCCATATAATTTATTAATCTTGATTCTAAAACCAGTACCGTGATTTCTAACACTTCTATTAGGGCGGTAGTACATCCTAAAATCAACAACAATTGCGTCTTTTTTTACCATCTTTTTGAATTTTTCAAAATCAAAATCAGTTAGAAGATACGCTTTATTAAAATGAAAATATTCATCACCATTAATTATTTTTCTTTCAGCTTTAACATAAACCAAAGCAGGTAATTTAGCATGAAATTTATTTGAGACACTTTCCATATCCCAATAAATATTCAATTTTCTATTTTTCCCAATCACTCTAATCTTGTCTTTTTCAACAGATAATTTTAAATCTTGATTATTGTATCTCTTACAAGAAAGAGTGCTGTGCAATTCTTTTGAACGACCATTGTTCTTTTTTGAATATCCAAAACCATCCAACAATGTTCTATCTCTATCTCCACCTTTTGGTAGTGGCTCCAATGTAAATAATGTCAACATAGAGGTAGCATCTTTTCTATATGCTTTAAGTTCTGCTATTCTATCTATATCTGGAAGTGGAATATTATTTTCTTTTATTCCAAGCAAGTCTTCCAATGTCTTGCCAATACCAGTATCTCCTTTCCGGTGCGTTTTAACAAACCCCATTTTCTTGATAGCTTGTAATTTCTTTTTTAAATCTTGTAAATTCATAGTTTAATTATTTAATGAAAAAACCAATCGGCTTTTTATAAATCTTTGCCAGCTCTTTTAACTGAACGACATCAATCCTGCGTTGCCCCGACTCAATTTTTGAAATATAAGATTGAGTTTTTTCAAGAAGTTTTGCAACTTCTTCTTGATCTAAACCAGCTTCAACTCGAGCCTTTTTTAATTGCTGGACAATATATTTATGTTCGTTTGTGTAAATCGTCTTATTCATAGATTTTGAGATTTTATAATTATATGTTATATTCCATAATGTAATATGCCAAACTGGAATATGAAAGTTATTAACAATATGAGCCGCGCGCGTCTGAAGCGTGGTGGAAGTGTTGTTTGCGTCCCGTAGGGCGCGAGATAAAAAGCATGCGAAGTGTTTAATTTTCTATTCCGAACTTTCTTCAAAATAAGTTTGGATTTCGTTTAA
>CAYLRQ010000050.1:0-3166 GCA_964386335.1 uncultured archaeon
TTGATCATCGGTGTTGCGCTTTAAAATGTTTTTGTAGAAAGATAAAAATTTCATAGCTCTTATTTTTTAGAAAACTTATTTTTTAAATTTTTCTCTAAATCCTCAAATCTCTTAATTGACAAATCAAGGTATTTTTTTTCTGTATCTATCCCGATAAATTTCCTTCCCAATAAATAAGCAGCTAATCCCGTTGTTGAACTACCTGTAAACGGATCGAGTATTAAATCACCTTTGTTTGTGCTTGCCAATATAATTCTTCTTAAAAGCTCTTCTGGTTTCTGTGTTGGATGTTTGCCAAATTTCTTTTCAATCTTCTGCGGTGTGTTTATAGCCCAAACGCTTCTCATCTGTTTCCCTTTTTCGTGTAATACTTCATATCTATCCTTCTTGCCGCAGTGCCTACACCTTATCTCTTTTGTATAATTATTTTCCCAGTCAACCATTGTTTTGTAATTAAAAGTATGTTTTGCCTTTTTTTCTTTTCTTGCCCATATTAAGGTCTCATGACTAGCAGTAAAGAAACGACAGCTCAAATTTGGAGAAGCGTTTGGTTTAAACCAAGCAATATCGTTCAAGATGTGGTATCCAGCAATTTGCAAAGCAAAACCGCATTGATAAATAGAATGATAAGTGCCGCTAATCCAAATTGTTCCGTTAGGTTTCAAAATTCTTTTAACTGCCTTTATCCATTCAAGATGAAATTCAAAGTTTTTCTTTAATCCATTACTCAAATCCCAATCCCCCTTTTTAACGCTGATCATCTTTCCGTTTTGACAAGTGAAAGAACCGCTTGAGAGAAAATAAGGCGGGTCAGCAAAAACCATATCAACAGAATTCTCGGGAAGTTCTTTTAAAAATTCCAACGAATCTGCTTGATATAATTCAAATCTTGGTTTTTTGTAATATGGTTTTTGGTTTACCATAAATTGTGCTTTAAATTTTAATTTTAGAAATGGCTTTTTATTTTTTTGGTTTAATGGGGGTTATTTTTGCTTTTGTTATCAAAACAGCAACAGGATTTATATCCACTCCAATAGATGGTCTACACATTACTTTTGACTCGACAAGCGTTGTTCCGCAACCACCAAACGAATCAACTACTAAATCGCCCGGTTTTGTGTATTTTTCAACCAGTCGAGAAACTATTTGGGGAATAAACTTAGCCGGATAGCGATGATAGCCATGGGTGATATATGTTGTTTCTTTTCTGGTTTTATCAGCAAAAGCCCAAGATTTATTAATCTTGATCTTCTTAAATAATTCTAATATGTTTTGCTTTTTTAATATTGTCATTTTTTCATCAAACTATCTATCCTGGTAAAGATTTTTTGGCTAATTTCTGAAACGCGTTAATCGAATAACTAACGATGCTCTGACTATAGCTTTATATGTTTATTACAAGAAATATTATCCGATTCAGGAAGTCGTCTTTTTTGGATCTTTCTGGCCGTAAAGCCAATCTCGCCGTTTTGAATACTATTCCCAGTCGCGGACAATAATCCTTTTTCTTTTTTTGTCAAATTCCACCTTTAACTTTTGACGCTCCCTCCATCCCAACTCCCTAATAAAAGAGATAGGAAAAGTAATGCCAAAGCTTTTCCCTCCGCCCATCTTCGTTAATTTTCTTATATTTCTTTCTGATAATTTTCTTCTTGGCATATTTTTAATTTAATTACTGAATTAATTACTGAATTAATTCAGTAATTTTATTTTAACATTTTATATTTATTTTTCCATTTTCACAATGCCCGATTAAATACTTTTAGACGCCCCAATTTTAAATCAATATTCGTTTGAATATTTTCTAAAATAAATTAGAATATAAATACAAACCAACAAAAGCCTTATGACAAAAAAAGAAAAAGGATATATTGGAATTTTTGATTCAGGGGTGGGAGGATTAACTATATTTAAAGACATCGTCAAAACACTGCCTAAATATAGTTATATATATTTAGCCGATTCAGCAAAAGCGCCTTATGGAGACAAACCCCAGAAACTAATTTACAGCCTTACAAAAAAAGCCGTTGGCTTTTTATTTAAAAAAAATTGCGAACTAATAATTCTCGCCTGCAATACAGCTTCCAGCCAAGCTCTTCGCAAAATCCAAAGAGATTTCCTGCCCAAAAATTATCCCCAAAAAAGAGTCCTCGGAATTATTATTCCGACGGCCGAAGAAATAATAGCCAAAGAAAAGCCAAGAAAGGTTGGAGTAATAGCAACCAACGCTACCATTAAAAGCAAAGCGTTTGTTAAAGAAATAAAAAAAATAAACTCGCAAATCATCATCCTTCAAAAAGCCTGCCCGTCCCTTGTTCCTATTATTGAGGCTGGAAAGGAAAACTCAAAAAAAGCAACCGAAGCTTTGAAGAAATGCTTGAATCCGCTTTTAGAGAAAAACATTAACACCCTTGTTTTAGGATGTACTCATTATATCCTTCTTAAGGAAAAAATAAAAAAAATAGCCGGACCAAGGGTAAAAATCGTCTCGGGAGAAAAAATCGTTGCCGAAAAGTTAAAAGAATATCTCCGCCGGCACCCGGAGATAGAATCAAAATTGGACAAATCGGGCAAAAAAGTTATTTATACAACCGAAGAAAACAATAAATTCAACAAATTAATTTCAAAACTATTTAAGAGAGGGGTAAAAATTGCCAAAACTAATCTCTAATTTTTTTGTAAGCTAAAACCGCGATAAACGCGGCTTTAACTCAATAACTTAGAACCTAAAAAAACTACGCCTTTCTTTCTGATCCAACCCAAATACTTAACACCAGAACCACTACTCCAGTGATAAGATAGTTCCAAAGATTGGTTCCGGCGCTGAAATTTAGGAACGCAGAAACAACAAGCCAAACTCCCACTATTGCGTTAACAACATCTTGCCATTTCATAATTTATTTGGATCGTCTAAGCGTATTAGGCGATCGAATTATTTTCAAACCTTATCGCCCTTCATATTGCCTTGTTAAAACAAAGCCGGGTGACAAGATTTATAATCGACCTTTATATGTTAAACGATTCTTATTGGCTTATTATATAATTTTATAACTAAAATATCTTAGCGTCAAGAGATAAAGCTCGGATGACTCTTTAGAAATAATCTTGGAAAATCATCCAGGTGGGTGTCCGCACATATCTGCCGCAGCAGATATAAATATAAGAC
>CAYLRQ010000050.1:3176-5688 GCA_964386335.1 uncultured archaeon
GGTCCTAGACATAACACGCCTCCTCGTTTTGGGGGTTGTCCCTCTCCCTTAGTTATAGCAAACCCTATGTCTGCTATTAACCGGGATTCAGACAAACCCAACCATTGGTTGCATCTTTTAAGGAATCCTTCAACGGGTTCAGGACAAGTCCCTAAAAGATGCAACCAATCCGCAAGTATTTTATTGAAAAAGAACTATCTTTGCTACATCCGTATTATAGCATACCTATCCCAATCTTGTCAAGACCTGTACTAGAAGGGTACATAGGTAACACTTTTAGGTATTTTGCCTGAAAGTTGATGGGAGGTATGTACCCTAGAGCCTGAGACGGTCCATTGTGCGTTAAATTTTACAAACAAAGAAACCTAACAAACAAATTTTATTCAAACCTGCAACTTTCCTTGTTCCATTGTAATACTTTATAATTTATTTCAGGACATCCCTTCTCAGAGGTTGCAGGAACTTTCTTTAATATAATTCTGTCCCCTATAAACCTCATTTTTATTGCATAATTAAAATCATCAATTGTTTGTAAAAACTCAAAATCCCCATTATTGTTTATCCTAAACAAATGTGCAATCTCATCGCAACAACTTCCATTAGGGCAACCCATAATAACAGATAAAATATATTTCACTCCTTTACAATCATAGAATTCAAAAGAAACACTATCTGCTCCAAAATGTGCTTTATCTGACCGATAATTTCCTTCTGGAAAGATAGAAGGAGGTGTAATTAAATTTCCATTTTTATCAAATAATCCCAAATAGGCGTGATAAAAACCTTCGGCATGAGAGCTCCCTTCAAGCTCAACAATAAGCAATAAATGTTTTTCTTCAGGAGTAATAAAATGGTCTTCAATTGCATCCACCAAATAAAGTCTGCGATAAATATCTCCAAGAGCCTCTAAATCACCCACCTCATCCTTGAAAGTTACATTTGGAAAAAGTTTGTGAAGCAAAACATCTTTATCTAGCCTCGAAGAATCAGTTGAAACGGTTGATGACTTTTGTGTCGTGTCTTGGTCATTTTGATTAACTTGATTATCATTAACCTTATCATTAACCTGGTTATTTTCACTAACCTGGTCCTCTTGTTTTTGTGTACCTTTTGAAACTTGCTGGAAAAGAGGCATAATCTCCTTAAAAAAGTGACACCACTGTTTTTTGTTTTGGTCTGATATTTTATCGCAAAAAGAAGGATATATCTCAGACTCAGCAAGCATCTCATAACATCTATCTCTCTTAACTCCAACAATATTGTCTAAAGGCAAATTATCACAAACAATAGAATCTGATTTAAAATAAGCATCTTTTTTCAAACCCTCTAATCCTCCCTCGTATCTCAACCAAGTTGCAACTGGATATTTAGGTGCGTCTAGTGGATACCAAGAAAAAAATCCTTCTACAATCCTAAAAAATTCTTCGTTTTTAGACATATAAAAAAGACCTTCAATTTGCTGCGTTTCCCTACTCTTTTTAATCGATAAAATATTTGACTCATCTCTTGCTGGGTTTTCAGAAAATAAATAAACATCTATTATTGTTGACCCCCCATTAATGCTCGACAATTTCAAGGGGTAAAAAGGCTGTTTCGGTTGGAATGTTATCTTAAGGGGCGTGGCAATCCCTTCTAATAAATCTTTTTGACTTAACGCCTCCTTGCTAATTTTGTTAACGATAAAGTAAAAATTAGACTTATTGCAATATTCTTGAAGAATAGGGATATTTTCTTCTGATATTTTAAAACCTCTTTGGTTTAACCAGTTTACCAAATAATCAGCACTGGTTGCCTTCAAAACCATTACATCATAAACTCCCACTTTTTTAGTTTCTAATACTTTTACGGGGACAATTCCAACTTTTACTTTTTTTGGGGTTGTTAGATCAACAAAACAAATATAAAGAGCAAAAACGCTCGCCACAAGAATTCCTAACAATACTATTTTCTTTTTACGAAAAAATAAAAAAAGTAAGATCAAAGGCAACGCGAAAAATAACGGATCTATCTTACGACCCATCTTTGATTCTAGATTTATCTCTGAAAAAAAATAAGGTACCTGATGAAAAATCTCTGCGCTTTCCTCTTCCACTTTCGGTTTAGTCTTTGAAGGAACCGGGATGATCCAAGCTAAATCAGTTAATTCTTTAACCCTCATTTCAGTAGAAAGCGACATAACCTCTTTTTTCCCGTTCCAAACAATTATTGCTTTTTGCGAAGGAATATTAACCTCTTCTTCTGGTGATTCAATTTCTACTGAAACACTTACCCCTCCATCTGCCCCAATCACAGTGGGTATTAAAAAAACTATAATTATTAAAAAGTTGATTAAATATTTTTTTGTTTTATTCATAATTCATAATATTAAATCCTTTTAAATTGCTAACAAATTTTTCTTGTATACCTAAAAAATAAAAAATCAATCATTGAATAAAATTTAACTTTTTAACTAATTTAATTAGCTTTTAGCGTACTAAAAAAATCAAATTCCTAAAAGCACTCTTAATTATTT
>CAYLRQ010000051.1:0-1420 GCA_964386335.1 uncultured archaeon
CAAAATTTCGCTTAATTTTATGTTTTTAATGGAAATTAATTTGAGTAATTATCAAACTTAAGTTATAAGAAATTGTGTTATCTGTATATTTAAAGTTTTTCTATAAAGTTACTATATGAAAGTAGTCCAAATAAGATTGCCAAAGAAAATTATTGAGAAAATTGATGAAATAATTGAAAAAGAATATTATACTTCAAGGTCCGAATTTATCAGGGTAAAACTCAGGGAAATTCTGGAAAAGGACTATTGATTAATTTTTTATTGGTTTTGGAAGTTCTTATATTTATTTGTTTTCTGTAATTTTATGAAAATCTTTATTAAAAAAACGGGTTACTTTCCCTATGGTAATGGATATTTTAAAAAATATTTGGAAGAACTTCTAATATCTTTTGGTTTTGGAGAAGAGGAATATAAGATTAGAGTTCCGCATAGTTTAACTCTTTATGGTGATCCTGTGGATGGAAATACTTGTATTTTGATTTTTGATGAAAAAAGGGAAAGAGAAGGAAAAAACATTGATGGTTTGTTAGAAGAGATTTTAAAGTATAAAAAAATATTTCAATGGGAGATAAAGAAGACGGCATGAGGTGTAGTAAAAGGTATCAATTAAAACCTAATCAATCTGTTTAAAATTTTCTTCATTTCCAGACTGTCCTGCTCCAGAATTGGACTCTCGCAGATAATTCTTATATCTCTCTTCTTTGTTTCAAAACCTCTGTTAACCAATTCTTTTGCCAATTCCTTGAAGTCCGGTTGATTAAAGGAAATCGGAAGGTGTTTTTTTTCTCCCTTTTCTGTGAATTCAATTCCAGAAAAGTGGGTGTGCAATTCTTTAAATTTTCTGACTTTGTCAAGAATTTCAGAATAATCAATTTTTCCTCCCTGCCTTGCAAAAATGTGGGCGAAGTCAATTATCGGAGCGCATCCTTTTACTTCTTTGCAAATTTTCAGAATTTCGTCAAGAGTTCCAAATTGCGATTTTTTTCCGGTTGTTTCAAGACCGAGAACAACATCAAACCTGTTTTTATCTATTTCTTTTCTCAATTCTATGCAACTTTTTTTTACAAGTTCATAATCTTGTTCGGCGGATAATTTTCCATAAAAACCCGGATGAAAAACTATGTATTTTGCCCCCAAATAATGCCCAATTTCGCATGAATCAAGAATCCTTTTTTCACTCGCCCTGACTTTTTCCGGATTGCACAAGTTTATAAAATAAGAGGCGTGTATGGATAATTTAACTCCCAAATCCCTTGCAACTTTGCCAATTTCAACCGCCTCTTCTTTTTTCAGATAAATGCCCCTGACAAATTCAAGTTCCATCGCATTCAATCCCAATTTTTTTACATCTTTAATTCCCCGAAGCGTATCTCCCCTTGTAATTGTTGGTATCCCGGCCGGACCTAAATAAATCATCTTG
>CAYLRQ010000051.1:1520-5563 GCA_964386335.1 uncultured archaeon
AAGAAATTATTGCTTATGGAATTAAAAACCCGGAAACATCCGAAGAAGAGGAGGCAACAATCAAAGAAAAGGGGGAAGAAGTGAAAGTCATATTTCATATAGATTTTTATAAAATCTTATCATAATTGCCTAATATTTAACAATTGTTTTATGGCAACAGATATGATGCGAGATTCTGGTTAAAAAAAGAAGATGAAATCCTCTTTGAGAGTTGTTTTTCAGATGAAGATGAGATTCCCTATACTGATTTAAGAAATTATTCTGATCATATATTGACGGGACGCCTGAAAAAACCAGGAGAACTTTCCAGAATTACTGGAAGATTTGTACTTGGCAGAAAAAAAATACAGAAATTAAATACAGAAAAAATGGGATTTGTTTATATCAAAAATAATTCCGCCTATCCGGAAGGATTAACGCTGGTGCCTTTGGATACAGATATGCAAGATCTAAAAAGTATAAAAAGCGGATCAGTAATAAAAGAATTGTTGGGCAGCGATGAGGACGATTTTGTTGAAAATGTTTTTAAAACTTACGGAGATTCATCAATAAATAAATCTGATAATAAGGATTATCGTCTGTTATTATACGAAATGATCAAAAAATAATTACCTCTTGCTTCTCTGTTTGTGCCTTCTCGGACCTTTTTTGCTTCTTGAAGGTTTGTGCGGTTCGGTTCTTCTCACATCGGGAATCAACAAATTTCTGTCATAATCTAGAAATTTTCTTTTCAGTTCTTCTCCCTCCAAAGAAACCAATCCCTTTGCAATTCCCTGAGCAATTGCCTCCGCTTGACCCATTATGCCTCCTCCTCTCACATTTGCACTTATCTTAAAGTTTTCATTTCCCGCAATTAAAAGAGGTTCGAGAATTTTTAATTGCGCAATCTTTGGAAAATTTTCAATAGGGGTGTGGTTTACAATAATATTTCTTTCTCCTTTTTCCACTCTTACTCTCGCAACCGCTCTTTTTCTCCTGCCAACAAATATTTTACCCATTATTTTTTACCATTTAAAAATTTACTTAATTCGTGAATAAAGACAAAATTACATTTTAATTTGTCAATCTGTTTTCCAATTTTCCTGCATTCCATATTTTTATATTTTTCTGGAATTCCAACATAGGTTTTTATTCTTCTGAAAGCTTCCTTTCCTTTTTTTGTCTTGTAGGGAAGCATTCCCCTGATCGTTCTTCTAACAATTTGGTCCGGGCTTGAAGGAAAAAATGGTCCGTGCTGCGGAGTTCCTCTCTGCTTTCTCTCCAGATATTTTTTAAATATGTCTTCCTTTTTTCCGGAAATTACTGCAAACTCGGAATTTATAATTGCAATTTCCTCTCCACTCATGGCTTTTTTTGCAACTTCTGTTGCCATTCTTCCAAGAATAGTGTTTTTTGCGTCTATAACTTCCATTTTTAAATTTACAAAAAAAATTTAAGTTTCTAAAATGAAGATTGCAAACAGGTAAATCCGGTTTTTTCCGCAAAAGTTTTAATAATGAATATTCATTTATGAAGAGGGATATTATTGTAATTCCGAACTCAAAAAAATCCGAAGTAAAAGAAAACGGAATTCTGATTGTGAAAGTCAAATCAAAACCGGAAAATAACAAGGCCAATTCAGAGGTTGTGAAAGTGCTCTCAAAACACTTCGGAAAAAAGATTAAAATAATCAAAGGATTTAAGAGCAAAAGAAAATCTATTGAAATATACTGACAAATTTTTTCATGTTTGTGAAATAACTGATTGGTTTGGCATGGAGAAATCGGATGCGGAGGAACAAATGAAAATATTGAATGGATTAACTGATTAAGCAAAAAGGAGGGCGCTGGAAAAAATTCACAATACAAGGAATCGGAAAAGATAGTTTAGAAATATACAGACAAGTTATAAAGAGATTTTGAAGTGGAAAGTTGATAATTATATCAATTAAAAATAATTGGACCAGGCAAGATTTGAACTTGCGACCTCCACGTTATCAGCGTGGCGCTCTAACCAAGCTGAGCTACTGGTCCATAATATAATTAAATAGATTAAAAGTCAAATATTGAAGGTTGATATGGACGAGGGGGGATTTGAACCCCCGGCCTCCGCCATGCCAAGGCGGCATTCTACCAGTATCCTAAACCTTTTACAGGGTCTCTTATTAATCAATTAATTTCCCCGAAATTTTCGCTTAATCCTTTTTTCCAATATAATCAATAAAAGGTTTAACTGAACTACTCGCCCATAATTTAACAAAAATCTTTTATAATTTCTATTGTCTGAATAGTCCTTTAATTTCTCTTTCCATATCCTGATAAAATTTTAAAAATGGGCCTGAAGAGATTTGAAATCAAGGCAGGAAGTTTTTCCATCCGCTCTCTTGACCTCCGGCTTTTACGCTAGAGCTGAAAAGGCAAAATGCCTTCTGGCCTTATAAGACCGGCGCTCTAACCAAACTGAGCTACAGGCCCATATTTAATTTTATTAAATTACTTTATGAATGAGTTGCTTAAATTGGCTGACAAAATTGAGGATGGGGAATTGAGGGAAAAAACCACAAATTTGCTCAAAGAAATCAAATTGAGTAATAAAAATTTGAATTATAAGCAAATCAAATTGGAGGAATGTCCTGGTGGATATAAAGGATTTGAACATCACATGGAGAAGGGAGGATTAATAAGGCATACGAGAAATGTTACAGAGCTGTCGATAAAAATTGCCGATTTCATTGATCAAAAATATTGCAAAATAAACAAAGATTATGTAATTGCCGGAGCATTGCTTCACGATTTGATGAGGGTTTTTGACTTCAAAAAAAAGGGAAGAAATTATGAACTGGTCGGAAAATTAATTAGTCATGAAGAGTTGATTGGTTGCGAATTGTATGCGAGAAATTTTCCCGAAGAAGTTATTCACATTGTTTTAAACCATTTGAAATTGGAGGGATTGATTCTGGAAGCGATGATCGTGCATTTTGCCGATACAATTGATGCTTACACAGATGCTTATTTAAAGGAATTACTAAAGGAAACCTTAAATGCTGAAATATGAAGGATGATTTATCTGAAATTGAAAATTTTTGCATATTCAGAAAGCGAATAAAATGAAAGAGGAAGCGGTAGAATTTCTTAAAAATCTAGGAGAAGAAGTTAAAATTATATCTCATAAGGATGTCGATGGAATCTGTGCTCTGGTAATTTTGATAAATTTTCTGAGAAAGAAGGGAATAAAATATACTTATGAATTAAAAGAAGTTCCTCTGAAAGAAGTAGAAAAAGCTAAAACAATGATTTTTCTTGATATCAGTCTAGATAATGCCTTAAAATTTATATCGGAGAACAGTTTAATAATAGATCATCATCAGTTTAATAAAAAACCGAAAATGCCTTTTTACAATCCAAGAGAAAAAGATCCAAAAAGTTATATTCCCGCTTCATATCTCGTTTACGAAGTTTGCTCCGAACTTGAGAATATGGAAGAAACAAAATGGATCGCAGCCGTTGGCGTAATTGGAGATAAAGGAGATGAGAATTCTGAATTTTGCAGAAAATTTGTTGACAATTTTGAAAACAGGGAAGAATTGGATTTAATTTCTGATTATATTTTCTCCGCCACTCTGGTAGAACATGATAAAGAATATAAAATATTGGATATATTGCTGAATGCAAAATCAAGCAAAGAAGTTGTCCAGAATCCTTATTTAAAAGAATGTTACAACATTATACAAAACGAAATTTCAAAATCAAATAATAAAATAGAGAAAGAAGGAAACATTATTTTTGTAGAAGTAATTTCGCCTTATAACATAAAATCAATTATTGCAACCCAGATTTTGGAAAAAAACAAAGATGCGATTGTCGTTGCTTATTCTGTTTTTGAAGATTCCTGCAATATCAGTATCAGGACAAACACAGAAATAAATCTCGGAGAGATCGCAAAAAAAGTCGCCGAATTTTGTGGCGGAGATGGGGGAGGTCACAGAAAAGCGGCGGGAGCAAGAATAAAAAGAGATAAAATTGAAATTTTCAAGGAGGAATTTATTTCTGAAGTTGAAAAATTTA
>CAYLRQ010000052.1:0-5336 GCA_964386335.1 uncultured archaeon
GGCCAAAGAGTTAGGTGTTGAACCAAAAGAAATTCATATAAGGAAAATGAAGAGAAAATGGGGGAGATGTTCCAGCAAAGGCAGAGTAACCTTCTCTTTTGACCTTTTAAAAGAGGAATTTGAAGTTAGATCTAAAGCAATTGTGCATGAGTTATTGCATTTAAAATATCCGAATCATGGGAAGATGTTTGAGTCTTTATTAAAGACGTATCTTAGCAGAAAAGGAATAAACTCCAAAGATATTATAATGAAATAAACTACTTTTGAACAGATTTTAATAATGATAAAATTTTCGATGTAAGTTTTTACTCTATCAATTATTATTGGCGTAAAGGCGAACACCATAAAGATCTTTTAATCCAGATTTTTTCTTGTTGAGAAGGAAAGATTAAAAAATAAATACTTTAAAACAGATAATTATTATTTGATCCTCAATGAGAAATTGCCGATATAAAAAATGGAAACTAAAATCTACCCTCCGGATGAAGATTCTTATTTTTTAATTGATTGTCTGAAAAAGGAAATTGGAAATAGAAGAATTAAAACTGCTTTGGAGATTGGAACAGGATCCGGAATAGTATCCTTCAGTATTGCCGGTTTTGTTGATAAAATTCTTGCCGTTGATATAAATCCAAAAGCAATTGAATTCGCTCAGGAGAAGGCAGAATTGATGGGTTTGAAAAATATCGAATTCAGGGTCAGCAACTTGTTTGAAAATGTTTCTGGAAAATTTGATTTAATTTTTTTTAATCCTCCCTATCTTCCGGGAAGGGGAGATTTAAGTTGCACTGGAGGAAAGAGAGGTCAGGAGATTATTGAGAAATTTTTATCCGAAGTCTGCAATTATCTCAATGAAGGCGGAGAAGTTATAATTCTGTTAAGTTCCTTTAACAGATATAAGGAACTTGAAAAAAAGTTCGGATTAAAATTGATCGGAAAAAACAGATTGTGGTTTGAAAGTTTGTATTGTTATAAATATTCAGAAAAAACGGAATAATTCCGACTTCGGCAAAGATAAATTTCTTTTTTAAGAAATTTAAATCCGGAAGGTTCTCAACAAATCATATAATTCTAACTATTTTATCTTTTTCAATTTTTTCTTGATGGTATTAATTCTGGTTTTTGCCATTTCAAGCAGGCCTATTCTCGCATCCTGTTTTGCAAGATCCAATTCTTTTTCTATCTCTTTCACATTTTTCCCCTGCAACTTTAATCTCTTTATTTTAGTTTCCAGTCTTGAAAATTCCTGATTTAAATTTGTAGTTATTGGTTTTTCAAACAATTTTACATAGACGAATGCGAGTATTGATCCAACAATAGCAACGAGAATGACAATATAAACAATGATCATCGGAGGCAATTTGATCGGATTCGGATTCGGGTTGCAGGTCAGACGCGTCTCATTGCAACCATATCTGCAGGTTTGAATTGTGGTCCAATTATTATCTTTACATATTTGCAGGTTGTTGCCAGAACATCTCTTCTCTCCTTCGTTGCAAATAACGGGTTTTTGAACGCATTTTAAAAGAGAAGAATCGCACATATAGTCGCAGAATTCTATTGTTTCCCAGGCATAATTTTTGCATTCCTGCAGTTCTTTTCCAAAGCATCTTCTTTCATTTTCTTCGCAGATCGGTTCTATCACCGTATAATTTCTGGTTTCCGTGTAGTTGTTTCCAGCTTCGTCTTTTACCGTGCATGTTGCGGTTTTATCTCCGATTGTAGAAGTATCCAGGTTGACAACAACTTCAAAATCTCCTTTTGTATCATCCGATGCCAAACAAACAACCGATGCTTCTTCGCCTCTTCTATATTCTTTCTCTACTTCAAAAGATATGATGTATGGAGGAATAGTATCTACGACAATATTATCAGAAACTGTTTTTTCTGTTAATCCATATATGCTGTGATAAGTGGCTGTGATATTGTAAATACCATCTTTAAAAACAGATAAATTAACTGTAAAAGTTCCATTTTCAAAACTAATCGTTGAATTTACCAAATCCCCGGTTGAATTGTAGATCGAAATATTTGTATAATTCAGAAGTTTATTATTTAAAATTGAGATATTTATTGTCAAGGTATGATTATTCAAATAACTATTGCTTACCGGATCATTTATTAATATTTTCTGTTCGGTTGACAGAATATTTATCATTTCCATTTTTGTTGTTTCATTATTTCCTTCCGTATCAATACTTTTAAATCTTATGTAGGTTATTCCCTCTCCGGATATCTTAATTGGGCCGGAATATTCTATATCCGGTTCGCATGTATCGTTCCCTATGCAATAGAAAGTTTTATCGCATTCAGACCTTAAATCTGAGCAGTTCAGGGTTATATTAACATAACTTGAATTTGTCCATTCTCCAAAAGTGTAATTTGTTCCATCTTCTTTTATTCCCTTTATTGTTGTATTTGGCGGAATTAAATCCGGAATAAATTTATTGCTTAGAGGCAGATAATCTACATTTTTTTCTGATGGAGGTTCGAATAAAAATAATCCCGTGAAAAGCATGTAAATAAAATTGCCCACTCCAAATGAAAAAGAATTTTTGCTCAAGTCATAGGATTCATCGCAGAATCCATCGGTATTTGAGTCGGAACAGATTTCAGAATATCCGCTTCCATCGGGTTTTGCCCAGTAGTTTCCTCCAATATAAGTTCCGTTCGAATAGATTCTGTTTCCCTTCTGTTTTTCTATATTCCAGAAATTTTGGAGATAATCTCCGCTAAACAGGACATTATTTGTGTTGTTGAACAGATTGTTGTATATCTTATTATTCGAAGAAGAACTAAGACATATTCCATGAGTGTTATTGTAAAATACAGAATTGAAAATTGTATTTTTTGAAGAATTTTCAAGCAAAATTCCATAAGTCCATCCTCTTATTTTGCAGTTTTTTATAATAATATTTTTTTTGTTGTCTATGTGAATGCCCTGTGTAATGATGCCGTGCGCAGAATAATAGATGGTATTATTCCGGCAGTCAAGAGTTATGTTGTCCGCCTGTATATTTACGCAAATTCCTCCAGTTTCTTCATTTGTAATGTCTTTTTCCAAAAAATAATTTTCTCCTTCCATATTCAGATTATCGCATTTACTTATTCCGATAGGCGTGAGGATGTTCGTTATTTTTGTTGAATTCTGATTTCCCGCATAATCGTAGGCGGTCGCAGTAATATTGTAATATCCGCCCTTATCCACCACAAGTTTTACAACAGAAGTCCCGCTTTCAGTAATTGTTATTGACTTTTTTATTTCTCCATTCTGCTCAGCAGATATATTTACATAATTTAATCTGGAATCGCTAACCTGTATTTTTATTTCTATCTCAGAAGAGTTAATAATCTGATTATCCTTGGGAGAAATTATTTTTATTTTTGGCGGCGTCAAATCCGGAGTATATTTATTGCTTAGTGGAAGATAATCAACATTGTTTTGACTTAAATTGTAAGCTAAATCGCAGAATCCATCGGTATTTGAGTCGGAACAGATTTCAGAATACCCCCTTCCATCGGGTTTTGCCCAGTAGTTTCCTCCAATATAAGTTCCGTTCGAATAAATTCTGTTGCCTTTTTTCATCGTTGTATTCCAGTAATGAGTGTAATTTCCGATGATTTTAACGTTGTTTGTGTTGTTGAACAAGTTGTTGTATATCCTATTTCCAGATGAAAAACCGAGATATAATCCGAGATCATTTCCTTTTATTGTGGAATTTATAATTGCCTGATTTGATGAAGAAGAGAGATAAATTCCCGTCTTGCACGAGGATATGGTGACATTTTTCATAATCCCCATATCCGAGCCTTCATAATCTATTCCTCTATCCCAACCCTCCAGAATACAATTGCTTATAATTATCATGGGTTTGTCCGAATAAATTCCGGCTTTTCCCCTTCCAACTATTTTGTGCCCATTGCAATTTAAAGACACCATTGGCGCGGTAACTTTCATGCAGATTTCAGAATTTAGGTCCGTAATATCGGCAGTCAGATTATATTCGGTTTCATTTAGAATCTGACAGGAAGTTATATTGACGGCAAAAACAGGTATAATTAGAGAACAGGCAAATGCCAATAAAATGGATATCCGAAGAAAACAATTAATTGAACTGTCCATAAATATCTATTCTTGCAATATTTATTAGTTTCAATTGATTATTGCATCCTCTTATTATAATTTCTTCTTGTTTTAAATTCGCAACAAACTCAGTTATATAATATCCAGTTTGATAACGGTCTTTATTACGTCTCCCCTCTCTTCGCCGATTTTTTCAATTAAAACTTTGGAATTTTTGGAACCAACAACAGTTACATTTTTAGAAGTTACAATATCCAGTTGATATATTTTTTTATTATGTCCTTCGCCTCTTGTGAGATTTCTGTACATTATTTTATAGGTTGTCAGTACCGCATATTCATCAAACAGATCGGTCTGAGCACCTATGATGGAATAAGAGTCTTTTCCCCATACCCCTTCATTTAAATTGCAATTACCATCGCTGTTGAGACAGATAAAACCTCCCCGCATATAAATGCTTCCGCTGGTTTTCAGAGAAAATTCTATTGTGTTTTTTTCGGGATCTATTTTAATTTCTCCCGGCAAATCAAAAATCAGTTCTTTTGTTCCTCCAGTTCTTGCAATATCGGAGATCGAGTTATCCAGTTCTCTCAGGAACTTTTCTGCTTTATGCAAGGTGGTAGTATCTATATGTTTTTGAATCATCGGTATTCCCTGCTGGTAGGCAATTCCAGTAACTACTGCAAGAACACCTATTATTAGAATGCTGGAAATCACCGGCGTCACACCTTTGAATTTTTTATTATTCATAATTATTTCTTGTAAAAATATATATTATTAAAAAGATAAAAATATGAAACCGAGTAATTTATTATGAAAATATAATTTTAGAGAATCCAATATTGATAAAATCTTTCCAGAACAAAACCGGACAGGAAAAGAATTTAGGATTGAAAAGTTTTCAAAACCAATCCAGAAAATGAGTTATCCCGGTTGAAATTATTTTCAAAAGAGACCGTTATAAACTAATTGATGGAGAGAAAGGCATTAGAATCTGCAAAAATCCGACCTTAAAAAAGTCCTTTTTTTGTAAACGATAAAATTGATAAATATAAAATTCTGGAAAGACAATTAGTTTTAGATTTTCATAAAAAACGTTTTTGTCTCATAGAAAAAGCGGGAAGTTTTAAGAAATTAAAAGAGTTAAATAATCGCTCAAACAGAGAATTGGCGGAATTGTTAAACCGCACCTCAATCAATGATCTTTCAAGTTCATTGGAAATTTCAAAAATTTTGCAAGAAACGGTTAAAG
>CAYLRQ010000053.1:0-5303 GCA_964386335.1 uncultured archaeon
GATTATGGGTCTTTTATAAAAGGGAACTTATTGAGTTGCTCAGGCAACTTGCCCTCCAAAGAAGGGTGAGGGTGGAAATTCTACGGCACGGAATGAGGGCAGCTGTAGCTGGCATAATGAGCCGAAATATGTCCCATAATATTGGGAGCCACCCTACGGCATATTTATCTCAAAATATCGGTAAATACCGGAACGAACAAACTAAAACTTTCCTGCACTATATAAAAGCGAGGATGGATTTTGTAGCGGAAATATCCACCTATTGGGAGGAGATAACATGGTAAAAAACGTGGCTTTTAAAGAAGATATAATTGAACCTTTCAAAAATAATAAAGTTCTTTTAGATGGAATCTGTAAAAGTGAACATGAAAAATTAGATAGCAATAAAATCCATATTAATTTCGTGGAGGAAGAACCAATTTGTGTTGGGATTCCAGGAGGGTTCCTTGGAATTCAAGCTTTTTATGGAATTCTGGAAAATATTTTAAGAAACACAGCAAAGCACAATGTAGAATATATTAAAAGAAAGATCAATGTTGATAACAATTGGAAACTGGCTTTAAATATCGATTGTACTCCTTCAAAGTTAAGTTCCAACTTATGGGATATATCGATTTATGATAATATTGAAAGAGAAAAGAAAAAAATCGAGAAACTCATTAATGAAGTTTTAATTCCTTACCTCAAAAATGGAATAATAGATGAAAAAGGAAAGTTACTTCCAGAAGCTTGGGGTTTGAAGGAAATGGTAATTTGTGCAGCCTATCTAAGAGGATTACCGTTGACAACCATTCAAAATCCGTTAAATAATCACATTTTAGAACCTTACATTAAGAAGGAAAATAAAAGCGAAGGTTATTATTTAGGGTTCAAATTCCGTATGCTTAAACCCATGGTTGTTTTGATTGTTACTCAGCAAAAAATTAAAAATTCAAATCGAGAAACCTGGCGTAGTATGGGAATATATGTGGAAAACTCTCTTCCAGATGATGTTCCACATCCTATATTAATAATAGAAAGCTCTTTAAGGGAAAAATATGAAAATAGAATCAAAGAACGTCCAGGTGCTTATCCTATTAAAATTTTTTACAAAAATGATAACGATATAAAAAATTTTTTAAAACCAAACAACATTGATGGGCAAATAGCAATTTATGAAAAAGAATTTGTTAAAAAAATGTGCGATCCATATCTTGTAATTTGTACACAAAACAACGAGGAAGTGAAATTTCTGGAAAAAGCATTTTTTCATAATAAAATTCAACCGAATTCCCGTTATAATAATCATAATTTTATTTGGGATATTAAGTTCGAAAAAGCTAATGAGATAAAAAAGATTTTGGGAAGTTTACTTGACAAAGAACACTATCTAGTGATTCTTGAACATCACCAAAATCGTATGGAGATTATAAATGAATTATGGCAACAAGGGCATTCGCAACAAATTTTCTATGAATCCTATACGGGTGCTTCTCCACTTGAACACATACTACGTAGTTTTCCTAATAATCGTTATAAGTGTCAAATATTATTCTGGAATCTTATATTAGCTGGAGTTTTAAAAATTATGATTTTAGATGAAAGAGTCAAGGAGGCCATAAAAGATGAGGAAAGAAAAACCTTAGAATATATGAAGATTTTTGTACCTGAACAACAAATTGATTTAAAAAGCCCAAATGAAGATCAAATAAAAAATTATATCAAAGAAAAGAAACCACATATCGTAGCAATTCATGCTGGAATTCTTGACAAAATGGGGCATAAGAGTCCCGAAAAAGTTAAGGAGTGGGTAGTGTCCCAATGTAATAACATATTGAGAATTGTTATTGTTTCAGGACGAGGTCGTCCTACCAATGTTCCCGATACTATTCCATTTTTATCTATTACACCCATTGAGCATTATACAATTTATGAATCATATAGGTCAAAATTTCACTTAGCAGAAGAAATTTTAGCAGCAAGGAGAATTAAACATGAATGAAAAATATGTAATAGTCGTGTTTACTCGGCTTGATTGGTATATTGATTCTAACCATACTATAAAAGACAAACTGCGCCAAAATTATAGTGGAGGAGGGATCATTTGTCTTAAAAATAGTGAAGAAAATATCATCTTAATATTACATCCAGAAACTGAAGAGGCAGAAAAGTTATTTGATAATAAAGTAATTAGTGAGAACTTACTCCAAGAATTAAGGAAATATAAACAAAATGGCTACGAAATAATATTTGCAATACATCGAAATGATCAAAAAAAAGATGAAATTAAAAAATCATCCCGAGAATTTCCGATTTTTGAGTATAGTCATGAATTAAATGACCCTGTTTGGCAACCTATTAAAGATGCTATTTTAGCTTATAATACTCCTGATTTTGATAATAAATTGAAACATTTAAAAGAAATACTTAAAACCTCCTGGCGACTTGAATATTTCCTTGAACTTTCACTAAGGCTTTTGGCTTTGCCTCAAGAAGGAGAGAATGTTGAGAATGAGCTTAGAAAGGTGATATATGAATATCATCCAGATGCTCCTGAAGAGTTGAAACAGCAATTAGAGGAGACAATAGATTTAAATAAGCTTAAGGATTTTTCGGGAAAAACTATTTTAGACGGGGATTATGCCACCTATTATGAATCCATCTATAAGGAGTTGAAAAAACTGTCCCAAAAAGAAGTATCAAAATACTTAAAGGAGGTATAAAAATAGAGACTGAAAGGCTTTTGGTAATCGATGATAATGAAATACTTGCTGAGATTTTTGAAAAAGTAATAAATGCAGATATCCACTGCATCAACACGAAAGATAAGGACATCGTTAAGATTTTAGATGAAATTAACAGAGAAACTAAAAACAATAATACAGAAGCCATTTTTATAAATGCCCACCTTACTTTTAATGAGCATTCTTATAGACATCAGTGTGGTGGCATTGAACTGCTAAAACATATCCGTTTAACAAAAGAGCTTGAGTTCGCCTGCCGTTTGCCGATAATCCTTGGTACTTTACTTCCAGTTGAATATTATATACTTAAAGGCCTTGACAATTTGATAATTCTTTCCCCCGCTTCTGAATGCTTATTCCTCCCAGAACTTTCTCAAAAAACATTTGATTTAGCAATTAACCGAATTAGAACAAGAATCGGAGCAGAACGTTTTAGTTCTTTTGAAAAGATGCAAAAGAAACTTGAAGAGTATGTTATCTTTACTTCAACAGATAGAAATTATTTTAATCCTGAAGAGCCTACCACACATGATATTAGAAACAAAATCGGGTCTGGAATGTTTATTAAGCAATTTTGCCCCAAAACAAGCGAGAAACATCATTTTTTACGGGAATACTTGCAGAAATACGAAAACCTTCGGTATACTAATCTCCCTTTTAAAAAAGCTGAATTTTTAGGAATAGTCAAATTAGAAGAAAAAGAACCATGGGAGAAACTTGATAGTGAACTTCAACATTTGGCTAAAGAAAAAAAATTTCTGTTTATAGAAGACCAACCATATGGATGGCTGGAAGCTTTGTATTGCGGGCTATTCGGTAAAACTGCAGAGTCTTTTGACTGTAATGGAGAAGTATTCGAAATGCAAGAAAATTCATGTACTACCCGTGGCAATGCAGAAGAGTTTGTTGAGAAAAAAGCAAAGGAATTTGATGAAGCACTTGTAGATTGGGTTAATGCTGATAAAAAATTTGATGAAATAAACCAAAGATTCAAAAAAATAAGAAGTGACAAAGAAAAACTTGAAAGAGAATTTAAAGAAGCCCAACGTCAAGAGCATGATTGGCAAAAGAAAATAGATAGTTACGAAAATAAACTAAAAGATCTTTCTAAAGAGTATAAGGAAGAAAGACAAAAAATCTGGGATTATATCATGGATGTTCATACCTCGCCTGGTATTGTCAAAGACGAAGACATCGAGAGGATTTATTTAGAAGAACTTCCAGAAAAACTTTTAACTTTCAAAAAACTCGAAGAAAATTACCGATGGACTCAACAAAAAACTGAAGAAATTAGAAAATCATATGAGGAAGCAAAGCAACATCTTCAAAAAGCAAAGAAAAATTTTGATCAAATCTTTGAGACCCTTAAACAAACAGAAAGAGAACATGAGAAGGCAAAAAGTCTTTATGGACAAGCCTCCTCTAAAATTAAACAACTTTTTCCGTATGATTTAATTTTTCTTGATCTTCGATTGAAACTTGAGGATAAAGGCAAACCTATTGAAGAATCAAGTGGCATAAAGATTTTAAGCAAAATTAAAGAAATCAATCCAGCAATTCCAGTTATTGTATTTACTGCTTCAGAAAAAGCCTTAAGTCATCAAAAGGCCTTGGAGTTGGGAGCAGACGAATATTGGATAAAAGCTGTTTCAAGCGGTGATGAACTAAAAAGAATTATTATTAATTGCCTTAAAAAAGAACATTTTATTATTAACTCAAAAAAGATATACCTCCCAGATTTATGGGTAAAAATTAGACAAGTTGAAAAAAAAGAAAAGATTTATTATCAATACCATTCACCAAATGGGTACAGTGTCCATACTCTTGATCAAGGCCATTCATATCGGGCTGAGATTAATAAATGTTTGAGAGACAGTTTTCAATTTCTGTGGCAACGACCAAGTAATTATGTAAGCAAAATTGCTTTTGGAAACGCTAACCGATTTGATCATATAGCTGTTAATATGCGATGTATCCAGGAAATACGGCATAAGCGAGATGAAGAATTAAGATGGAAAGACATTAAAAATCGCGTTACGCAGAGCGAACGAGAGCTCTACGGTAAATCATCCGATGGAGCGCATGCTTTCACGACCTATTCCCCAAATATAGCACATGTTAGAGAAGAAGATGCGATATATCTATTCGATTTTACCCTGGATTGTTTATTGAAAAACTTGTGATTGTATAATTTTATGAAATTAGACCCCATTGTTATAATTGAGGATATTCATCCAATAATTAAACTACTTAAAAAACAAATGAATGATAAATTATCAAACCTAGTTACTCACTTTTTTAATGAAGAAATTTTTAAAGAACAATTGTGTACTTCTTCTGTTAAGGAAAACAGAATAATTTTTGTCAATATCTGTTTCAAATGGCATCCTGATGTAAAAAGGACTGAATTTGCTGGTATAAAAAGGATCATTAAGGAAGGTCTAAGGATAAATTGGTTAAGGCGAGAGCCTGTAATTGCTTATGGGACTTTGCCAGAGGATGTAATTTTAAATTCTTCCATGGGGCAGATTTTTAAATCAAATAGGCATCATCTATATTTTGATTTGACAAAAATAAATG
>CAYLRQ010000054.1:0-5282 GCA_964386335.1 uncultured archaeon
TCTGAAGAAATATAAAGAAAGCAAATAATAACCCCTTAATAAAAAACAAAAGCCCTGATGTAATGTCGGGGCTTAGATTTTAATAAGTTAATATTTCTTGACACGGCTTGTAATTCATTACCATATATTGGCAATAAACTTCGGAGATGCTATGACTCAATATTATAAATCTGTTTCCTTTCCTAGAGCTTTAAACGCAAATGACGAAAGTAAGATAATTCGATTAGCGTTCAATGCAAATGATGAATTTTTTGGCAAATATATTCATAGACTAAACTCGTCTCAGATTAGAGCTCTATTGGATTTTAGAACCTACGAGGAAATCGATAAAATTGCAGCACAGAGTTCAAGATCATTAAATAATACTTGCATTTATTTACTTAAAGAGAAGATAAAAAGCAACAATATAAATACAGGGGGTACATTATATAATTTTTTAAAAACAAAATCCTTTAATATTTCCAAAAAATCAGCAACTTTTATAAACAATAAAGATAAAAATTTTTATAACTGGTACCCTTATATTGAAGGATTTTCATTCGATTTTGTTGAAGAAATACTTAGAGCGATAATTAAGAGACCAAAAAATGTATACGATCCTTTTGCTGGGACAGGCACGACTATTTTAGTATCTGCAACAAATAATATACCATCAGCTTTTTCTGAGATAAATCCCTTTATGAGATATTTAATTGAGACAAAAATTGATACTTTGCTAAAGTATAAAAAAGTTATCAAACATAAATATTCTATTATAAATAATTTTTTATCAGATTTGATTAACAACAGTAAATCAAGAAGAATTAACAACAAATATAAATATAATTATTTGATTGAGAAAGGATATTTTCAGGAAGATATTTTATTTAATTTATTATTTATTAAAGAACAGATATATAGACTTGATAAACCAGTTTATATAAAAAATATTTTAAAAATAGCCCTATCTTCAATACTTGTTCAAGAATCAAATATGATTAGGCGATCTGATCTAAGATACAAAAGACCAAAAGAATATAAAGAAGTTAAAGATGATGTAGTGGAGTTGTTTTGTAACAAAGTAAATGCTATGTTCAACGATATAGAAGATTATAAAGATAATTTGATTGCCCCCACGGAATGCCTTTCAGAAAATGCATTAGAAATAAAAAGGCCAAAGGATAAATACGATTTAATAGTTACATCACCACCCTACGCTAATGGAACTAATTATTTTCGGAATACAAAGCTAGAGTTATTATTTCTAGATTTCATAAAAAACGAAGGTGAATTAAAAGAGTTAAGGACTTTGGCAATAACTTCAGGAATAAATAATGTATCGCGTAGAAATAAAAAACCAGAACAGTTATATTATGTTAAACCGATTGTAAGAAAGCTAGAAAATGATATTTATGACTCGCGGATTCCTAGGATGATAGAAGCATATTTCAGCGATATGAAAAGAATTTTTAATAATATTCATAGAATATTGTCATATAATGGAGATTTTTTCATTGATATTGGTGATTCAAAATATAAGAATGTTCATGTTCCGTCAGATAAAATTTTTGAAGATATTGCAGGGGAAGTAGGTTTTGAGTTAATTGATAAAATGAAAATCCGAAACAGATTCTCAAAGGATGGATCTCTGCTTGGACAATTTTTGCTCCATTTCAAAAAAAGAACATCCTATTCAAGAAAAAGAGTTAAAACAGAAACCGAAACAGAAAGTGGAAAAATCATAAAATTAACTTCAAAAAATCAAAATGCTGCTGAACTAGTAAGGAGAAATTGGGAAGATTTTCGTGATATGCTGCCATATAAAAATAATCCTTATGCGAAAAGAAATTGGGGAAGTGGACTACATTCTTTATGTTCTTATCAGGGAAAAATTAAACCCGCAATAGCCCATTTTTTAATAGAGTATTTTACAAAAGAAGATATGACAGTCCTTGATCCATTATGTGGTGTAGGTACAATTCCATTAGAAGCAAGGTTGTTAAAAAGGAAAGCATATGCAAATGATTTATCTATGATAGCATATATGAATACATTTGCTAAAATGGGTTTTTTCAAGAGGGATGAATGTATTTCCATAATGGACAAATTAGAATCATATATAAAAAATAATATACCAATCCCAGAAGATATCAAGAGTTATGATTTTGGATTTAATAAGAAGTTGTTTGACTATTATCATCATGATACATTTAAGGAAATAATAGCCGCACGTAATTTTTTTCAAAATAATGGAATTAATACATCTACAACGGCAGTAATATTTTCAAGCCTATTACATATTTTACATGGCAATAGACCTTATGCACTTTCTAGAAGATCACATCCCATAACCCCATTTGCGCCACAGGGTGATTATATTTATAAAAATTTAATAAATAAGTTATGGGAAAAAATTGATAGAGTTTCAAAGGAGTTCCTCAAGATTAATGAACCCGAGGGATTCGCTTTTTTGGGTGACTATAAAGAAATAATTAATAAAATGAAGCATCAAAGCGTTGACTCAATAATCACCTCTCCTCCATTCTTCGATTCTACAAAATTTTATATGAGTAATTGGATAAGAATGTGGTTCTCGGGCTGGAATAAAAAAGATTTTTCAACTCAAAAACAACATTACCTTGAAACAAAACAGATAAAAACAATTAGTGTCTACGATGAATTTTTCAAAATTTGTCATATACTCTTAAAAAGAAATGGAAGTCTTGTTTTGCACTTAGGTTTTTCAAAAAAGGCAAACATGGCCGAATTATTAATTCCTTATGCAAGAAAGTATTTTAAAATAATTGGTTATTTTAATGAGATAGTTGAAGATAATGAAAATTTCGGTATTAGAGACCAAGGAAGTGTCAAGAGACACCAATACCTATTTTTAACTAGTTAGATATATAAATATAATCAGAAATCTAAGATATTTTTATTTTCTACAGATAAATTATCTACAAGATTATATGAAATAATAATTTTTTTTAAATCAGTAATTCGTTTTAACAGGCGCGATTTCTCCCTAACATCTAGTACACGAGAGACACATTTATTAACATCGATGTTTTTATTAATAATTGGTTCATCAGATGCAAGCAATTCAAGATTTGCTCCAGTTAATTTTGCAAGTTCTATTAGTTCGCCATTATTATAATATTCGCTTGGCCACTTGTCGCTTTTATTATCATTTGCATCTTTTGATAACAAAGCAGCATTTTGCTTAGTTAATGGATAAAGATATTTTGATGGTAGGATATGATCAATCGCCCATGATTTTCTATTATTAATGTCTAATTTCATTTTTGTCTTAAAGCATTTATTATCAAACCGTTTAAATAATTTATTAATATTAATTCTTTCATTTTCTCCCTCCAACAAAAGATCTGCAATTCTTCTGCGAACAGACGATTCGTGTAATTGCTGTTTGGTTCTTTTAGGATTGAGTTCAGCATTAATTGCGCCCTTACAGCTTCTACACTCCATTTGTCTTTCAAGAGGTCCCCAACCAATGTGTTTGCTGAAAGAGTTAAATGGTAAGACCCTACCGCATACGTTACATTGTTTCCAGTAAGATTCTTTATGCTCAGTTGCTATTTTAAAAAAAGCTTTCCAAAAACGCTTGTTTGGCAGAGTATCATTTTTTAAGAATCTTTTTGGCCAATTTGTAAATGGTAAATTAGATTCTTTACTATGGATAAAATCACAATTTTCGCAAGTCCATTTACATTCATCATAGGCTTGCTCGGGTTTTAGTAATTTCTTCCCAATACAAACCATGTTTAGTTCTTTACAATTTACACAGATATAGGCAACCCAAGCATCATGAAATCCTATTTCAGGAATTCTTGTAATTCCGGTTACATTTTTTGTTTTTCTTCTAGCCATATTGCTTAAATATAATCTAAATATTTTTGTTTAAAATTTATAGTATTAATACTCATATTATCTTCATTGCTGTCAATAATTTTCCAGCTTAAAGTCGATATAACTTTTTCGAGGAAAGATATCGTCAAAGGCCTATTGGTTTTTGAGTGGTTCTTCATGCTCTTTGTGGTTTAAAATAGAAAAACTCAATATAGACATCCTTTCATCCAGATAGAACAGAGGCAATCTCCTCAACCTTCTTAAAAAACAAAGTCGGATTCAATTTCTTTAATACCTCAGGATTAGTATAGTATCAGGCAATATATGTTCTATATTGTACTTGTCACAAGCTCTGGACTAAGATGTACTTGAGACATGTCGAAAGGTATCATTTTTTTAATGAACTATCTTTTTAATTTTATATTCAAGTTACCGACTTATGACAAGTACTCACATTAATAGAGCATGTCTTAAGTGCATCGTAAATGGAAACGTTGGATATTTGTGTTAGGAAAGAATGCGAGTTCCCCATAAATCACGCAAAATTTTTTTAACATTTTGTGCACGACAAAGGATTCATGCACAGCGATTGTGAGTAAGAATTAGGTGATGCATAAAAAATTGCATTGTATTGAGTGCGTTTACGGGTCGGAAAATAAGGAATTCCCTATTCAGGATTTCTGGTTTTTAATCAATTCTTCCCCAATCTCCTCAACCTTCTCAAAAAACAAGGTCGGATTCAATTTCTTCAATGGCTCGGGATTAGTGTACCCCCAAGCGACAAATCCTATATCGAGTCCGACATGCCGCGCAGCATCAAAGTCACGCATTTCGTCTGCAATGTAGATCGCTTCTGAGAGAGGGATTTTGCACTTATGGGAGATTTTTTTGAACTTCGCCTCTTTGCCAAACAGTAACACCCCGCATTCAAAATCTGAGATCAGGACACTCAGGTCTGGGCCGAGCACGGATTTCACATTTTCCTGGGAGTTAGTGCTTACCACGGCAAGTGAAAGTCCCGCATCATGCAGTTTGTGCAGCATTTCCGGAACACCATCAAAGAGCGTGATCGTATGGATCTCTTTTTTCATGAGTCCGCGCATATGGGTTGCGATCAGCGGGAGTTTCAGTATGGGGAAGCCAACATGTTTGATCATGTGTTTGGCATCGAAATTATGGAGGTACTCAACCTCATCATCCGAGATATTTTTAAAACCATATTTATCAGCAACAGCACGGATATTTTTTACAAACCAATGAAAGGTATCCGCAAGCGTGCCGTCAAAATCCAGTATGACTAATTTATATTTCAAAATACATCCTCTTCTTTAAATCCCCGTAGGGAATGAAAGCTTTTTCGTTTATACCAAGCATTCAAAATTCCACACACAGCCCAACGCCGACTTCCTTTACCGGAGCAACCTTTGCCAGAGCGC
>CAYLRQ010000055.1:0-5193 GCA_964386335.1 uncultured archaeon
CCAACCGGTTATGCAATTTTAACAAATCCAACGGTTTTAATTACAATAATAGGCGGAATTTTGGTAATAATTTTTGGACTTCTATTATACAAAAGGAAAATGAAATAAACTCGGAATAATTTTTATTGGTTTTTACAATTCACAAAAATCTTTCAAAGGTTTTTGGTTTTTTCTATGACAAATTTTTTCACAACATTGAAATCCGCAAGTTCTGATAATAAAAAAGGTCTTAATTCTTTTTCTCCTATTTTCTTAAGAATATCTATCTTCGCTAAAAATTAATCAGTTGAAACTCCAATTTCTGTTTTATAAATTTTGCAAAAATCTAATTTTTCAATTATTTTTTCTTCCTTTTTTTTATCAACTAGAATAATTGCAACGCCTCCTTTTCCACCTCCGGAAAGTTTTGCTCCATAGGCGCCGTTCTCCATCGCAACTCTTACAATCTTATTTAGTTTTGGGTGTGAGATTCCGAGTTCTTTTGCAAGAAGATCGTGGTTTTTAAGCATCAGATTCCCCAACTCAATAAAATCTTTGCTTTTAATTGCCTTTTCCCCTTCCAAAACCAATTTTTCAATTTCGTCAAAAATCTCTTCATAACTTCTTTTGTCTAACTCATATCCTTTTCTGACATAACTTACCGTTTCGGCCGTATTTGCTTCAATGCCCGTATCTGCAATTAAAATCGGCAATTCCAATTTTCCGAGATTTTTGTATTCAACAGGATTTATTTTAACCTTGTTGTATCCTCCAAAAGTTGATGAGAAAAGTTCAACCCCGGAGGCAGAGCCGCCGTGAATTTTCCTCTGAAATGGAATTAAAAAATTATAATAATCTTTTTTATCCACTTTTGGAAAAACTTTGTTTAAAGCATTCAAAACTGAGCACAAAACAGCCGTCGAAGAACTCATTCCTCCAGAATCCTTTGGTATGTCCGAACTGATTTTTAAATTTATCCCCTCTTCAATTTCAAATTTTTTGAAATAGGTTGAAATTAAATCCTTTATTAAATCCATCCTCTCTTTATACTCAGAAATTTCTCTTAATTCTTCAATTTTTAATTCAAATCTGCCATAACCCTCGGAAGAAACATTTATGAGAGAATCTTCTCTTTTTTCAATTTCGCAATAGGTTTTCATTCCTATTGCCGCAATAATCCCGGTTTTTCCATAAACAACGGCATGCTCTCCAAAGAGAAAAATATTTCCGGGAGCAGAAATCTGGGTCATAATGTATTTTCAATAAATTCCTTTAATTTATCTAATAAATTTGTTGAGAGATGAACTGTTGGACTAAACAAGTTAGGATTATTTTTTAGTAAATTTTTTAATTCATTCACTTCAAAAAGTCGTATTTCAGAGACTTCTTCTTTCTGAAGCACAAGATTTTTTGGATTTCCGGTAAATTTTAAGAGATATACATTTACAATTTCTCTGTTTATTATATTTCTTTCAGGGTCTTTTGTTATAAACCTTCTTCTTTCCAGAAAAACCAGTTCTTTTATTGAAACTTTTATCCCCAATTCTTCTCTTAGTTCTCTTATTGCCGTCTCATCATAATCTTCTCCGCTCTCCACATGTCCCGCACAACTTACACTAAAAACATTTGGAAAAGTATCTTTTGTTGGAGCTCTCTTTTGCAACAATATTTTGTTTCCGACAATTATCCAAATGTGAACCCCTTTGTGCCAATCTCCATCTCTGTGAACTTTAGATCTTTCCTTTTTAAATCCCAGCTCATTCCCATTTTCATCAACAATATCAAAAAATTCCATATTAATTGTCATTCCATTCCTTGTATAATTTGTGGTTTATTCCAAAGCAATCCAAAATTTTTCCGCAAACATAGTTTATTAATTCTTCTTTTGTTTCGGCGGAGTAAAACTGAATAAGAGGAGGGACAATATAAACACCAAATCTTGCAAGTTTCAGCAAATTTTTTAAGTGAATCTCGCTCAAAGGCGTTTCTCTGGGAACAATTACGAGCTTTCTTTTCTCTTTTATGCATACATCGGCCGCCCTCGTAATTAAATTGTGCGAAAACCCATTTGCAATTGCGGAAACGGTTTTCATGCTGCATGGAGCAATTATCATTCCCTCTGTTTTGCAGGTTCCGGAAGAAATATTTTTATCTATATCACTTTCGTTATAAATAACAATATTTTTTGATTTCAAAAATATTGTTTGATTTAACTCATATTTTGCAACAAGTTTTGCTGCTTCTGAAATGATGGCATAAACCTTGTTTTCCCTGGATAAAATTTCTGCCATTCGTTTTCCGATAATTATGCCTGTTGCGCCTGTTAAGGCAACTATATAAGATTTCATATTCTTATCTCTCCTTTAGTTCCGTCAACTTCGATTACATCTCCGTTTTTCAAAATTTTAAAAATGTCTTCTTCCGGTTTGTCAACGCAGGGAATTCCAGCAAGGATGACTCCGGTTGCGACAATTGTTTCTGTTTCAAGATTTATTATCGCTGCCGGCGCAACCAAATTTTTTTTCAGAGCGTAAATTACATAAGAACCAACTGTGCTTCCTTTCCCGCTTGGAAAAACAAAAACTTTGTCTTTTATGCAGACACCTTCAAGAGGATTTCCCTTTTCAATTATAATTCCGGTTTTTTGATCAACATTTCCATAAAATCCAAAAGGTTCTTTGAGAATTATGACTTTTCCTTTTCCAATTCCTTCAGAAATTCCCCTCGCTTTTATTGTTTTCATAATGCTTTTTCAATTAAGGAATCCAAATTTCCAAAAAATACTTTTTTCTTGCAAAAACCCGGCAGATATTTTGCCGCTTTCCCAGAATTTGTTCCAACGCATTCAAAATTGGTTTCTTCAAGAGGAGAAACAACCATGCACGAATCGCAGATGATTTTTGCTCCGGAACATTCCAGTATTTTTGCATATCCCATTCTGTCTGCCCACATCTTCATAGTTCTCGAGGCATATATCCAAAACTCTTTTTTTAATTTTTTATTTTTTAATTTTTTCGTTAAATATTCTATTTCAGAGATTGAAGCATGAGGGCATCCAACAACTATTAGATCTGGGTTTTGCGAATCCGATAATTCTTCATAACTTTTTTTCAGGTCTTTCTCCGAAAATTCAATTTTCTCAAGATTGTTTGAAGTAGGTTTATATTTTTCTGCTTCGGGAGTTTTATTTAGAACATGGTACAAAGCAATTCCTCCGGATGCGGCCATTGCGGCTCCCAAAGATTTTAATTTATCAGTATCAGTTTTTTTTATTCCCTCAAAAAAAGGAACTTTGTTTTTAACGATTTTTCCAACAAAAAATCCAAGTGCTCCGAAATCGGAATTTGTTTTCAGATCAACATTCACTTTTATCAAAAAATTTGGTTTTCTGTTCTCATCAATGTGAAAACCGTAATTTGGGGTTCTTCCAGTAATTGCCGCTGCCAGTGCTGACGGACCTCCTTCTCTGTTTGTCCTCGCTCCAATTACAGAATTTGCAAAAGAAACCGCGGAAGATTCGCTCCACGCAATATGTTCTCCAAATCTTGGAAGATTTCCGAGCAGATAGGGCGTGCAAGAACAGGTGATTATTATTCCCATTTTCTTAAACGTATTTATGATTTCTAACTGCTTTTCTGCAAAATTGTCAGATATTCCAAAATTTTTCCAGTTTTCTAAATCCATTCCGGCAGGATTTAGAGAAGTCGGCACTTTAACTTTTGCGCCTTCATTTGCGAAACCTTTAAGAAATTCTAAACCCGGGTCTCCAATTGATTTATAGGAAACTCCCGCGGCCTGAGAAGAGGAAATTTTTATCATTCTGTCAGCCCCGTAAATCTCTCCAAGTCTCAAAAGTAATTTCATGCATTTTGCTATTACAGGTCCCTGTTCTCCTTTCAACATCCCTTCTTCTTCATTCGTCAGATACATATTATTCAAAATAATCCTTCAAATTCAAATTTAGAGGCAATTCGGTTTTCTTAAACATTTTATAATCTTTATCCAGAGGTCTTGTCGCATCCAGTCCATATTTTGCAGTTGTATGTTTTTCCAGATCAGATGAAGGGTCAAGACTCGAACCCCTTGCATTTGGCACAATTATTAAATCTCTGTCCGGCTGAAATCTGGTTGCCAAAGCCCACTCTACATCCAGGGGATTGAAAATATCAATATCTTCATCAACAACCACAACTCTCTTCATAGAAGGATGCGCCGCAAGTGCCGCGAGAATTGCATTTTTTCCGTCTCCTTCTTTCCTCTTTTTTATGGAGACAATTCCATGAAGCCAGCAGCATCCTCCTTCTGTCAAACAAACATTTTTTATTCCGGGTACTGCATTGGAAATAATTTTGTATATTCTCGGTTCTTGAGGAACTCCCATCAAAATTCTATGCTCCAAACCGCCGGGAACAATCACTCTGAAAAGAGGATTATTTCTGAAATACAAGGTGTCGCACTCAAAAACGGGCTGCTGCCTCTCAATATCCATTGTTCCGGTTAAATCAACGAAAGGTCCTTCCTCTGCGAGTTTTTTTGTTATTCTGCCATGCATTACAATTTCTGTATCTGCTGGTATAAAGAAATTTTTAAATTTTGTTACTTTTAAATTATTGAGGAGAACAGATGCAAATTTTAATTCATCAAAATTTGGAGTGTAAGAAGTTGCTGCGGCAAGTTCAACGGCGGGAGGAACTCCAATAATGATGCAAACTTCAAGGTCATTCTGTTCTTTATTAAAGATTTCATAGAGATGGCGCGGAGTGATTCTGATTGAAAATTTATTTTTTCCGAGATACATCATCCTGTGAAAAGACATGTTTTGTGTCCCGGTCTCTTTATTTTTTGCAATAACAATTGAAGAAGAGAAATATCTCCTTTCTTTTTCTTTATAAAAAATTGGCACCGGAATATGTTTGATAATATCTGGTTTTTCTATTTTGTTTTCTAAGAAAGGAGCTTTATTTGAAACAGAGAACTCTCCTTTTTCTTCCATTGCCTTTGAAATTTTGAAGATCAAATTTTCTTTTGTTGTTCCAACACTTCTTGCAAGAGAATCTCTGTTTCCGCAGAGACCAACTACTGCTTTTACATTTTGATATTCTTTTAAATTGATAATTGTTGGCTTGTCCTCCAATTTACTGCAAAGAGAAGAAAGTTCGTAATCTATGGAAACCGGTTTTTTTATTTCTCTTGTTCCAGTGGTTTTTAAATAGT
>CAYLRQ010000056.1:0-5127 GCA_964386335.1 uncultured archaeon
GGTTATATATAAATAAATTAAATATAATTATGATAATAAAAAATAAAATTCCGATTTCAAATTCTGAAGCAAAGAACATTTTGATAAAAAAAATGAAGAAGAGAGAGTTAAATTATGAACAGCAACTTGCTTATGAATATCTGAAAAATACAACAAAATTATCAAAAGCCGATGCGGATAAATTAATGCAGGAATTGAAAGAGACAGGTTTAAATGAAGAACAATTAATAAATGTAATTAATATAATGCCAGAAAACGAACAACTTTTGAAATTAATCCTGAATAAAGAGAAAAGCATAAAACCAGATAAATTAAGCAATATTCTCAAAATTTTGAAAAAATATACTTAATCTATTCAAAAGAAATTATGAAAGAAGAAAAAATAATAGTTTTGGATTATTTGCCGAATGGTTATTCTGGGATGAAAAAAATAGAACCAATAATACAGGCCATAGGTTTTAATTACTTTACTCTGCTCGAGTTGGTTGCAAACAAGGAAGTAAAGATAAATGAAGAAATAAAAATAAATGATTCGGAGAAAATAAAATATATAAGAAGAAAGTTAAGTGAAAAAGATTTAACAAATTTTGCAAAAAACAATCTAAAAGAAGTTATCAAAAAAATTATTAAAATGAGGGAAGAATATTTTATAAAGTTTTTTAATGAATCTACCAGACTTTCCATAAGGATGCATAAACTGGAGCTGATTCCAAATATTGGAAAAAAACATGTTAGACTTATTTTGTCCGAAAGAAAAAAGAAACCTTTTACTTCTTTTGAAGACTTAAAAAAGAGAATTGGATTAACAGTTGAAATTGAGGAATTAATAGCCAGAAGAATTATTGGAGAATTGAAAGAGAAAGAAAAATATTATTTGTTTGTTGGTCATTTTCCAACACCCGCTTCTTTTAAAAGATAACTCACTACATGAGGTCTATAAAAATCAACTGCCAAAGGGGGCAGATACATATTTGTGAATCTATCATTGAAATTATGTTCATAAGGACCCAGTCTTGAAAAGGCAGTATCCAGACCTAAAGATTCAAAAATTTTAGAAAATCTTGTTTTGATATTTAAAAATTTTTCTTTTAATTCCTTAAATTTGTTCGGTTTTTCTTTCTTGCTTTCTTTCTTCCACCCTTCTATTATTTTATCTATCTCTTCTTCTGATTTTATCTCATCTTCATTTGTAATACCCAACAATTGGTTTATTTCTCTGTTAAATTCTTCTTGCATTATTTTTAATTCAAGCAAAAGAACGAGCAGGACATTCTGACTTACCAGCCAGTTTTTTGTATGAAAAGTTATGTCTTCAAGTTCAAATCCACTCGGAGATTTCATCACCACTCTATCGCAGGTAATTTGCAGAAAGACATAATACAATCGGTTCTCTTTCATCCATTCATTTTTGGGGTTTGTAATTTCCCTGATCTTTTCTTCAACAAATTCTATGTTGTTCATAATCCAGGGATGTTCTTTTGCCAATCCTTTCTCTCTATTAAAAATTAGTTTTTCTTTTGTAAATTTATCATAAGGATTAATTCCAGATTTTATTAAATCATTTATACTCAAACTTCCTGCTCTCGGTTCTACTCCGACAAAAGGCTGCCATGCCACAATACTTGTAGTATTTGTCGAAATGGCTTGAGCGGGGGAATGATAAGGAGTGGTGAGAGTTTCTTTGATTATGTTGGATGCGGATAAACCTTCTTTATACAATCTATGTCTTGCAATTAAAGGTTTTAGCCAGCTTTTGTACTCTTCTATTGATTTTTTTCTTGAATTCATTTGTGCCACCAGTCTGCGAAATCTGTTTTCAACTTCTGGAATAAAAATTTCTTTCCAATTGTTGTATAATCTTTGCTTTGTTGATAAAATAACTGCCTCTGCTCTGGAAATTTTCAATTCATCCTTAATTTTATCCACATTTTCTTCAGCAGGCATTTTTTCTCCAAGAGTCATAAAATCGGCAATTATTGTCGGCCATCTCACAACGATACTTTTTATTGCATTTGGCCCCGTGCTGATATCAACTTCATCTATGAACATAGCTCTCAGAGAATGTTCATCATTTGTCTTTATGATTTTTAACAATTCTTTGTATTTTCTCACATCGTGGGCGAGCAATTCATAATCTGAGACAGCACTTGCAACACTCGCAAGACCCTGCTTGATTCTTCCTTCCATCTCCTCTTTTTGTCTTTGAGTTAAATTGTAATAAGACTGATCTACGGGAGAAATTTCCAGCATTTCATTTACTTTCTGAACTTTGTATCCTTTATTTTCTAGATGGGACACAAATGAAAACCATAAATCAGTTCCCTTCCCCTTTGGAAAAGTAAAATTAAATTCTTCTCTTGTTTCAAAAGGAGCGACACAAATCCCTTTCCCAAAATATTTTGCAGTTCCTGCTGGGAAGGGAGGACCACAATAAGATTCTATATCATCAATTAATGCCATAATTTAAAAAACCAGTAAATAAACACCAGACAACAAAATAAAAATTCCGATAATAATAAAAATATGAGAGAATGTTTTGGGCTGGTAATCTCCCGGCTGAGGAAATTTAATAGTTATAATTAATCCAATCAAAATTAAAATAATTCCGAGCATTTTTTTGATAAATTCAAAAAAGCCAATATAAATTATCAGAAAAGCTATAAAAACAACTAAACAAAAAGATGGAATTGCAAAAGTTCTTAAATCTATTTTAAAATTTCTTAGATGGGGCATAAATATGTCTTATTTTAACTTAAAAAATATTATGGGATATATTCCTACCGGGGCAAAATTAACAATCTGGAACGATTTATATAAAAGAGGTTCAAAGCCCGGGGTGAAAAATCTCGAATATTCTTATAAAGGGAAAGATGTAAAAAAACTGGTTGATTTTGTTCCGAAATTAATACAGACTATTTTTATGCCGACAATGTGGCAGCAAAAAGAAATCAGTGTCACCGAAGACACCTATGAAGTTTATTGGTATGTATTTAAAGATTTAGACAGTTTCACTTATTTCAGAGTTGATATTGAAGTCAAAATAGATTTTAAATCCGGAAAAGCAAAAATAAAATTAAGCGAGCCGGTTATTGTAACCGAATATCCTCAGGAAACTTACTGGCAAAAAACATTTTTTTATGAACTTTTAAGACTTATTTGGCATAATCTGTTCTACAATAAAAAAGTGGAAGAATATATGGATTGGGCAAAATTAAAAATTTCCTGTTTTGAGGAAAAATTAATTAAATATTTTGACAGATTGAAAGGGTCATAATATGGAAAATATAATTTTTGAGGATAATCTTGCTTACCCAAAAGAGAAAGAAATTATTAAATATCATGGAGAAGAACCTTTCAGACTGTATTTTCAGATGAGTCATATTTTCAAAGATATTCTTGAAGTGATGGGAAAAGATATAAATGAAATAAAAATAAAGTGGGATGCAACAAGTCCCGATAAAGTATTTTATGTAAAGTGGAAAGTTAAAAGAAAAATTGATACCTGGACAAGTGCCTTTTATGAAGTTGTGGCTCAAGGTAAACAAAATTCACAAACCAGAAAAGGAGAAATTACAATAGCACTTGTTCCTTCATTTAGAACCGAAGTAAAGGTAAATTTCTTGCAGAAAACTTTTTGGTGGATATATTATTTCATTTATTATAAGAAAAAGAGGAACAGGGATTTTCTTTACGCAAAAAATCTGGCAAATAAACTTAAGCTCGCGATTGCAAATTTATATGGGATCAAGGCAATGGAATCTGTGTAATGAGAACAATTAAATTTCTATTTAACAAAAACCCCGTTGACAATTCCATCCTGTCCGGGCCTTGAGGTAACTTTAACCTTTCCATGCTCCGTTTCCAGAATCGCTCCTTTTGTAATTATTTTTTCTCTTTCAAATCTGAAATTCGCTTTGTTTTCCAGAACCTGCAGAATTTTATATTTTTTCCCGGCAACATTTACAAATTCCGTATTTAATAATTTTAATTTAATATTGCCTCCTCTGACTCTGTTCACTTTTACCTTGTTTTTCCCGATTTTGGTTGGGATAAAATAACCTCCTCTTTCAAATTTCCTTTTCTTTCTGTTTCTTTTTGCTCTGCCCCCTGTTTTTTTTCTTTTACTTTTCAGATGCCAAAATACCATATATAATTTTGTATTAAAATAAAACTTAAATAAAACTTTAAAAAAAATTAAAAATAAAAAAATTTAAAAATCAGTACTCGTCTTCTTCCTCGTCTTCAAATTCCTCTTCTCCATCTTCTTCTTCGTCGTATCTCATTTTTTTATGTGTAAATAAAATATTTAAATATTTCTGAAATTTAATATATATATACCATAACCGAAAACTATATATAATTTAATTTTATTAATTTAAGAAACTTCTAAAAAGAACTTAAAGAAAATTGCCTCGCTCTTTTTCCGAAAACATTTTCCAATTGGTTTTCCAAAAGTTTTAATTGTTCTTTTGTGTAATCCGGAATGTGATATTGCTCCGCAATTTTTTTGCTTGCTTCGAGATATTTTGAGATTGTTCCCTCTGAAACTGTTAAAACGAGATTGCCCTTGCATTTCAAACATTTTCCAGAAAGCGGAGGTCTTCTATAAATTGCATTGCAACTGGTGCATCTAAAAGTTTGTTTGAAAAATGTTCTGAGATTTCCCTTCAAATCTTTTAAAAAATGAGTTGATAAAATTTTGTAGGCAACCAGTTTTTCATCAACGCAATTCAATTTTTCTGCCAATTTTAGTTGTATCATTACTTTTTCAACCATGTCCACAACATCCTTGTATCTTGTCAAATGAACCCCCGTATTGAAATCTGTTGTTTCTGTCGTATAACCAAGCCCAGAATATGGATCTTTTGAATTAAGTCTGTCAGCAACTCTCTCAATATTGATCTCCGACGGATAAACTTCTTCTTTTGTCTTTTCATAAAATTCTTTTGGATACTCAAAAACAATATCGAGATCATAAACTTCATCATCTACTTCTCCCAAATTTAATGTTGTCGTTATTGTAAGCGGAGCATCAGATATGCTTCCTCTTTTTGTTGGTAAATATTCTTTTGAGAAATTCAATAAACAATCCAACATAAGCATAAGTCCATTCTCTTCTCCATCGCA
>CAYLRQ010000057.1:0-3466 GCA_964386335.1 uncultured archaeon
TTTCCTGAGCAAATCTAAAATTTGAAATTAAACATTGAAAAATCTATCTGAAAGCTTAAAAAAATCTATCAAAAAGAGTTATCTTCTTCTCTGATTAAGAATGGAATCTATCGTAAAATATTAGAATTTTATCTTGCATATTATATCTTGTACCTATGTGATCAAGTTTGCCCTCTAAAAGTTTACCAAGTAATAGAAGATAAACTTTTACATCTATTCCTTTTTCTATTATTTTCATTTTGATGTCATCAAAAGGACAGATGTTTGACCACTCATCTGAACTAAATCTTCTTTTACATATACCACATTCATATACATCTACACGTCTAAAATAGATATCATTACGAGCATATTCGCTATTGAGTACACTTATATCTCTAGTAGCTGTTAATGTTAAAGTTTCTAATACATTTAAGTCACGTTTTTGTGGTTTGCACTCTATTTCAGCGACTATTGAATGATATTGTCCTGCGCGAAGAGGGTCTTCTTGACGAGATATTCTCTGACAAACTTTCTTAATATCATCTCCTGATAAATAAACATAATAATCGGTATCACATTTCTCTACTCTCATTATAATTTTAATTAAACACAAATGAAAAAATGACAAAATTAATAAATTAAAACAATTTTTATTATGATATCTGCAAGAGAGGGAAATATTGTTTTTCTGAAATTATCAAAAAATGAGAATCTTAATGATGTGCAAAATTTAATTGAAACGTATGAAATAAAATCCGGTTTTTTAGAAGGTTTTGGAGAATTCAAAATTGTAGAAACAGAATCTGGAATTGTTGAGGTAAAAAAAGCCGTTATTTTCGGCATAATTTCAGAATTAAGGAAAAAACCTTATATTGAACTGTATTGTTATTCAAATGAAGTTAGCAAAATAAACAATTTTGTTGCAGAAGAATTCATAATCATAATCAGAAAGTTTGACGATATTGAACTTAAATCAAGATTGAATGAAAAAGGAAATTTGGAATTAAGTATTGGCGAAGAAACAATAGATAAATAAAAAACCTCTCAACAAGAAACAGAACCTTGATATTTAGATAAAATAATTTGAAGTTTTGATAAATTAGAAGTTTCAATTCAAATATTGGTAAAAGATATCAAAAAATAACTCTTTATTCATAAAGATTATTATGTTGCAAAAACTTATTCAGAAATTGATTAAAGGATTAGAGAAAGAATTTCCAGAGATTGAAAAAGAAAATTTTCAGTTTCCAAGCAGATTTGGGGATATTTCTTGCAATATTTGTTTTATTGAAGGCAAGAAAAAAGGAATAACTCCCAAAGAACTTGCTTTAAAAAAAATAAAAAAAATTGAAACTCCTTCAGAATTTGAAAAAGTTGAAGAAAGAAACGGTTATCTGAATTTTTATTTTAATTACGAGAAAATTGGAAAAGAGATACTAAAAAATTTCGAGAACAAACCAAAAACTAAAAAAAGAATAATGGTTGAATTTTCGAATCCAAATCCATGCAAAGCAATGCATATAGGTCATGCAAGAACAACTTTTCTTGGAGATTCAATTTCAAGAATTCTGAAATTTCAGGGGAATGAGATCATCAGGGCAAATTATTACAATGATATGGGGAAACAGGTGGCAAAAATGGTGTTCGCCATGCAAAAATATAAAATTGAAAATAAAAAGAAAATAGACCACGAACTTGCAGATATTTATGCAAAACTTCACAAAGAGATTGATGAAGAAACTTTGAATAAAAAATCACAGGAAATTTTATATGAATTAGAAAATAAGACCGGGAAGTTTGAGTCAGAATGGAAATTTGTCGTGCAAAATGCAATTAAAGGTTTTGAGGAAACTTATAAAAATTTGGGAATAAAATTTGATGTTTGTTTTTATGAAAATGAATTTAAAGAAGAAGGAAAAAAGATTGCTCTAAAATTGCTGAAAAAAGGTTTTGCTTTTAAACACGAAAATTCAATTGTCATAAATCTTGAGAAATATGGAATTCCAAACACAGTTCTTGTCAGGTCTGATGGTACAAGTCTTTATTTAACTTCTGACTTAGCGCTGACAATTTATAAATTTGAAAAATTCAATCTTGCAAGTTCTATTTGGGTTGTCGGGTCTGAGCAAAATCTTCATTTTAGGCAGTTATTTAAAATTCTGGAACTTTTGGGTTATAAATGGGCCGATAAATGCAAGCATATGGGTTATGGAATTGTGACTTTGCGGGGTTCAAAAATGAGTTCAAGATCAGGAGAATATATTTTAATTGATGATTTGATTGATGAAGTTGTTGAAAAAGGCATAGATGAGGTTAAAAAAAGAAATCCAGATTTGAGCGAAAGAGAAATTAAAAAAATTGCAAAGAAAATCGGGATAGGGGCCTTAAAATACGATATTTTGAAAACGGATAGAGACAGAAACGAAGAATTCAATCCAAACAAAGCGATTAAATTTGAAGGAAACACGGGACCTTATATTCAATATACCGTTGTAAGATGCAATTCTATTCTGAAAAACATTAAAGAAAAAGATTTAGAAATCGGAAAGATAAATAAGTTTGAGAAAGAACTTTTAAAGAAATTTTTAGAATTTTCAACAGTAATAGAAAAAAGCAGCGAAAAACTGAAGCCCAATTTAATATGCAATTATGCTTTTGAACTTGCGACAATCTTTTCAAAATTCTATGAAAACTGCAAAGTTATTGGCAGTGAAAATGAAAGTTTTAGAGCGAAACTTGTGAAAAAGACAAAAGAAATTTTGGAGATTTGTTTATACCTGCTCGGAATTGAAATTCCAGAGAAGATGTAATTCAAAATTGAGGATGTTTTTTTCAATCAATTAAAGAAATAAAAAAACTAAGGAAAAGTTTCAATTCTTTGATTGGTTTACCAATAGGTTCATAATTTCAAGTATATTTTATATTATGTTTGCATAATTTTAATATGGAAAAGGAGAATTTACATACTTCGCATGTTAATCAGACTTATGAAGTTTCTCGAAAACATTGCGGGAAATTGATGTTAGCTGAAATGGTATTGGAGGTGGCGGAAGATGAACGAAGCGAAGAAGCTCTTTGATGAAATGGATCGAGATTATACCGGTCCTGCGATTTACGCCGAGCCGATATTCAATTATTTGAACCGTTGTGTCCGATTAGAATGCAAAAGAATTCGCAACCTGTTAGAGCAATGGTTTAAAAATTTTCCTTCTGAATTTCAAGATGAATTACGAACACGTTTTCGATCTAAAGATGATCGACAGCATCTCGCCGCATTTTTTGAACTCTACCTTCATGAATTGCTTTCTAAATCTGGATTCAGTGTTGAGATCCATCCTGTCGTGAGCAATAAGGCAACACATCCAGATTTCAAAGTTCTAAAAAATGGAAAACCACTATTTTATTTAGAGGCTACCTTGGCTGCTTTGTCTGATGAGGATACATCAGCGAAAGCCAGAGAGAACCAAGTTTACGATACCTTAAA
>CAYLRQ010000057.1:3566-4978 GCA_964386335.1 uncultured archaeon
GAATCAAAAAAGCAATTCAAGATAAAGCCACCAAATACGGTGAACTTGATTTGCCATATATAGTTGCCATAAATGTTATGGATGAGTTTGGAGCGGATGATATTGACATTAGCAACGCTTTATTTGGAGAAGAACAAGTTACCATAATTTTTCGTGGAAACGAGTTAATTGACCAGCGACCCGGGCGAAAGCCGAATGGTGCTTGGTATGGTCCTAATGGACCACAAAACAAACGTGTTAGTACGGTGCTTATTGCTGCTAATCTAAATCCATGGAAAATTGCCAAAGTAACCCCTGTTTTGTGGCATAACCCATGGGCAAATTACCCATTACCTCCGGATATTTGGCAACTTCCCCAGTTAATTCCAGACGAGAAAGATAATTGCCTATTGAAAAAGGATGGAAGGAGTGCATGGCAGTTGTTAAGTTTGTGTCCTAATTGGCATATTACGAAAAATGAATAGCACTTTAGCTAACAGAGCGTATCTGGCTTTGGCTATCGCCTTCGCCAAAATTCCCCTTTAGGGAACTTCAGATATGCTCGAAACGTTCAACGAAATTCAGGCAGCTTGCTAAAAGTTACCACTTACTATTCTTTTGATGAATCTAAAGAACGTAGAAAATCGAAGTTTTCATAAAGTTCTATTTCTTTTTGTAGAGCTTCCTTTAAACTACGTCCAGAAATATATGCTACTTTTCCTTTTTCTTTCTCATGCTTTATATCCTCAGCCAAATGTAGCAACTTTAAAAGATCAGTTAAAGATTGTGTGTTATTTTGTGTTTTTTTATAAAAAAATCCTAAGACTTCTGGAAGTTTGCAAAGAGGTTGCATTTTTAGATCATATATAGTTTCGAAAAAAAGTTCTCCCGACTTAGCACATGAATCATAAACGTTGAATGTTCCATCCCATGTATCAACTTCATAGTATAACTGTGGTTCATGTTTTCCATTTTTAGCTAGTTGCCGAATTTTATCAATCTCTTTAAGACTAGGTAAGATATCTTTTGATATTAATTTCTTTGTTGGTTCAATTATATCTCTCTTTACTATTTCTTCTTCTGACCATTCAGATGGAACAGAATAAGGGAAAATGCTAGCATAAATAACGAGATTATATAATATAAACTCTAGCGTATCTCCACTAACTTTAGATTTCTCTGGTTTTAGTCTACTGTAATCTTCATGTTCTGGAAAATATATAGTTGCAGATGTATAATTAATTTTCTCTGTCATTTTAATTCACCATAAGATAATTATAACATTAATCTTTATATACTTTTTTGTATTTTATTACTCATAAGATATTACTTTATAAATGCTCGCTGCCTCAACTCTGCGGGATTTTTCTTCGAAAACTCCTTGCATATTGCACTCTCTGGCTTATATCTTTGGTTATTGAACAGGCAGCTGT
>CAYLRQ010000058.1:0-4962 GCA_964386335.1 uncultured archaeon
TCCCTTCTCGTTGCAGCAAACAAGTAAGGATGGGCGTAATGGCATCTATTTGCCGTAAATCCAATCAATCTGCAAACTACTGGAGAAATAGTATGCGGAGCTATATCCAAAAACAAATGCCCTATCAAATCTTCCTTCTTTTTCGCATTGTAAAATGGTTTAATTTTATAAAATTTTTCAAGTTCTTCATCAACAAACTTTGATATGGATAAAAAATAATCGGCAGCGCTTTCTTCTCCGTAATTTGAAATTATAATATCCTGCGGGAAAAGTTCAAGAATTTGATTCTCATCAACTAATTCTTTTCCATAAATATCTTTTTTATAACCCAATTCTCTCAATTTTTCAATTGAAGTGTGGATTTCTTTTGGCTTAAAATGTGTTAACGGAGCGTTGACCATGTCATATCTTATTGTCCCGTCTCTGAAAACATAAAGATTATGTTTTGCTCTCAAAATACCTTTTTCTATTGGCTCTGGGACTTTATGTTTTGAACTGGTCCCTCTTACACCTTTTATCAATGTTAATCTGGATTCATTCAGATTTTTATATGCTTCGTTTAGCAGACCGGCAACATTTATTTTCTTTTTAACAACTTTTGGAAATTTCAGATGTTTTCCGCATCTCAAACAATATGGAAAAATTGAGGAGCCATGTTCCGGACAGGCAAATTCACTTACTTCTGTTACGATCTGGGAAACTTCAGCCAGGTTTCTCATCTTGCCTCCTTCTTGACCAACCGGAAACAAAACTTGGGGAGAACCCTTCATTTTTCTTTCCTGCGCTTTCTCAGGCCTTCCCATTCTCGCTCCTATATATCTCGTAAGTTTCTCTTTGATTTCAAATTTTGAAAATTTGTTCACAAGTTCAAACCCTGTTAAATCACTTTTTCTTAATTCTTCCAAGTCAATTCCCTCAAATGTTTTTAAAAGGGGCAAATAATCTTCAATTACAATATATAATTTATCTGGCGATACATAATGCGGAATAACGGCTTTTTCAAGCAGTTTTTTTCTCTCATTATTCTTCAAAACCAATTTATTATCTTTTTTTTCTCCGGAAATTAGATATTCTATTAAATCAGATAGTTCTTCTGAAGAAAAATCATTATAAAAATACAAATATTTTGGGTGCAAAGGAATAATCTGAGAAAGTTTTATTGCTTCTTCTGCACTTATATCTTTTGGATTCCTTAGCAATTCATCAACTCTTTCCTTTCCAATCAATTTTTGAGCCTCATCAAGCTTCTCTTTTAAATCAAATCTCCAGACTTCTTCTACATAAGGACTTTTAATCAGTTTTTCCCCGTTTTCATAAAAATCTCCAAAAGATATTAAAATATCTCCGATAAACAGAATTTTATCAATTTCAGGCCTGATTTCTCTTGCTTTTGTTTGAGAATCTACTTTTACAACATCTCCATTTTTTAGTTTAACAATGGGACTTTCTATACTGTCACAGACTGCGACGGTGCAACTTTTTCCTGGGAGTTCAACTTTCATTTGCGAGGCTATTGCCGGAAATGAATCAAGTATTTCGAGGGTTGCTGGATGAAAACCAAAACATCCAGACCCCGTATTTCTGCTTCTTCCATATCTCAACCTGAATCCTCCTCTTAAAGTCGGCATTGAATAAATTGGCCTTCCGGCCGGGACTTCTTCGAGGAATTTATATTTTGTGCCTGTCGTATCTGCAGTTTTATCTTTCTTTAATTTAATAAAATCTTCCAGCCATTTCCAAGTATCCGTTAAGTTGAATTGATCTCCGTATTTTTTCAATTTTTTTAGCAGTTTATTTGCTTTCAAAGGCAGGCCATCCAAATAAATCAGGCACATTCCACCCCTTATTCTTGTTGTTTCCGCTCTTTCCAGATCTTTGTGTCTTGAAACTTCTCTTTTTTCTGTTGGTTCTCCGGTGATGCATATAGGAACATTTTTAACTAAAAAGTAGATTTCTTCCTCATTTGGTTTGTACTGCTTTCTTGTCACATAATTTATATAATCAGTAACTTCTGCGTAATATCTTTCTATTTCAGATTTTGTTGGCACATATCTGTTTAGTCCAAAAGTTTTTCTTAAATAATCTGCAATAAATAGAGTAAATACCTGCGAAGTGCCTCCTGCCGTCCTTATTGGACCCGCATAATAAACATAAAGAAAATTTTCCTTTTTGTCTATTTTTACTCCGGTAATTCCTTCTATTGGTGCTGCAACAACTCCTTGAGTATTATAAGCGCACCCGAATCTCAAACCAGACAGAATTGCTTCTTCTTTTGTTTCAAATTTAAAGAACTTCCCAATGGCAATTTCTTTTGCTATTTCGAGAGCAACTTCATCAGAACCAACACCGAATTTGTCTTCTAATTCCCTTATTCTCTTTATTATATCTTTCCGGTGTTTTCCAAATTCTGGAGTCACCGTTTCGAGAATATCTACGCATCTATTGTATTTATCCGATGCTCTTTTAGATTCAACAAAAGTTTCATAATCTTTTCCAGATTTCTTTGCTTTTCCTGCAATTTCATACAAACTATCAATCTGCAATTTCAAATTTTTGAAATATTCTTCTGAAGTCATAAATATTATTTACAATAAAAAGAATTTCTCTTCTCCAGGATAGGTAATCAATGAATATAAATATCTTGACTCACAGTCTTTAAAATCGTTTTCAGTTATTTTCTCTTTTTTTTGGAATATTTTCATTCACACTACTATTCACTATTTTAGATAGATTGAAAAATTATATCCCAATTACAAGATTAGCAGTTCTTTTATTTTATGGATTAATAATTTTTTCATCGGGAGCAAATCCTTCTAAATCCTTATAGTACAAATAAAATAGATCTTAGAAGAACCATCTCTACCGCAGAAGCATATATCAAAATTATGATAATTATGGTCTCAGGATCGAGAGAGAAAATAACTGAACTAATGTCAGAAATAATGAACAGAGCAGAAAAAGGAGACATACTATTCGGACAAGATAGATTCTGTACCGGCTATTCCAAAAAATTTTTTACCTCTATATCAACTGCAGTGGAGAGAGGAGTAAAATTTCAGGTAATAATAGTAGAAAAACAGGTATCGAAAGACTTTATAAATTTTTTACTTGGTTTGGATCCCAGATATGTGGAAATAAGAAAATCTAAAAGTGAAATTTATTCAACGGTCTTTGGAATAAAAGGCAAAGAAGTTTTAATTTGTTATCATATGATGAATAGAGCAATTAAGATGCATTTAAGAAATCCTTTAAAAACAAAATATATTGAAGAGGCATTTGACAAAATATGGAAAGAAGCAGAAAGAATAAAAGGCGAAAGAAAATGAAAAAAAATTTTGCGATTTATATTTAAATTTCAATTTAGATATCTGTTAATCTATCCTTTAACAACACCAATTGGAACAACCCGGACAACCTTTTTTGAAATTTCTGCAATATCAACCGCCTTTGCAACTTCATCAATATCTTTATAAGCATCTGGACTTTCTTCTGCCAGAACTCTTGGTGAAGTCGACTTCGCAATAATGCCTCTTTCTGCCAACTCTTCTTTGATTATATTTCCCCTAAAATCTTTTATTGCTTTGTTTCTGCTCATTACTCTTCCCGCTCCATGACAACTTGAATAAAAAGTTTCTTTTGCTTTCTTTCCTCCAACTAAAATATAACTTGCCGTTCCCATAGAACCTGCTATTAAAACAGGTTGTCCGACTTTTTTATAAGTTTCTGGAACAAGTTCATGTCCGGATGGCAAACTTCTTGTTGCTCCTTTTCTATGAACATATAATTTTCTTTTTTCTCCATTTACTTCATGTTCCTCCAACTTACAAATATTGTGGCAAACATCGTAAATTAATTTCATATCCATCTCTTCCCAATTTTTTTCAAAAACTTTGGCGAAACTTTCTCTAATCCAATTAGTCATTATTGTTCTGTTGCAGAAAGCATAATTCACTGCTCCTTTCATCGCCTCAAAATAGTCCTGTCCTTCTTCAGAATTTGCAGGAGCACAAACCAATTGTCTATCTGGAAGCCATATCTTATATTTTTTCACGGCATTTTCGTGAATTTTTAAATAATCTGTCGCAATTTGATGGCCAAGACCTCTCGATCCGCAGTGCAGCATTACAATAATTTGATCTTTATCCGTGACACCAAAAACTTCTGCTATTTTGGAATTAAAAATCTGGTCGACTTTCTGAATCTCCAGAAAATGATTTCCAGCTCCGAGAGTGCCGAGTTGTGGGAGACCTCTCTTCTTTGCGAGATCAGAAATTTTATCTGGATTTACTCCGGACATATTGCCATATTCTTCCATATGTTGCAAATCTTCTTTTGTTGCATAATTATTTTCCATAGCCCATTTTGCTCCCTTAACAAGAACTTCATCTAATTCATCTTTTGATAATCTCAATTTTCCCTTTGAACCGACCCCTGTTGGAACATTCTGAAACAAAACATTAATTAATTGTTTTAATTTTGGTTTCACCTCTTTATAAGTTAAATTCGTTTTAATCATCCTGATCCCGCAATTAATATCAAAACCAGTACATCCGCTGGATATCACTCCTTTTTCACAGTCAAAGGCTCCTACCGCACCCATAGGCAAACCATAGCCCCAGTGAATATCCGGCATTCCATAAACAGACTCAATAATTCCCGGAAGGCAGGCAACATTTGTTAATTGTTTTATTGCTTCATCTTCAACAGCTTCAATAATTCTATTAGTAGCTATTATTTTGGCATTTACTCTCATTTTATCTCTTGCATCTCTCGAAATTAAATATTCAACTTCAGAAATTTTTTTTAATTTTTCTTTCATAACTTATGATAATAATTTAAAAATTAGATAATTATAAAACCCAACATCCCGTGATATATTTGAGCAATAAACTATATATCTAGTTTATTGAGAAAAATATAAAATAATTTCAGAGTGCTCCTAAAATAAAAAATAGCACAGCC
>CAYLRQ010000059.1:0-4897 GCA_964386335.1 uncultured archaeon
CTGATGCACCTGCTGGAATATATCACTTACCGGTATTATTTACATTTAGTCCAACTGTGTATTGGTAATAGAAAAGAGAGTAATAAAAATTAAAAGGAGGGGTTAATTATGAGGAAAGTTTTAGTTGGAATCTTAATTTTATTTGCGTTATTTATTTTTGCTAATGGTAATGGAATGCCCATTCATATTCCAGGTTGTGAGTTTGAAAGTTATACATTAGATTCATCAATAACGATTTATGTACATCAATGGATGGATTTAGAATATACATGGATGATAGACAGCTTTTTTAACATTTGTGATTATGATTTAGAGTTTCCATGGGATATAGATCTTTTATCATTCACACTTGATTCAAATGCTTCTGTAACAGTTAGTGCATCGGCAAATTGGGGAGGGCTTGATGTTTATATTGACGGAACAATATATGTGGAGAAAGACGGAAATCCATTTATCCCAACAACTCCAATTGGTGATGGTTCATATTTAGTAGGTGTCGCAGTTACATACATAGATCCTGACACACCTGCTGGTGAATATACTGTTGAGCTTGGAATAACTTTTGAACCAACAGTAACGTTTTAAAAGAAATAATGAAAATTTCTGGCCCCTTCTGGGGCCAATTTTTTTGACAATTTGTTACCATAACTTGAAGATTATAAATTTTTAATATTTTTCGAATATATGTGATATAATAAAAATACATAAATTAGATATATCGAGGTGGAAATATGAAAAAAGTTTTTTCTTTATTATTAATATTTTTTAGTATTTTATCTTTTACAGTTACAATTTATCCTCTTGTAAATAGAGTTGAAGTAGAACCAAACAGTAATGAAATGGAACTAAGCATTAATGTTTCTAATCCAAGTGCGGCTATAGCTGAAATAGAAATTGAGATTACTGATTTTGTCATTGAAGGAACTAAATATTTATATGATGTAGGTGAATATAAATATAGCATAAAGAATTGGATTAGCGCTGAAGGAACTGGATTACTTTTACAACCGGGAGAATCAAAAGATTACGAAATTACCATTAAAATCCCTAGGGATTTTAGAGGGGCTCAAGCATTTGGTGCTATTCATTTTAAACAAAAAGGAGGAAAAACAGATGTTTTTGAAACTGTATTTGATTATGTTTCTGTGATAATACTTGATTTTCCATTTCAAAAAGTTATAAGACCTGAAATTTTAGAAGCCAAATCATTTGATTTAACTTCAGATGCCTCCGAAAGCTTAATAGAAAAATATGGTAATTTTGGAACGGTTTTAGACTTGACGGTAAGAAATAATGGAAATGCAGTTTTAGCCTTAAATGGTGAGCTTAGACTTATTTCAAGAGAAATAAATAGGATAATTACGTCAATACCTCTTGATAACACTTCTTTTGTGGTTTTTCCTGAACAAAAAGCAACTTTTGAATATTTTATACCATTTGTTTTCCCTCGAGGAAAATTTGAAATACAACTTGATGGAATTTCTCAGGGGATCCGTGTTACCAATTTTAAAAGAATTACTATTACTGGTGATCAACCAAAAGAAATTGCTATTTTAATTGATCCTCATATAGTTTTAATTGATGTACAAAGAACAATAGAAAATTTTAAGATAAATCTCCAAAACCTTTCTCCTGAGTCTTTAGAATTTAATCTTATCACTGATAATGATGCGTTAGAAATTTTTCCTTCAAAAGTCCGTCTGTTTCCATATACCAAGATAAGTGGATTTATTAAATTTGATTCAAGAAAGGCTTCCTTAAAAGACGGAGACAATATTTATAAGATAAATGTAAATTCTGAGAAAGATATTTTACTTTTTAAAGAACCTGTAATAGTTTTAAGATCTGGCAATTTGATTACTAATGTAAATACATATGTATCTGATGTAGCTACAAATACTTTCACAGTAAATGTTGAAAATACAGGAAATACAATTTTAGAGGGGAAAATCATAAGGCAAGATCCACTTCAAACTACAGATCTAACAAAGGTGTTTGTTGTGTTTCCTCTTGAAACTAAGAAATTTGTCATATCGTCAGGATACAATGAAATAATAAAGAATAGTACTTTCATTTTGTATAGGCTTTATGGAGATGAGAGTTTTGATAAAAAGAAAATTATAGGGGATGTGAAAGAATGAAAAAAATTCTGATTCTATTAACTTTTTTATTTTTATTTGGTACCTTTTTTGGAGTAGATGTCTATTTTTATCAAACAGATATAAGAGATGCTTTGAGTCAAATTTCAATGCAAGAAGGAGTATCTATTTTATATGATCCACAGGTTTCAGGATTTATAACGGTAGAAGTCTATGATATAACACTTGAAAAAGCATTGGATTTGATGCTTATGCCACTAGGATACTATTGGACAAAGATAAATAATGTATATTTTGTTGGAACTGCTAATCCAGATAGTCCAGGATTTCCTCTAATTTCAAGTAGATATCTTATTAATTTGTATCATACAACATTTGATGACGTGGGTAATGCTTTACCAAAAATTATGCAGAATTATATTTACAGGACTCCTAATCAAAATCAGGTTTTAATTTATGCTCCTCCAAAAGTTGCTTCTCAAATCGCTGAAACCATATCAATTATTGATAAACCAGTGTATACTGCGGAAATAACAGTAAAAATAATTGAAGTAGATGAAAAAGATTTTGAAAAGTTTGGAATTAATTGGTCCTGGAATTCTGAAGGTTCTGAAGGATTTGACATTAATTATTCCCCAAATGGTATTTCGGCAATATTTAATCCATTGTCTTATGAGATTGATTTACTTCTAGATTCTTTGGTTAAATCCGGGAATGCCGAAGTTTTGGGACAGGGTACTCTTTTATTGAAATCTGGTTCAACTTCGAAAGTTTCAGGATATACAACAATTGGTTTAAGAATATCAAATGAAAACAATAATACTTATGTTGAAAGAAGATTAACAACTGAGGTTGCAGTTTCTGGTAATGTTTTTCTAGATCATGTAAATATGTATATTAAAACTATTGTTGAATCAACTATGAATGATGGAGATAATAATAATCCTGTGGGTTCGCTTCTTGAAACCAATGTAGATGTTAAGTATGGAGAACCTTATTATATTGCAGGATTATCCTTTGAAACAGTTTCAAAAGTTGATAGTGGTGTTCCGGGCTTAAAAGATGTTCCTATACTTGGTAAATTATTTAAGAGTACCAAATATGAAACACATAAGAAAAATATTATTGTAATTATTCAAGCTAAATTGGTAGGTGATGTTAAATGAAAAAAATACTTGTGATTTTTATTCTTTCTTTTATGTTATTAACTTTATTTTCTCAAACTAAAGACATTAGTTTTCAAAATTCAGACATTAAAGATGTTTTAATGCAATTAGGTCAACTTTATAATTCAACAATAATTTTTTCAAACGATTTAACAGGAGAAGTAAACATAGTTTTATATGATATTTCTCTTGATGCTGCGTTAAAAGTAATTTTGTCTTCTTTCGGTTATTCTTATGAAAAGATAGAAGATGTTTACGTTGTTTTTTCAGAATCATCCTTTTCATATTATATTCCCCATATTTACAAGCCTAAAAATCGTTCTGCTAAGTCAATTGTTGAAGTCTTGAGAGTTATTCAAGCTTATGCAGTTGGAGATAATGTAGTAATGTATTGTCCTAACGAATTATGGCCTCAGTATTTAAAAAAATTACAGGAAGTTGATAGTGAATCGAAAAACTTAGTTGTTTCTTATGTAGTTTACTATATTAAAAACAGTGATATTAAGAAATACAATTTAGAACCCCAAAAATTACTTGATTTAATCCCTGTGCTGGAAAAGGCCAAATTTGTAGCAAATACCAGTGGTTTTTTCGTTGGAAATGAGATAAAGTTAAATACAATTGGAGAAATATCATTATCTGCAGAAATGAAAAATAATAAGCTGAAATTCAATTTGAAATCACAAAATGATTCTGTGAATTACGAATCTCAAGTTTCAATGGGATTTCAAGAATATGTATTAAATGGAAGTTTTGGTAAGTTTATTGTCTTAATAAATATTTCCGAATTAAAAAGTAAAGTTGAAGAAAAGATGTCAGATATTAATTATACTCCAGATAAAACTTTTAGTTTTAAATATTACTCTTCAAATAATTTTAAAATAAGTTTGTCTGATAAAAATTTAGAAGCTGTGATATTAAAAGATAACAGTTATTTTGTAGGTGTTAATATGAAATTAGTTGATGATTTTTATTTTGGTGCAATGATTCAATTAGATCAAGCTACAAATTTAATTTTAAGTGTCAAGGATACATATTATTTTAATCCTATTTTTGTAGAATTGTTTGGGAGTTTTCCTATTGATATTTCAAATCTTGGAGAATTGGATGGCCTGTATTTAGCTGAGAATTTGGATTTCGGTCTTGGGGTTGGAACAACTTACAAAGTTAATAACGATGTCTTATTAATGGGAAAAGTTAGTATGCGTAAAGACCTTTTAATATCAGGAGAATTAGGAATAAAATATTTAAATTATAATATCGGCATGTCTCTGAATAGCTTGTTAATCTTTGGAGTATTGTTGGGAATAAGTTGGTGAAATATCATCAGAATTTATTAACTTGGAGGCGCTTAAAAATGCGCAGAAAAATAGGAAGAATATTGGGAATTATCATAATTTCAATATGGTTATTTATTTTTTTTGGTGATATCTTTGGTGGTGAGAGTGATGAATATTTAGTTGAAAGCGCAAAATTTCAAGGTACAATATTACTTTTGATCATGTTAACCGAAATATTTGGTTTTGTGCTTAACTGGAAATATAGAAGGACAGGTGCTCTGATTGTCATTTTTGCTTCAATAGCTTTGCTTATTTTTGCCGGATTAACCGCAGGAAGAAATGTTTTGTTAGC
>CAYLRQ010000060.1:0-4863 GCA_964386335.1 uncultured archaeon
CTTCCAAATCTTGTTTTATGCCAATCAAATCAAACATTTTTGGGATTTTTAACGTAACGAAAATATCAATATCACTTAAATCAGATGCTTCATTTCTTGCATAAGATCCAAATAGACCGAGAGCTACGATATTATCTTTGTATTTAGAATTCTCTTTATATCTTCGTAATATTTGAAGTATTTCCTTTTTATACATAAATAGCTTCTTCGTCGATATGTTTTTTAAGATATTTATTCATCCTGTTTCTATATCTTATTATATCAATGTGAGTACCAAAAAGTTTTTCTAATTCTTCTTTCAAATGAACTAATAAAAACAGATCCGCTTTTACGGTTTTTATAACTATATCAATATCACTATCAGGCTGAGAAGAATTTTTTGCGACAGAACCGAAAATCCCCAAAGTCAAAATGCCATATTTATCAGCATTATTTTCTTTAAAATCTTTTAGTGTATGTAGTATTTTTTTTCTATCCATATTATATTTATGCATCATACTTTTATATTGAAATATCTTTTCATCTCTTCAGGGTGAAATTCAGCTTGCCCTAGTGGAATTGCGCATCGCACACCTTTTCTACAGGATTCCACGGGGCTTACTGAATATTTCTCTGGGTTGATTTTCTTGATCCGTGAAATCAATTTATTGGCTATTTCATTGGGTTTTGCTTTTTACTTGATATTTCGGTTTTTATAATTGAGCATTAAGTATAATTTGTACAAATAAATTCTCGAATATGCACATGATGAATACCTTTATAAGAATCTCCTATTGATTCATCCATAGAAACAACAATCTTAGGATAATTATCCTGAATTGATAACAAATTTCCAAATTCTCTATCTAAAACTCTTTTATCAGGTAATAGGTAACATACTTGTATATATAATTTTTTACTGCCTTTCTTACATATAAAATCAATTTCCTTACTTCCTAATTTTCCGACTGTTATATCATATCCGTTAAATTTCATATGGTTAAAAACTAAATTTTCTAAAACATTTCCAATTTCTGTTTGATTGTATGATTTGATCGAATGCTTAATTCCCAAATCCTCAAAATAGAATTTTTCTCCTATTTCGAAGATTTTTTTCCCGACAACTTCCTCTCTGGATACCTTAAAAATAAAAAAAGCATCTCTCAAATAATCTAAATAATTGATTATTACTTTCACTGACATTTTGATTCTTTGCGATTGAAGAAAATCACTAATTCTTTTAGCTGATATAATACTACCACAATTAGATGCGAGGTATTTTACAAGTTTTTCTAAAAGATTAACATTCCGAATATTATGACGTGAGACAATATCTTTTAGTAAAATCGTATTATAAATATTTCTCAGATATTCATACACTATTTCATCCGATAATTCGAGATTATACAAATACGGTAAACCGCCATATTTTATATATTTTATGAAAGATTCTTTTGTATTTTCACTATTGTGGAAACGGAGAAATTCAAGATAAGACAAGCTGAATATTTTTATTTCAACATATCGTCCACTTAAATATGTTGCTAATTCTGAAGAAAACATACTTGCATTACTACCCGTGCAATAAATATCAAATCCACCTTCTGCTAAAAGACTTCGTAATGCTTTTTCATATTCTGTAATTTCCTGAACTTCATCAATAAAAAGATAATTAGTTTTATTCTCCTCTGCTTCACCTTTAACATATTTTATAAGATCCCTAAAATCCCGGATATTATCGAATTTGTATAACTCTTTGTTGATATAGATTATATTGGAATCTGAATACTTTTCTGATATAACATCTTGTAATTGATATAGGAAATAGCTTTTACCAACCCTACGTTGTCCTATAATTATTTTAATTATATCTTTTCCGATAAAAGGGCTTATTTTTTCAATATAATAATTTCTCTTGATATAATTCATGAAAATTTAGTTTTACCTATAAGTTAAACTTTACCGGCAAACCACACATCTTTTACCTGTAAGTAAAGTTTTTCATTTTAATAATAGTGCACCAATCACTTTTTTTTGCAAGATTTATACAAAAGAGGATTGTTTTTTAAATGTTTATCGAGTTCCATAAGTTATTCTTTTTCTTTCTGCCCCAGTTAAATAGTAACAGAATTAACGGGGTAAACCCTGTGAAATAGCTTCGCTAAATCTTAGATTTATTTCATAGGGTAAACTTTCTGATTTCTGACCCGCTTGCCCTGTGTAATCTCTTTTATCTGTTATTACACATGGGTGAAATGCCTAGCATATTTCACTGATTTCTGATTTCTGATTTCTTCTTTCTACTTTCTGCTTTCTGCTTTTTGCTTTTCATGACCCGCTTGCCCTGTGTAATCTCTTTTATCTGTTATTACACATGGGTGAAATGCCTAGCATATTTCACTGATTTCTGATTCTTGACCCGTGAAATTCAGCTTGCTGAATATTTCACTGGGTTCTGTTTTCTGTTTTCTGATTTCTACTTTCTGCTTTCTGATTTCTGATTTCTGTTTTCTGATTTCTACTTTCTGCTTTTTACTTTTCATGACCCGCCTGCCCAATTTACCCTATTAAATTCTTTCTTTTATTTAATATGGGTGGAATCTTCTTCTTATTCCACTGGGATTCATTATGCATTTTTCATTATTCATTATTTTCGCATCTTCAATATTTATGTTTGTTTTACAAATAGAATTGTTCGATCCGGTAATAAAATCGTCTGCAATACGTCTAATATATTCTGCAAAAATAGTATAATCTGGTTTCTTAATGAACCAATCGACTTTATCAAGAAGAGAAGTGGGAAAACTGTATATTTTTTGCTCTACATCTATTTCATTAATAATATTTTTCTTTTTCGTTTCAAAGAAGACTGTTTTCCAATTAAATTTATAGCTCAAGGATATGTGAATGATATCAAAAATATCTTTGGGTTCGTCCCTATTGATAATTGTCGAAAGTTTGTTTGATAAAATATTAAGAGGTGTATCAATTTTTCCAAAATAAATTTTCTTTAACGTTCCTGAGTGATATTCAACATCATTTACAAATTCTAATTTAAGGGAAATATTTTCATCAACAATAAATAATCTGGTATAATCATCTTGAAAAAGGTTGTTCTCAACATCACAAGAAAAAGCATTATTACAACTTTTATAAATAGTTTCTATGTATTGTTTATAATTCTTATCATTATTAACAAAAAAATCCAAATCCAAACTGTATCTGTGATTTAGATAAAACCTGCCGAGTGCAGTGCCACCCGTAAGATAAAAAGGTGTGTCAATTGTTTTCCAGTAATGTAAGAATTTATCCTGTAGGTTATATAATTTCTTGTAATCTTTTTTTAACATAGAAATAATTTTTTTTTAATGATGGTGTTCGTAGTTGATTAACTGTTTGATCTGTCAGCAGTTCTGAAATTTTATGTAACTCAAATATTTTAATAATCGTAAACCAGGGAAAAGTTTCAAGCATTTTTCTAAAAAAATTATTAATGTCGTAATGCCCGGCGAACTTGGTTTCGCCCTTGATAAGCTTATCAACTTCTTCAGGTGTAATGTTGTAATCCCACATTAATTGTCGATATATTTTTTCTTTATCACTGTCCATTTTGAGTTATTTTTTTACCTTATGATCTTTCTTCTTTATCACTTTACCTTCTCGCTATTCCTACTAAATCCTAATCCATAAATCAATATTAGGATCAAAACCTACAAATGCCTATTTATGCCCATCTTCCCCTTTTCTCCATTTCACTTCTCCCATTTCACCTTTTGTCCTTTTATCTTTTGTCTTCTTGCCTGTTGCGTCGTTTTATCACGGTTTAGTGTAACGAAGACGGATCGGGGCGTAGTGAAACGAAGACTGAAATGAAATGAAGGCGGATGCCTTTCTCTTTCATCCTAAAAATTTTTTAGCGATCTGAGAAATAAATTCTTTTGTATCATTCATTCTTTTCTTAATTATCTGGTGTACTAATGAGTAATCTATATCCCAGTATATATGAATAAGCATATTTCGAAACCGTGCCATTTGTTGTAATCTAACTGAGATATCTTTAGTTATAATATTATTTTTTTCTAATAATGAAAAACAATCAGCATAAGATTCAGGAGCTTTGTGGATTTCTCTAGCACATATATGTTGGCATATTGAGATAGATGCTTCAATTATGATTAATAATCTATATGAAGCAATATCTTTTAAATTATTATCTGCAACAAATACTTCTTCTTTAACCTCACCAATTTTTTTCAGCCGATCAAGGGAGTCTTCAATTTCTTGAATTCTTGAATAAACTATTTGTTTATCTATCATTAATTAAACTCCATAAGCTTGAGGCGCAGAACAAAAGCAAAAAGCAGAAAGCAGAAATGAAGAGAATAAAATACTTTTTCTACTAATTAAATTTTTTTTTATCATATATTTCGTTCCTTATTTATGTTTTTCTTAGACGTATTTATTGATGAACAAATTAACTTCATACATTCATCTAATAAATTATTTGCTTTTTGTGTTTGTGTTAGTGATAAATAATCACTGAATCTTAATAAATCTAACCAATATTTTGTTTCATAACCTTCTTTTCGAGCAATACCTAATTTTGCAATGAAGTCTTTTTTTGATTGACCAACTACAGCTTCGTTTGAGTTCGCTCCAACTGATGTCCCAGCTTTTAGAAGTTGTTTTGACATAATATATTCATGCTTTTTTTCAGTTAAAAATTTATATAGTTTAATGATTTCAAGAGCAAGCAAAAATGATTTTAGAAGAAGAGGATTGCTTTTAATATGATCATCAAGTTCCAATCTTTCTTTCATGTTATACCTTTCTGCTTTCTGCTTTACAATTTTTGCTTTTTTACCTTTTCCCTTGAATTTTATT
>CAYLRQ010000061.1:0-4852 GCA_964386335.1 uncultured archaeon
GCATTATTTCGGTTGTTTTATTCATTGTTTTTAGAAATCATTTCAAGTGATGAAAAAGAGAATTTGTTTTAAAAACTTCACGCATTCGGTAAATTTTAGTATTTAAATATTTTTAGTTCATATTATTATGTATCGAATCGATATATTTGGAAATTTAGATAAAAAACAAATCTTGCAGATTTCAGCAGTGATATTAATCACCATGTTTGGATTGGTGAATATAAGTTTTGCTGATTCCTACATTTCTAATTCTCCCATTCTAAAAATTCGGGAACTAAAATATAATCCCTATCCTGTAGAAGCTGGCAAATATATGGATTTATGGATAAAGATTGAAAATATTGGAACAGAAGAAGCCAAGAATGTTACATGCACGCTTTTGCCAGAATATCCTTTCTCTTTGGACCCTAATGAAAATGCAACAAAACATATTGGAAAATTGCCAGGAGCAGAAGAAGTCATATTGCAGTATAAATTGAGAGTTGATTCAAATGCGGTGGAAGGATGGAATGAAATGAAAATAAAATGTCAGACAGAAAATTCAGATAGTTGGATAATTCACGAATTTGAAATTTATGTTGAATCTAAAATTCCAGAATTTGCAATAGGTTCTATAGTATCTAAGCCCACAAAACTTTTTCCGGATTCAGAAGAGAATAAACTTTCAATAGAAATTCAAAACATTGGCACAGGTGATGCAGAACTCATAACATCAGAACTTATATTGCCTAAAGGAATTACTCCCAGTGAAAGCTATTCCAATATAGCAAATCTTGGGATGATTGAAGAGGGAGAAAGCAAAACAGCAGAATTTTATATAGATATTGACAAAAACACAATTCCTGGAAAGTATAAGGCAAAACTTATCATAAAATACAAAGACGCCAATAACAATAGAGATGAATACAAGAATCGAACATTAGACGTTGATATTGTCGTAAAACCTTTGCCGTTATTTGAAATTAAAAATGAAACAACAAGTCCCAGTAAAATATCTCAAGGAGATAAAGTAACCTTGAGATTAAAAATAAAAAATATTGGTTTTGAAGAGGCGAAAACCGTTTCTGTCAAGATTTATAAACAAAGCGACCAACCGTTTGATTTTGATGAAAAATATGATTATATTGGAAATCTTAAACCTAATCAAAGCGGAGAAGTTGTTTTCAGATTTGATGTGGATAATGATGCCAATCTAAAAACATATCTATTAAAGGCGGAGATAAGATACCTTCTCAATGATGAGGTTAAAATTGTTGAAAAACAGATACAAATCAAAGTGGAGACGAAGAAAAAGGATTCAAAATTATTTTTCTTATTTATTCTCTTTATAACTTTTGCGATATTGTGCTGTTTGTATTATGGATGGAAAAAAATTAAAAAATAATTTGACTCAGATAGTACCCAGAGGATTTTTAGAGTCATATATACTACTGCTTCTAAAAGAGGAATCATTGCACGGATACAAAATCATGGAAAAAATTAAAGAAAAAACAAAATTTTGGAAGCCTTCCCCCGGGACAATATATCCAACTTTGCATTCTTTGACGAGAAAGGGTTTCATAAAAGAAGTTGATGATGGAAGAAAAAAGAAATATGTATTGACTAAAAAAGGATTGAAAATTTCCAAAGAAATCAAAAGTTTTGAACGGATAATGAAAGACAAAATGAGCAAGATACTTGGAGATATTTTAAATATAGATAAATCGGATCTCGAAAAATTTTTTGAAGAGGCCAGGAAAAAGCATAAAACAAGTCCATTGAATATTCATATACACAATATGTTTAATCTGCTCGTTAAAATTGCGGACAAACCTGAGAAATGTTTGAAAGCGGCAAAAATTCTGAAAGAAGCAAACTGCAAGTTGAGAAAAATAATAAAAACGGAGATGTGAGAATGAACATTCTAAAAAATCTTGCTGGGTTTCAGTATAAATACTCATTCATAATTTTTGCGATAACGGTATTTTTAACAATAGCAATAGGATTGGGTATCCAAAACATACATTTGCAAACTGATATAAGCAAAGAGTTGCCTCAGAATTTAGATGTAATAAAACTTCAGAATAAGATTTCTGATAAGTTTGGAGGAGAAGATACTGTAATGATTCTGATAAAATTGGATAAGAATTGCGAACTTGAGAATTCGCCTAAAGATATAAGAGATCCAAAAGTAATAAGGATGCTTGTTTCTCTTGAAAATGAAATAAAAAAGGAATCTTCTATAAACTCCGTTCAATCTGCCGGATCTTTTTTCATATATCCTGAAAACGTTCCTGATAATATAGAACTGATAAAACAAATTCTCGCAAAAATACCGAATAGCGAGATGTTTTTCAATAAGGATTATTCTGCAACTTTAATGATAATTTCCGCTGATTTGGGAAAGAGTGAAAAAAAAATTAACCGCTTTGTTTCAAAAATCAAGGGAGATATAAAGAGCGTGGAAAAGCCGGCATGTATTGATATTACAGTTACAGGAAATCCTCCTATAAGGGTTGTTTTAATGAATATGCTTGAACGGGATATGGTTTTTACATCCGGTATTGCAGCAATTATAATTTTGTTATTGCTTATTTTAATAAAAAGATCTATTACAAAAGGTATTCTCGTCTTCACCCCTTTGATTTTAGGCCTTACCTGGACCTTTGGGCTTATGGGGTGGTTTAACATTCCGTTGTCAGTAGCAACAGTTGGCATAGGAGCGATGATTTTGGGGTTGGGCACAGAATATGGAATTTTCTTGGTGGAAAGATATGAGGAAGAAAGAGAAAAAGGTAAAAATCAAAAAGAAGCATTAATTTTGGCATTGCCTTCTGTTGGTTCAGGAATTACGGGTTCTGGAACAACAACCATAGTTGGTTTTCTTGCCTTATTGCTATCTTCCATGCCGATGATTCAGCATCTTGGGGAAACTCTTGCTCTGGGAATTTTCTGCATTTTATTCGCGACTATAGTTATATCTCCATCTCTCATATTGCTTGAGGAAAGATTTATTGAAAAAATAGAAAAACTTGAATTAAATTTTCTTGGAAGAGGTTTGAAGCATGAAAAAAATAATTGAAGGATATGCGGGGTTCGTGGCAAGAAAGCCTCAAATAATTTTAGGAGTTGTAATTCTGTTTACCATAATTTCATTTGCTGGAATGAGTTTCGTTAAAACAGAAGGCATGTCGTATAGAGATATGGTTCCTGAGAATATAGATGAGATAGATGCAATTTTTTATATTGGTGATGAATTCGGGACTTCAGGAGAATCAATAATGATTATTGCTGAAATAGATCCAAAATATACAAATTCTGATGAGGTAAGAGACATTCGCGACCCAGAAGTTATTTTGTATCTTGATATTCTAGAACAAAAAATAAGAAAAATGCAAGGCATCTCTTCTATAAGTGGTGTCTCTGATATTCTAAAGGGGATGAACTCGGGACATTTGCCGAAAACAAAATCAAAAATCATTGAACTCATGAATAAAGAAATTGTCATAAATCAATCTTCTTTGAATCTGCCAGAAACGCTATCTCAATTCTCTGAAGGATTGGAAGGTGTAGAAAAAGGTATGACGGCAGAAGGTCAAATTATAGATGGTATAACCTATGGCCTGAATGGTTCATCATTGGCTTTGAAACAAATCCAATATGCTCTCTCCTCAATAGCAGAAGGTATGAATCAGAAACAGGATTTAAGCAAGATGACTCAAATTATTTCTTTGATCAATCAAATAGAAAGTTTGGTGCAACAATCAAATGCCACCCTGTCTGAAAAAATGGAGATAATCGGTTATTTGGAAGGATTAAAACAAGGTATGAATACAATGATTGTTCAAACAACGGAAGCACAGGAAGGAATGCAACAATTATCGATATCGTTAAATGGGATGTCGAATGCTCTTGAAAATATTTCTTCTGGACTTGAAGAAATGAAAAATGCAAGTTTGTTGCTTGAAAATCTCACTTCCAATATGAAAGAAGGCGTTTCTGGAATAAGTTCTGGTTTAGATGAGATCAGCAAATATCTGGAATTGTATGAGGGTAATGAGAAGAATGAGAAACCGGTAAAGTTAAACCAGTTCAAATATTATGTAAGCGATGATTATACAACAAGTGTTATAAGAATAAATCTGGCGGAGATGAATGAAGAACAAAAGAAGGATTTTATTGACGAACTTAAACATATAATTAGTGAAACAGAAAAACCTGCGGGATTGAATATTGGGATAACAGGAGATCCAGTAGTATCTGAAGAGTTGAAAAACCAGATCATGCCAACTATGCAGACGACTTCAATGTTTTCTTTAATAGGAATTTTTATAGTTGTATGTTTGCTTTTCCTTTCTTTAAGATATGGTATAATTTCTTTGCTTGCAATTGGATTTGGAATAATATGGGTTTATGGAGTGTTGGGTTTATCCGGTATGCCCATAAGTTCTACAATGTCAGGCGGCATATCAATGATTATGGGAATAGGAATAGATTTTGGCATTCAAGTTGTGAACAGATTCAAACAAGAAAGAAAAAAACATAAAATAGAAAAAGCGATGAAAATAACACTTTCAAAGGTATTTGTACCAATGCTTATAACAACATTGGCTGCTTTGATAGGTTTCAGAGCCATGTCTTTAGGGCAACTGACCTTGTTAGCAGATTTGGGAAATATGATGTCTTTTGGTGTTTTGTTTTGCTTTATCGCAGCAGTTACCGTAATACCTTCTATATTGGTTATTAGTGAAAAGTTAAAAAAATGAATTTTCCCAACCAAAGCAGAAGCTTCTGGGTATTTGGATAAAATAAATATTTCTTCTTAATCAATATTTTCAATAATTCTATTTATTAATTCATTTATTTTTTCTCC
>CAYLRQ010000062.1:0-4803 GCA_964386335.1 uncultured archaeon
CAACAATTATTATCTCTGGATCATAATCGGTAGGTATTAAGACAGGTTGAATTTCTATTAACAATTCTCTCTTCGCTTCTGAAAGCAAAGCTTCCACCGATCTTGCAATATCCAAAGCATCAAATCTTTGTATCTTAAATAAGCCTTTATCCTCAAACTTTTTTGCGTCCCATCCAAATTCTGACATATGGTGTTTCAATCTTCTTTCTGGTTCTTCAAAACTCATATACAAAACTTTCTTGCCTCTTTTGCAGGCATTATATGCAATTTGTAAACAGAAAATTGTTTTACCGCTTCCGGGACCTCCTTCAATTAAAATGCTTGAGCCTACGGGGATTCCTTTACTAATTAAATCATCAAATCCGGGAATTCCTGTCCTAAACCATTCTAATTTATCCGCAGATTCAGAAAACTTATCTTTAGCATTTGACATAATATTAATATATATTTAAACATAAATTATTTACTAACAGTTGCTGTTAGAGAACCTTTGGAAATAAGGAAAGTTCTCCATGAGATTTTGGGATAGGGGGAGATTAAGTTTCAGAGTGTTGTTGAAATATTTTTGTTCCTGTTTTGATAATTAAAAGAGTAACGATAAGTTTTTATATAAATAATGAAATATTTATGAAGAAATTGGATTTATTAATTTTGAAATATAAAAAAAAAGAATTTAACTTACTGACATTGCTTGAAGAAACTGTGAAAATAAAAGGATATCTTTCTTTTAAGACCTTAAATTATATCAGCGAAAATCTAAAAATCCCTCTTGCAAAATTATATGGTGTTGCAAGTTTTTATTCATTTCTTCCAACTGTGAAAACAGGAAAATATATCATCAGGGTATGCAATGGACCGTCCTGCTATCTAAATGGCTCGCGAGAAATTCTGAAAGTATTAAAAAAAGAACTTAAGATAGATTTGGGCCAGACAACAAAAGATGGAAAATTTACTCTTGAATCAGCTTCCTGTATAGGTTGTTGCGATTCGCCTCCCGCAATTATGATTAATAATAAAGTATATAAAAATCTTGATAAAAATAAAATCAAAGACATAATAAAAAAATTAAAATAATATGCAGATTTTGAGAAAATCGGAATGGGAAGGGTTTAAAAAAATTTTGAGGATGAGTAGAAAAGAAGTTATAAAAAAAGTTAAAGAATCCGGACTGAAAGGCAAAAGCGGCAGTAATTTTCCGACAGGTCTTAAATGGGAATTAATGGGCAAAGGAACAAGATATTTGATTTGTAATGCCGATGAAGGAGAACCGGGAACATTTAAGGATAGAGTTATCATGGAAAAAAATCCTTCTCTTTTAATAGAAGGAATTGCAATAGCTTCTTATGCTATGGATGTACACAAAGCTTTTATTTATCTGAGAGGAGAATATTCTTATATCAAACCAAAACTTGAAAGAGTAATAAAGCAATCCGAGAAGTACCTAAAAAAAATAAACCTTAAGATAAATATAAATCTTGGCGCAGGTTCCTATCTGTGCGGCGAAGAAACTGCGATTCTTGAATCAATTGAAGGGAAGAGACCTGTTGCAAGGCAGAAACCTCCTTATCCTTCTGATGTGGGTTTGTATGGAGAGCCAACCTGTATAAACAATGTTGAAACTCTTGCAAATGTCCCATTGATTTTTTTAGGCGAATGGAATAATAAATTAGAGCTTTATTCTTTATCTGGAGATTTGGAAAATCCCGGAGTTTACGAGATAGAAACCGGAACTAATTTAAAACAAATTGTTTCTCTTGGAAAACCAAGAACGGAACCAAAGGTTATTTATTTTGGTGCTTCTGGAGGTTGCCTGCCTTATAAAAAATTTGAAAATCTATCTGTTAATTGCAAAACAATTTCTGAACAAGGAGCTATGCTTGGCCCAAGAAGTTTGATAGTCTGCGGAAAAGACAGAAACATTGTTGAACTATCTAAAATAATCACAGAGTTCTTCTTGCACGAAAGTTGCGGTTATTGCACCCCTTGCAGAGAGGGAAATTTCAGAATATGGGAATTGCTTAAAAAAATTGAAGAAGGAAATGGAAAAAAATCAGATTTAAAATTGATGGAAAAACTCGCTTATCATATTGGTGATACCTCTTATTGTGCGCTTGGAAGTTCCTCAACAACTCATCTAAAGTGCGCAATAAAATATTTTAAGGAGGAATTTTTGAGATTATGCAGATAAAAATAAATGGGAAAGAAGCAGAGGCAAAAGAAGGAGAGACTATTTTGGAAGTCGCGAGAAGAAATAAAATATATATTCCCACTCTTTGTTATCATCCAGATTTGAAACCGGAAGGGAGATGCAGGGTTTGCCTCGTTGAAGTCAACAAAAAACTTGTCACTTCATGCAATACAAAAGTTGAAGACAAAATGGAAATATTCACAAACACAAAAAGAGTTCTTGAAGCAAGAAGACTGAATCTCGAATTGCTTTTGAGCAATGTTTCTTATATAAGAAAAGATTTCGAAGTGGCAAAACTTGCAAAAGAACTGGGAATCAGAAAGATCAGATTTAAAAAATATGTAGATATCTCTAAAGGGCGAGCTCCAATAGAGAAAGACAATCATAAATGCATTTTATGCGGCAGGTGCGTTCAGGTTTGTCAGAACATTCAGAAAATAAACAACATTGACTTTGTGAACAGAGGCATATTTACGGAAGCAAACACTCCGTTTAACATTCCTCTAAAATATTCTCCCTGTACTTTCTGCGGGCAGTGCGCTCTGTATTGTCCGGAAAATGCCTTGAGGGAGAGGGCATTTAATGAGAAACTTGTTAAATATGTTGAGAATATGGATTTAGTCAGGGATAGCAAATTTTTTATTGTTCAAACTGCTCCATCTATAAGGGCTTCTCTTGGTGAAATATTTGGAATGGAACCCGGAACTTTGGTTACGGGAAAAATGGTTTCATCTCTGAGAAAAATAGGTTTTGATAAAGTATTTGATACCGATTTTGGCGCGGATCTTACAATTATTGAAGAAGCGAACGAGTTTGTTGAAAGAATTAAGAAAAATAAAAATTTGCCTTTGATTACTTCTTGCTGTCCTTCGTGGATAAAATTTGCCGAAGATACTTATCCCTTTTTACTAAAAAATATTTCCACCTGCAAATCACCGCAACAGATGTTTGGCGCAATTGCAAAAACCTATTATGCCAAAAAAATCGGTGTAAAACCGGAGAATTTGATTGTCGTTTCAGTAATGCCCTGCATTTCAAAAAAATTTGAGGCTGAAAAATTGGAAATGAGATCTGCAGGTTGTCCCGATGTTGATGTTGTTTTGACAACGAGAGAACTTGGCAGAATAATTGAAAAAAAGAAAATTAAGTTTGCAAAATTAAAGGATGATGAATTTGACCTGCCTTTGGGACTTTCTTCTGGAGGAGGAGCAATTTTCGGAGCAACGGGAGGAGTTACAGAATCGGCACTGAGAGTTGCTTACGAACTTCTTACTGGAGAAAAACTGAAAAAGGTCGATTTCAAGCAGGTAAGAGGATTTGAAGGCATTAGAGACGCAAATATAAAAATAAAAAACAGGAATATAAGAGTTGCAATAGTGCATGGATTAGGCAATATTAGAGAAATGATTGAAAGCGGAAAATGGAAAAAATATCATTTTATAGAAATGATGGCCTGTCCGGGAGGATGCATAGGCGGAGGAGGACAGCCAAGACCAACAACAAAAGAAATCAGAAAAAAGAGAATGGAGGCTCTTTACAGACAGGATAAGAACAAGGAAATCAGGGTTGCAAGTCACAATCCCGCAATTAAGAAGATTTATAAAGAATTTTTGGGAAAACCTCTTGGTGAAAAATCAAAGAAATTACTGCATACAAAATATAAGAAAAGAAAACCGAAGTATTTTTGATATAATTGTTTTTGTCCTTTAAATAAAATGTTATTTGTTTTAACTTTTTTTGTTGCCTAAATAGCAGTTAACGCATTAGTATTTTTTTTATTTACAATCCTCGGGGCAATTGCATTTGCTTTCAAATTTCTCATCGCATATCCCGTCACCACAGGCAAGGCATATTCCTGCATAACCTCCCCCTCCGTATTTCTCAAATAAATTTGTGCAGTTTTCATCAAAGTATTCCTTTCGAAGTCTATGTTTTAACCCCTTGCAGCATTGAATGCTCATATCGTCTCCCGGGAAAAAGATTGGTATTTCACCGTGCTCTTTGCATTTGAAATCCTTACAGTCCTTAGGGCAGTTGCATCCATTCTCTCCTTCTCCGCAAACTCCATTCCCGCATTTAACGCATATTAGTTGATGGCCAGACGAACCCGAAATAGATTTGCAACTACCATCCTCTTGTATTTCATAGTTCCATCTCGGAGATAAGCCAACGCAGCATTTATTTCCATCATTTGGAAACAAAGTGCCTCCTTCCGGAATACACTTTTTGCTGGTTGGTTTTTTAATGATGAATTCGTTAGAGTAAATTTTTATTCGTTTTTTAAAATACTGGTCAAATCTTGAAATATTCTCCAGAGAATAATAGAAGATAACCCTATATTTTCCAGAATCTGCTGTTTTCCTTTTGTATTCCTTAGATTCTTCAGAAATCCAAACATATCCATCCCATATTTCTTCTAATTTTTCCTTTGATTCTAATTCAGTAAATCCAAAATCACTAATTTCACATAATACAAATGGATGATAAACTACCTTTTTCCATTTTCCCTTTGCAAATTTCTCCAATTCCCAAAATGAGCATTTACATCCATCTAATCTCTTTGCATACCAGATTGATTTGCCAAGATTATTTATTGCTATAATCTTTACCTCTTC
>CAYLRQ010000063.1:0-4730 GCA_964386335.1 uncultured archaeon
AGGGCTACACAGACAGACAGAATAAATGCAAAAATAAATATCCTTTTCATATATAATTTTTTCTATATTAATATTTACATATCCTTACTTAATATAGATTGTATAACTCTGAGAACCAAACCAGCATATGAACAAAGTTTCTCCGCTGATTCGAATCTATTTATATTTCCAATCTCAATGAGCAACGAGGAATAAATAGTTAATCTGATTTCTGTATTGTTGGTTATTGAACTACTTGGATGCCTATAAGTTTATATAAATTTTTAGACCAATTTAGAATAAAGTTTAAACAAAATGGTTAATTAAAATAAACTTATTGGGTTATTTCTTGAAATCTTCTTCTCTGAATTCATAGGCTCCAGAAGCGAATTTTGTTTTGCAGGTTTTGCATTTCCAGACACCGAATGATATTCTTCTTACAGATTTTTCTCTTGCACAGACAGGGCAATTATATTTTTTCTTTGAACTTTTGTATATTTTATTATAATTGTCTCTCAATTTTTTACCGTATCTTGAGCCAAATTTTCCAGCCGCTCCGACTTTCTTTGTTGCCATAATTAAAGATATAAATTTAATTATCTTCAAATTATGGTTCTAGAATCTCTGTACAATATAAAGGATGTTAGGAAACATCCTTCCGAAATTTTTATCCTGGGGGTTATTGGGACAATTCTTGCAATTATCATATCTTTTTTTCTTAATCGTGGAGGTCTTTTTCTGGTTTTTTTAATCACTCTTGCAGTTCTCCCGCTTACAATAAAACAGTTAAAATATGAGGAAAGAAGGTGCGAATATGACCATTTCTGGAATTATTTATATTCTCTCGGGTTTTTCAGCAGGCATAAAGATTTGATTGTGGATTATTTTTGTCTGATTCTTGGAATAACTTTATCAATTTCTGTTTCTTATCTTATTTTGCCAACCAATGTATCTTCTTCAATATTCTCGGATCAAATTTTAACAATTTCTAGTATAACCGGAAATGCGACAGCAAGCGGAATTTTCTCAAAAATTCTATTCAACAATATTGGAGTGATGGTTATTTGTTTTGCATTTTCTTTATTTTATTCTTCTGGGGCAATTTTTTTGATTTCTTGGAATGCAAGTGTTTTGGGGGTTGTTGTTGGTCAAGGAGCAAAAAACTTAATGGGTCTGCCTTCAATACCTTTGGTTTTGTTTTCTTATTTACCTCATGGAATTTTTGAATTTTCGGGATATATTCTGGCTGGAATTGCTGGAGGAATTTTGTCCATTGCTTTAGCAAGGCATAAAGAAAGCAGAAAACACTTTTTGTTTGTTTTGCAAGATTCTCTGTTGTTACTCGCAATGGGAATTGTTTTTATTTTCATTGGCGCAATTATAGAAGTTATGTTTATTTGAAATTTTATATGGGATAAAATAATTTCATGAATTTGCTTTGAATATCCTGTATTGAAAACAATCTTCTAAGTTCTATAAATCTGGGAATTTTATATTTCCTGCCGGACAATAAAGAGGCCAATTGAAAAATACATACGCTGGCTTTTGACAACGGATAATAATTTACTATCGGATTTTTTAAACTCAGACTCTTCAAAATATCCTCCTCAAACGGAATAGTTGATATAATTTTTGTATTTGTAATTCCTTCTATTTCTTCTTTTTTCAATTCATAATCTTTATCTCGGACTTTATTTAAAATAATACCGTTAATTTTTACACCGAGTTCTCTTGCTATTTCTATTGTTTTCATACAATCCGTTATATCTGGAAGAAAGGGTTCAGAAACAATAAGAATCTCATCGCAACATTCTAAAATTGCCAAACTTTCTTTATTCAGACCGGGCGGAGAATCTATTAGCAGATCATATGGAATATCCTTTAAAGAACTACGCAACTTTGAAGCGTCTGTTTCAAGAAATTTTAGAGATATATGCGCCGGAATAAATCTAAGTCCTGTTTCGTGGATATATAAAGCTTCAAGAAGAGAAATTTGTTTTTCAATTGCTTCCTGCAAAGTTATGTTATAATTAAAAATACCTAGTTGAAGTCCTAAGTTCGGATTCTTTATATCTCCATCCAAAACAACAACATTCTCTCCCAGTTTGTGCATTGCTAAACCAAGATTTACGGTTATTGTTGTTTTTCCCACACCCCCTTTGCCGGATAAAACGCCTCTAATCATTTTTATATACCGTATAGTATTTTTTCTTTCCAACAAATCTGCTTTTCAAAATATTATCGAGTTCCATTCTTTTGAGGTATTCATTTGCTCTATTTCTCGATATCCTCAAAACTTTGCCAACTTCGGAAGAAGTTAGTTCTCTGTCTTTCAAAAGAAAAATTATACTTCTTATTTTCTTTAAATCAAAATTATTTTTTCCTTCAATCTTTCTATCAATTTCTTCTATCTTATGTCCGAGTTCCATCAATTGTGATTTGATTTCTCTTTCTTCGCTAAAATTTCTTTTTGGCTTTCCTATTAAATCTTTTATTCTGAGCAGATCTTCAGAAATTTTTATTTTATTCATAATATGTATTCACTTTTTATATTAATTTTCTATTTGATATTTTCTCTCTCGTTCCACTCTTCAATATCTTTCCAGGGCTCTCTGCTCACTTTAAAGTTCTCCCCACTAAGAACCAATCTGTAATTTCTCCACAGGAATCTTTCATCCAAATAGATCACAACTGCCTTGTCCTTTTCTGACCTGATTGCTCTTCCGCTTGCCTGAATAGCTTTCTGGATGGCTGGATAGATGTAAGCATATTCCATTCCCTTTCCATAATTTTTATTATAACAATCTATGAGGCTTTTTGTTTCTAAATCCGGAGTCGCAAGGGCCACTCCGGCAATAATTATGCATTTGAGAGAATTATTTGGAAAATCAATGCCCTGATCAAAGGACCCGGATTGCACTCCAAACAACAAACTTTTTTCAGAATTTATAAATTGTCTGAGCAAATTAGTTTTTTGTTCTTTTGTCAATTCAGGTGTTTCTCTGAAAATGTTCAAATCCCCTCTTAGAAAATCGTGAACCTTATTCAAAAAATAATAGGATGGAAAAAAAACCGCAGTATTTCCGTTAACAACTTCGAATATTTTGACTATTATTTTGGCGTAATTATTGTATTGAGCATCTCCTCTTTTTGAAAATTTTGTTGTTGCGATGGGAGCAATAAGATTCAATCTGTTTTCTGGCGGAAAAATTGATTTAAAGGAAACCGTCTCATAATTTCTAACTCCCAATAAATTGGCATACATCTCCAGAGGTTGAAGGGTTGCAGACATCAAAATTGTTGAATAACTATTATTTATTATATCTGAAGTCACTTTCTCTGGAAGCAGAGCCTTCAGTTTCAACTCAAACTGCTTCCCATGTTTTGTTTCCTTCCTCTTTATAATCCGAACAAAATTTTCATCGCTGTTTATCCAGTTCTCAAGGAATCTTAATAAACCAGAGCAATAACTTCTCTCTTTTCCCTCTTCTCTGACAAGATCGCTAATCTCTTGCAATCCATGCATAAATTCAGACGGAAGAGAATTCAAAAGTGATATAATTTCTTCTTTATCAATGTATGCTTCATCATTAAAACCCAATTTATTTCTTGCAATTTCTTCTATTCCATGTCTAAAATTATCAATATCAAGACTAAATTCTCTGTTCAGGTCTTTTGCTTCATTAATCGCATTGTTTAAGACGAAGGTTGTAAGTTTTGAGGAAATTAAATCAATCGCTCTTCCGGGAAGTTGATGCGCTTCGTCAACAATAATTATAGACTCCTCCAATCTCTTGTTTATTTTTGCGAGAAATGTTTCAGAAACGAATGGATTAAAAAGATGAAAATAATCCGCTACAACGACAACACTCCTCTTTGCAGCCAAACATAAAATTTCATAAGGACAGAATTCTTTACATTTCTTTTTAACTTCTTCAGAACTAAGAATTTCCTTTGAAATCTCTTTTATTTTATTTTTTGCGTCTTCCGTAAGTTCGCCTTTCTTGAAAACTTTATTGTAAAATTCGCATTTTTCTTCTTTCTTCAGATAATTGCAAAGTTCCTGAAAATCCGATTGACCGAGATCATCATAAAAATAATGGCATAGCCATCTCTTTCCAATTATATCTACAGCTTTTGTTTCTCCAATTTTCTTCAGGGTTTCAAGGGCAATCAAATGCTGCGAATGTCTGGGAGTTAAAAAAAATACATTTAATCCGAGTTTAGACGCAGATTTTATAGCGGGATAGAGGACTCCAACTGTCTTTCCAATTCCAGTTGGAGCATGGACCAACAAGTTTTTTCTATTTTTGATACATTCTTCAACTTTTTGAATCATCTTATCCTGATTCTCTCTCTTTTCCGGATATGGAAATTTCAATGGCATAATTGTTTAGAATTGATAATTAAGTGAAAATATTTTTATTTCAGATATTTCAAAGTTTATATCTGAAGACAAAAGATTTCGGAGTTTTTCCTTATAATGTATTTTCCATAATTCGCATAATTGATAAATATTTGTAAGTCTCTTATTTCCAATAATTACTTATAACTTTCGATAAATTCCGCCAAAATTTCTGCTTTCCCCCCGGTTGGTTTTGCAAGTAATTTTTTGCATTTCAAACATTTTACTGCCGTGCTCGCCTTATTGAATACTATCTGCTCATTACCACAACTGCATCTTACTTTCAAAAATTTGGAGAGCGCCATATTATATTAAAGTTTAAATATTAATATTTACTAACCGTCAC
>CAYLRQ010000064.1:0-4699 GCA_964386335.1 uncultured archaeon
GGATAAAACAAATTGACTAAAATTAAGATTACACAAAAATATGGACACTCTCCATGATAGTGAAATAGAATTGACCCCATCTCACCTTGCAATATGTGTTTCAAGTTTACAGGACATAAAACTCTTTAATTCCAATCTGCAGATTATTGATGAAGCATTTGAATATCTTATTAAAAAAACATCCAAAGGAGAAAAAGGACAATACTTCACTCCCCGACATGTTATCGATATGTGTGTAAAGATGTTGAATCCAAAGAAAGGGGAATACATGATTGATACTGCTTCCGGATCTTGCGGATTTCCAGTTCATACGATTTTTTATTTTACGGGGCATTTATTTACAAATTCAGAAATTATGCCGGAAGAAAAAGAAGATGTAATGAAAGTTTTTGGAATTGATTTTGATGAAAAGACTGTTCGGGTAGCAAGAACACTTAATCTTATTGCTGGAGATGGAGAATCAAATGTGTTGTTTCTTAATACTCTCGATTATGATCGCTGGGATGAAAAGATAAGAGATAGAAAATGGCTAAATACATATAGTAAGGGTTTTGATAGACTCGAAAAACTTAAAAAGGATAAAAACTCATTTAAAGAATTTCAATTTGATATACTTATGGCAAATCCACCATTTGCCGGTGATATTAAAGAAACAAGAATAATACATAAATATGAATTGGGATATAATGAAAAAGGACACGCCAGAAACAAAGTAGGCAGGGATATTCTATTTATTGAAAGGAATCTGGAATTTTTGAAACCCGGAGGAAGAATGGCTATTGTTCTTCCTCAAGGAAGATTTAATAATACAACTGATAAATATATCAGGGATTTTATTGCAGAACAGGCACGAATTTTGGCTGTCGTTGGTTTACGCAATAATACCTTTAAACCTCATACCGGGACTAAAACAAGCGTTCTGTTTGTGCAAAAATGGGATGATAAATTGTGTCCGAAAAAAGAAGATTACCCGATATTCTTTGCAGTTTCAGAAAAAAGCGGAAAAGATAATTCCGGTGATTATATTTTAATTAAAAATGATGATGGTACATTTAAGTTAGATAAATACGGTCATTTTATATATGATCACGATTTGCATAATCATAATGGTGAATTGCCTGATGGAATTGCCGAAGCTTTTATTGAATGGGCAAAAAAAGAAGAATTAAGTTTTTGGAAGTGAAGATATGCAACATTCTATAGTTACTTACAAGAAAGTAATCGAAGCAAATAGCGACTTAAGAATAGACGGGGAATATTTTAAACCCGAATATTTATCTTCGGAGAATCAGTTAGAAAAGATAAATTATAATACTTTAGATAATGTCTCAGAAGTAAAAGGTGGTAAACGGTTACCTTTGAATGAATCTTTTTCTGATGATGGCATTCCATATATAAGAGCCGAAGATATAAGGATTTTCTCCGATTTCACAAAATCTCCACGAATTACATTAGAACTACATAGAAAATTAAAGAACTATCAAACTACATATAATGATGTCTTATTAACAATTGTTGGTAATTCTATTGGAGATGTCGGTATCGTAAGATTTAATTTGGATAAATGCAATTTAACTGAGAATTGTGCAAAAATTGTTAATCTAAACAGTTTCTTACCTGAGTTTGTATTTGTTTTTTTTCTTTGCATTTATGGAAAATATCAAATTCATAGAGAGAAAGTTGGAACTGCTCAGCCTAAACTGGCATTAGTTAGAATCAGAAAATTTAAAATTCCTCTTTTAATAGAAGATTTCCAGAGTAAAATAAAAGAACTCGTTAATACAGCCTATAAAGCAAATAAAAAAGCTTGTGAAATCTACTCTCAAGCAGAGCAAATACTATTATACCAACTTAACCTTTTAAACTGGAAACCGAAACATCAGCTTACATTTAATAAAAACTATTCTTTAACACAAAAGGCTGAAAGAATTGATGCTGAATATTTTCAGCCGAAGTATAATGAATTAATTAATATAATCAAGAGCTACAAAGAAAATTATAAAACTTTAGGTGAATTAGTTTCAATAAAGAAATGTATAGAACCAGGTGGTGATGCTTATCGGGATGAAGGAGTTCCTTTTATCAGGGTTAGTAATCTTTCAATATTAGAAATTAATGAAAATAACTTAAAATACATATCTGATAAATTATACAAAGAGCTAATTCAATTTCAACCTAAAGAAAATGAGATTTTATTATCGAAAGATGCAACACCCGGAATTGCATATCATTTTAAAGAGAAAAAGAAAATGATCCCTTCAGGAGGGATATTACGATTAAAATTAAGAAATAAGGATTTGATAAATGAGGAATATTTAACCTTAGTTTTAAATTCAATAATTGTTCAAGAACAAATAAAAAGAGATATTGGCGGTTCTGTAATTCTTCACTGGAGACCGGATCAAGTTAAAGAAACTATTGTTCCAATTTTGGATAAAGAATTGCAACATGAAATAAAAGTAAAAATAAATGAATCATTTTCTCAAAGAGATAAATCAAAAAATCTATTAGAAATTGCAAAAAAAGGAGTAGAGATGGCAATTGAGGAAAATGAAGAAATAGCGGAAGAATGGATAAATAATGAGTTGAAGAAAATAAATAAAGCTGAGGATGTAAAATGAGTAAAGCAAAAGATCGTATGGTTTATCGTCGAAAAGACAGCAAATGGGTTAACAAAAGAAACGACAGGGATAATGCATCAAATTTGCATAATACCCAAAGAGAAGCTGAAAAAGCAGCAAGAGAAATGTTGAAAAATCAAGGTGGTGGTGAATTAATTACAAAAGGATTAAATGGAAAAATTAGAAGCAAAGATACAATTGCACCCGGAAATGATCCCCACCCGCCAGAAGATAAAGAACATTAAAATGGAGGAAAAATGGAAAATCTAAAGGATGTATTTCTTTGTCATGCTGGAGAAGACAAAAATGAATATATTATTCCATTAAAAGATGCAATGGATAACGAAAATATCACCACCTGGTTAGATGGGGTTCATATAGAATGGGGTGATAGCATTACAAAAAAAGTTAATGAAGGTTTAAGGATATCAAAGTATGTTGTGGTTTTTTTCAGCAAAAACTTTTTTAATAAAAATTGGCCAGAAAGAGAATTAAATTCTGTTTTGAATCAAATGGCATCTTCCGGGAAGAAGCGTATTTTACCTATAGCAGTAACAAAAAATCTTCTAAATGAAGTTAAAGATAAGTATCCTTTACTGAATGATGTTAAATTCCTATTTTGGGAAAACGGTTTAGATAAAATAATTATTTCACTAAAAACAATGCTTAATAAACAAACTAAAGAAATTAGTGAAAATAAAAGTCATGAATTCAAAATCCAAATGCCTAATATTAAGAAAGGATTTACACAAAGAGATAAAGATAAGTTTTTATATTCTTCTTTTGAATTTATTAAAACATTCTTTGAAAATGGACTAAAACAATTAGAAACTAATTTTACTGGAATTGAAGCTGACTTTATATCAATTCATAGACTGAAATTTGTTTGCTCCATTTATAATAATGGGGAAATAGTAAACAAATGTAAGATCTGGACGGGTAGTTCATTCGGACCAGATGCTATTTCATACTTTGAAGATCGAAATTTAGATGTAAACAATGATATTTCTTCTAATGATTCATTATCAACTGAAATCATAAATAATAAGTTAGGTTTTTCAACTTCTGCAGGATATTTTTCGCAAGACAAGGACATCTTATCAAAAATAGAAGCAGCAGAATATTTATGGAAAAAATTTACAAAGATATTGGAGGAATAATGCCAAGAAAAGTAAAATATGTATGCAAAAATTGTGGTCATAAATTTGAATTAGATATTTATAGTGAAGAGGAAGCTAAAGACCATAACCGCATACTTATTCAACCTGAATGTCCTCGTTGTCATAGCATTGATTTGGAGAGACGAAGCTAATAATAACACAAATAATTCAAGGTGTAAAATATGGTATTGAATCAAAAAATTAAGGATGTTTTGGAGGAATGGAAAAATAGAAATACTATTCATAGATGTTACAAAGATTATTATATTACAAATTCACCTGTATCAGAAGATGATTTTTTTGTAACCTTAATTATCAAGATTAACTATTTAGGAAAAATTGTTGAAGAAAAACATAATTTCTATACATTCCAACAAAGCGATGGTGAAATGATAAAAGGAAATTGTCATCTATTAGAAAAGTTATGTGTATATCTTGATAATATGTTTGAAACTAATGTATTAAAGCAATTACAAAAAACATCTTCAGATTTAAATCATATTTTGTGTGATAATTTTGCAGATGATGATTAGTTTAGCAGAATTCAGGTCAAACGTTTAAACAAAAGTTTGACTTCAAAAAAATGACACAGATTTTTGTTACAAATTATAACCCCAAGAGAATTTCTCTTGGCCGCAAGGTTGCCATTTGGCAACCTTAGCTTTTTATTATGAGAACATATATCTATATCATCGATGGATTCAATTTTTATTATCTTACTTTGAAATTCTCTAATCTTAAGTGACTCGATTGAAGTATATTATGCTATATGAAAACAATTGCTTTCCAGAATATTATTTTTCGTTAAAAACCTATTAACCTCTACCAACATTTTTTTCTTGCCAAAAAAATCCCACCTTTCATCTTATCCAACATAAGATTCCAGATTAAAAGATCGGAGCATATTTATGAAAAATA
>CAYLRQ010000065.1:0-4631 GCA_964386335.1 uncultured archaeon
CCACTTCCCAAAGTCCTTCGCACTGAAATGTTGCCTGTCTTGGTCTTTGAAAAATGAAATCCCCTTTAGCGAATCGCCCATAACTCTTTTAAACTCTTCCACCGGGATTACCAAAAAATGCGGCTTGTCCTCGTCGTCGATCAAGCACCAAACATAAAAATGAAATTCGTCTTTAATCAAATCCCGCGGTTTCATATCCACAGCGTAAGTATTCTTTGACTTCCCATTTTTGTATTCAATTCTTGAACTTTTCACTTGAACGCTGCGGAATTTTTTGTGTAGTTTTTGCTTTCGCATTCTTTCTTTTCGTCTTTTTCATAATGTTTATCAAATTCTTGCAAAATACTGGGATTATAAAAATCCTTATGCGTCCTTTTAGGATTATCTGGATCTAGAAATCGTCGATGAGCATATCTATTATTTTTAATACATTCTTTTCTTATTTCATGATACTTTTGATTAACTTTAAAATTTTTGTAGCGCTCTCTCATCTTATCCGTAAGTTTTTCGTAGTCCCAAGGATACAATTCTTTAATTTTGTCATCAGATAATTTCATTCGTGGCGCGTTCGGATCAGTAGTTGGATTAATTTGTACAACATTTTTCTCCTTTGATATTTGAGCGGGTACAACATCTCCAATTAAACGAAGAGTAGGTTGACCCCCTTCTTCAAATTTTCCTTTATATATAAATGACAATTTCGGAATAAGTTTTTCATCTATTAATAGCGTTCCCTGTTGTCCCCTAATTTTTCCATGAATAATATCTAACAGTGCACTGTTCTCTGGACCAATATTAGCAATTTGCTTAATAAGTGCCATCCAATTATTTCTTTCTTCTTCTTTCGCTTGATTTATAATTTGGTGCAATTCTGAATATTCAATGTTTTTACTTTGTCCTCTATATCTGTAATAAATTTCTCCATTTTTTAAATCTTTTCCACTATTTTTTTTACACATCACCGGTTTTATATTATTCTTAAAAACATGAATATATCCAAAATACTTTTTGTTTTCCTCTACACCACCAATTTCCCATTTTATTTCTGGAGAGAAATGGTCTGATAAAAAAGAAGTGATTTTTTCTTGTTTAATTTCGTTAAACTTTTGAAAATTTATTCCTAATAACTTACGAGGTGAATCTTTTACTCCAAATAGAATTATCCCCCCTTTATTATTAGCAAAAGATGCCATAATACGACTATATCTGGATAAATATCCTAAATTAAATTTTTCTTTAAATTCTAAAGTTGAACTTTCTCGAGATATTAATCTTCTATGCTCATCTTTTTTTGATAAGATTTTATAAATTTGTTCATCAATAGTATTCATATTTAAAGGTCACCTCCAAAAATAATTATCAATCTCTTCTCTTACCTCTTTAATTAATTTTTTCTTTTCATCTTTTAATTCAAATGCTTCTTTTACTAATCTCGTAATCTCATCAATAGATTTTTTATCTAAAATTGGAATTTCGATTTCTCTTAATCTTTCTTCTCTTAAATGAGGTATTGTTGAAGCTACAACTGTTCTTCTTATTGCAGGATAAAATCCAGTTTCTTTTAAAGATAAAATTAAAAATAAATATTCAGGAGTCGAATTGTATTTTTCATCTTCGTTTTTTAGTCTTATTCTTGAAATTCCAGAAGCAATAATTACTTTGTCATTTTTTGTAATCATTCCGTTCATTCCAATTTTACCGTCTTTTGTAAATAAAATATCACCCGCTTTAATGTCTTGTTTTAATTCTTGATAAATTTCTTCTGGAATATAAAAGTCAGGAAATTGATCAACTTCATAATTCACTAGATCAGAAGTTCTAACAAAAGGAATATCAGTATCCTTTTTGTCTAAATATTTGTTGTAATTAACACTTCCAACTTCATCACCTTTTTTTACTATGGCAATTTCGCCAAGTGGAACAGTTTGCCATTTATTTTGAATTGCTTTTAGTGTATTTACATAGAGAGGATAAGAAAAAGCAGGTGTCCAAAGGTCATCTTTTGCAAAATCAGAAAGTTTTACTGAATAGTGTTTTTCTTTTTTAATTTTTGAAAAATCAATATTAAGTTTTTTATAAAAAAGATTTTGAGCTTGTTGCAAAATTGTAAGAGATTTTATTTCATTTTCTTCTATTTTTTTAGCAAAAGTTTCAAGTTTATTATTTTTTATTATCGGAATTTCTAATTTTTTTGCATTTCCTGCACTTAATATTTTTTGTCCTGTTCTTGTTAATAATGAATGAATTAATTCTTGACCAAAACTACTATTCAAAAAATAAGATACAAAATAAGGAGAAATATTTTTATCTCTTATTCTTATTCTTGCAGAATTATCATTAAATACACCAAGTTTAACATTTGAGGGTATGACAGCACAAGAACCTAAATAATTTCCAACAACACTTATTAGAATATCGTTCCCTTTAATTCTATTTCTTTTTTGAGTTTCAAATATTTTTTTATCTAAATAAACTGTAGTTTGAAAATTAATTTGATATTTTTTAATATCAGCAGTTCTTATGAACATAACTTCGGCTTCAATTTTATCTTTATATGTATCTGGCTTTGGAGATTGCCCTCTTATTATATTTTCAGATATGGTTCCTAATTTTTTAAATTCATACTTTTTTTTTGCGTTTTCTAAAATAGTTTGAAATAAAAAAAACTTTGGTTCAAGTCTTGTCGTAGATTCTATCTTTTTTGCAAAAGTTGTTGTAGTTTTAATTGCCATATTTAACCCTTAAAATTTAAAATTATGTTTCTTTGCCCATTTTTTAAATTCTTCTGGAATTTTGGCAATATCATCATCTTCTTTCAAATTTCCTCTTCTATCATGACCGCAAGTTTCCGCTATTGTCATAAAAACAGGATAATTATCTGGAATATTACTTGTTTTTAGTAAAACTAAAATACTTGTTTTTGTTCCAGTATTTGGTTGAAATGTTTCTATAGGAACATCAATCACAGCAACTATTCTTGCTTGTTTCATTATAAACTTTCTTATATAACCTAATTGATTATTTCCGTAAATACCATCAGGTAAAACTATTGCCATTCTTCCGCCGTCTTTTAATAACTGTAAACATCTTTCAATAAAGAGAATTTGAGGAGCTTCTTTATCTTTTAATTTCCCTTTTTCCCATTCACCAGTTTTTTTATTTAGTTTCCATTTATGTCCTAATTCAAACTGTTTTAATTTTTCTTCACCACGAACAGGGATTTTTGAGCCAAAAGGTGGATTGGTTAAAAGGACGCTAAACTTACCCACATCAATTTTTAGTCTTGCTTTTTCTTTCCAATTTTTAGGATTTTCTAAACTATCTTCGCAAAAAATACCACTTTTACCGTCTCCGATAATTGCCATGTATGCTTTGGCAACTTTTGACAAAAAATAATCTTTATCAATTCCTCTGATTTTGTTTAAAGCAACTTCCATTTTTTCTTCTTGAAGATTGCTTTTATTCCAGTGATATTTTTCTCCCTCTGCGTCAAGTTTTCTCCAAACATGCCTTAATGCTTCAATTAAAAATCCGCCACTGCCGCAAGCAGGGTCAATGATTAAATCTTCATCATCAGGATCAAGAATATCAACCATCATTTTGACAACATTTCTTGGCGTAAAAAATTGTCCTTGTCCACCTTTTAAGGCGTGTCCGATAAATGCTTCAAAAGCGTCAGCAATAATATCTCTTTCCGCTTCTATTAAACAATAATTTTGCAGTTCGCCCACAACATAGGCAACTGATTTATCATCAAGATTAATTACATCGCTTTCATCTAAAACTTCTTTGTATTTTCTTTTTACTTTGTCAAAAAGTTCTAAAATTCTTTCCTTTATGTCTTTTGCTTCTTCGTCAACACCAGATCTAAAAGTGACTATTTCGTTAGGTTCTGTAAATCTCTCATCGTAAATTTTGCAGAAAATAAGATTAATGAGCTGTTGTGCCAAAACCTCATCTCTTGTCGCTCCGATTGTATTTGCGGCTAAATGATTTCTTATTGCTTTGAAAGTTGCTTTTAGATTATGAGTTGGTTTTAGGTCTTTTCTTTTGAATTTTCCAACATCTTCTACTCTCTGTTTGTATTTAGGGATATTTGGAATTTCTTCAAATTCAATTCTGCCATCTTTTTCAACTTTTCTTAAAAAAACCCTTTCTTTACCGTTAAACCAAACACCAAGAAACGCTTTTGAAAATCTTAAATAATCTTGAAGTTGTGTTTTTCCGTCTTTTCTGTTTTCCTTTTTGCATTCAACAATAATATAAACATCATCTTCTTGTTTTCTCTCATTAGAAAAAACGGCAATATCAACAGGATATTCTTTTTTTATGTCTGACGGTCTTGCTCTAACTCTAAATTGAGGGCGTGTTTGAATTTGTTTTTTGTCATATCCGTAATCTTCAACTAATTGTTTAGAAAAGATTTGCACCGCTTCAACCTCTTCAGGAGTAGGTTTTACTTCTTGCCCAGAAATGTAATCAATTATGTAGCCTTCTTTAGTTCTCTTTTTATTCTTCATTTAGTCACCTCCACAATCAAATTCTGAAATATCTAAAACTTTATTAGTGAGTAAATTAGGCGGAAAGTGTTTTTTTATATTTTTCAAACTCGCCTCTCTAAACCGCTCTTT
>CAYLRQ010000066.1:0-4621 GCA_964386335.1 uncultured archaeon
GTGGATCTGCTTCTACAACTTTGTCAGAGTGCATTTGGGAATAAAAAAAGTTCCCCATGAAGTTTTGGGAATGAAAAGATTAAGTTCCAGAAAATTAATAGTTAAGATATTTTTGTTCTTGGTTTTGCAGAGTGTTTTGGTGGTTAAAAGGTGACGATAAGTTTATATTAATGATTTTAGATATTTTCTGCCTTCTTCCGTCATAATTCTGCCTTTTTTCTGTTTTTCTGATTTTTTTACCAATCCTTTATTTTCAAATTGTTGCAAAATTGTTCTAATTATCTTTCTTGATCCTCTTCTGAATTTTTCTGGCTTGGCTCCTCTGTTTTTTCTCCCGCCATAAAATTTTGATAATCTTTCGGCACCAATTGGACCAAATAAATATACTTTTCTCAATATCGATGCCGCCCTTAAATACCACCAATCCTGTTGCTGCGGAACCCTTTCCTTACTTACTCCTGTTTTAATAAATTTTGCCCATTCCGGACACTCAATAATTTTTTCATTTTTCAGTTTTTCTGCGAGTTTTATTAAATTTTCTCCTATTTTGTTCACCATATGGATACCTTCTAATATAATTACAATTAAAACATTTAATATCCTTTGTTTTTGTTTTTTTGTTTAATTTAACTTCGCAACTGATACCTGGAATCAGCATCATATTGCATTTTTTGCAGAATTTTCTTTTTAATTCTCTTGGCAAAGTGTATTGGCATTTCATTCCAATTTTTCTTGCCAGATATATATATCTTTTAGTTCTTTCTAAATTACCTTTCTTTAATTCTTCCTCTGCCAATTTAAACAATTTTTCAATTCTTTTTTTTGCAATTTCGGTTTTGCTCAGCATATTTTTATTTGTAAATATTCTTTCTTCAAAGATTGTTGAACTTAGCTCTTACTGATTTCTCAAATTTTTCTCTTGTTTCCTTGTTTTTTCCAAGTTTTTCATCAGCAATGGATAGAAGATATTTTAAATAATCCTTTTGAATCAGCAATTTTCCTTTTTCTGCAATTGGAACGCTCAAATTTTGCGTTCCGTTTAATTCAAGAATATATCTTTCTGACTTGAAAACAAAAACACCGCTGTGTTTTAATCCGGATTTTAATCCAAGATTAAGCATAGTTTCAGCATCTTTTAAAGTTCTGGCAACAATGTGTATAATAAAAGGCTCTTGCTTTAGCCACACCCTCCCTTTTGAATCTCCAAAATCTTTGTTTAGAAATAACTCCATATTAATTTTATCGTGCTCTTTTAAAATAAATTTGTTGTCTATTTTTCTTTTCCCAAATTCATGAAGTAAAATAATTCTGCCAGCGCAACTTGAAGTTGTATAAAAATCAGACAGGGAATTAATAAATTTTAAGAGAGGGATTATTGGTTTATCTACTTCTCCTTTTTCCAAGGCTCTGGCAAATTTATTCATTGTCTTTTCTTTATCCTTATCAAAACTCATTATTAAATAAATTGCGAATTTAAGATATTCTTTTTCAGATAAATCTAAAATCAATGCAATACCTCGAAATTTCTTTTGAATAAGTTCCGCACTCCACGCAATTCAGCACTTTCACTTTTTCATCAATTTTTTTTATTGCTTCTTCTTTTGAACCGGCGAAAACATACAAATGAACAATTGCATTTTTCTTTGCAACCAATTTTGCCAAATCCAAAAAAGTCTCTGCATCCTTTGGCAGAGGCATTATTATTCTGTCAAATTTTTCTTTTAATTTTGGCACCACTTCTCTGACATCGCCCTCAAAAATTTTAATTTTATTTTCAACTTTATTCAATTTTACATTTTCCTTGAAGTATTCTATGGCTTTTGGATTTATTTCAACCGCAAAAATTTCTGCATTTCTGTTCTTTGCAATCTGAATTGCGTAAGGACCTATTCCAGCAAACATCACCAATATTTTTTCCCCTTCTTTTACTTCTTTTGCAATTCTCTCCCTCTCTCTTCCAAGTCTTGGAGAGAAATAAACAGTTTCAACATTTAACTTATATTTGCATCCGTATTCTTTATGTAAGGTTTCTCTCTTATCTTCACCTGCGAGAAATTTATATTTTCTTATCCTGAACTTATCTTCAACTTTCCCTTCTTTTTTCAAAACAGTTTTTATATTCTTAAATTTCAATAATTGTTTTCCGATTTCCTTCTCTTTTTTCTTTAATTCATCGGGAATTTTTATAATTGCAATGTCTCCTATTACATCAAAACTGCTTGGAGCAATTTTAAGTTCTTCTTCTGTGAAAATATTTTCCAACAATTTCTTTAATTTCATAAAATAATTAAAAAGATAAATTCGGATTTTTATGTTATAGTTGTTATAACTTCTGCCTTCGCAACCGAAATTTTAATTTTACTGCCTATATTATAAGCTTCATTTATTACAATATTACAACTTGCCCCCGGAACCAAACTTTCGGAATTGTTACACCCATCAATACTCGCACCAGTCCATGTTTTTGGAGCATTATTCACAAAAACCCTCATATTCTTTAAATTTAGCGGTGTAGTTCCTACGGAAGCAATAGATACGCCTATATTACCACTTTCATTCCATACAGAATTTATACTTATTTGTGGATTTTGTATTAGAGACGATGTTTGGTTCTGAGCAGTATTTGCTCCCGTTGTTACCAGATCACTAAGAAAGGTATAAGCGAAACCCACCAGACTTATGGTAATTATCACCATTAACATTGTAGCTATTACCGGCGAAATTCCTTTTTTTGCATTATATGAAAAATTTTTTTTTCTTTTGAAAAAAAAGTCTTTTCGAATATTGGATTCGAAAAACTTTCCAAAGCTGGATTTTAAAACTTCTTCGAAGTTATTTATTTCCATATATATATTAAATTTAAATATTAAATATTATTTTATAATAATTTTTTGGAAATATCTTGAATTAAATTAGCCCTTTATACCGTAATCTTTCCCGTTTTTTTGAAATTCTGATTAATATGTAAATTTAAATAAATAGTAATACTTAGTATTATGAAACAAAGAATTTCTCTGACGATTGATAAAGAATTGCTGAAACAGGCAGACAAATATATAGATAATTTAAATTTTGATTCCAGATCAAGTTTTATTGAACATTGCATCAGTACCTATCTTCAAAATTCAAGCACGGCAGTTATTCTTGCGGGCGGAGATCCAAAAAAATTGAAATTAGGTAAAAGATTTAAATTCCTGATTCCAATAAAGGATAATGAAACTATTCTAAATTTTCTTTTTGATAGACTTAGCGGTTTTGGAAAGATTTTTCTCGTTGGTCAGAAGGAAGTTATAAATGCCTGTTTTGAGAAGATTTCCGATAAATACAATAATACAGAAATAGAATATATAGAAGAAAGAAAAGAATTGGGAAATGCAAAAACACTTGAATTAGTAAAAGACAAAGTTACTCAAAATTTTTTGATTTTGCCAATTGACCAATATTATGAATTTGATTTTTTTGATTTGATAAGAAAACATACCCTGAATCATGCTATTTCGAAAACAATTGTTACACTCGCAGTTGCTCCCGTTGCAACCACCGAAAAATTTGGTACTGTTTCTATGATAGGAAATACTATAGTCAAACATGAAGAAGGAAAAAAAGGCGATAAAACATTAATATCTGCATTTGCGGCAGTTTGCAACAAACGGATATTTGATTATATTCCAAAAGGAGACGTGAGATGGGTGCTGCAGAAAGATGTTTATCCAAGATTAATTAATTTGGGTTATATGAGCGGTTATTTGCTTGATAATCCAATTTTCAATATCAATTCGGAACAAGATATTCAAAAATTAAGGAATTATTTAAAAAATAAGAAAATATAAATTCTATTTTTCAATTTTCTCTTCTTCCGGCTTTAGATATACATTAACCTTTATTCCTATCGCTCCTATAGGCGGATGAGCTGTTGCCCTGCCTCTTTTAATGTATCTTTCTACAAGTTCTCCGGATTTTTTCATATAACCTCTTAAAAATTTGTCTTTTCTCGTTTTTGAACCCGATATTAAACCATCCAGAATAATCTCGGCACCGAGAACATTTTTATTTTTCATTATTTTAGTGAGATAATACTCAGCAAGTCTTCGAGGATTCTTTTTGTTTTCAATTCCCTTTGCAATATTTTTGGCTATTATCTGCGGCACAACAACATCTTTATCAATCCTTTTTACATCTAATTGAACATCTATTTTAAATTTTTCTTTAATTTCATTTGTTAGTTTCTCTATATCTTCTCCGCCGTGTCCTATTATTCCTCCTGGACGCGTCGTATGTATTATTATCCTGATGCTTGCCGGCAAGTAATGAATCTCAACATCTTCAAAACACTCATCCTTTAATCTTTCAACTAGATAATCATATATCTGTTGTTGCAGGATTCCCTCTTTGATAAACATGGTCTCTTTCATATTACTTTTTCTTTTAAAAAAAGAAAAACACAAAAAATAATCCATACTTTGTAGGAAAATGTTTTAAAAAATATTTTATAATTTATATACAAAAAAATATATTTTCAATGACCGAAAAAGGCAAAAAAGATAAATGAAATTCCAATCTAAAACCTGGCAATAAACTTTATATATACTTATTAAAACTATTATGGTTTCAAGCCAAATCA
>CAYLRQ010000067.1:0-4565 GCA_964386335.1 uncultured archaeon
GCCCTAATAATTTTAATTGCAAGTGAATTTACACACAGCCTGGGACGGTACCAGAATAGGGAGGTAAATAGATGAGAATTGGTGATATCCTTTATTTTTCGCCTAAATATAGATTTGACCAAATAAACTGGAATGATAAGGAAAAACTGATAGAAGCATTCAGAGACAGAGTAGAGGGATTTTATTTAAATCCAGCGAGAGTCTTGAATGAACATAAATATGTATTTGGATCGGGTGTTTTATGTGTAACAACCATTGATTTCTTGGCAAGAATTACAAATAATTCGGAAAGGGTTGGACAAAGAATCAAGAGATGGTTAACAGAAAATATGCCGAAATATTTTGATGAAACACTTGCACAACGTTTTCACGAGGAATTTCGCAACGGGCTTGTACATGAAGGTCGTATTAAAAACTGCGGTCAATTTTCATATGACGTTGATGAATTAGTTCATCAAGAGAATGGTATAATGATAGTTAATCCAAACTTGCTTTTAGAGAAGATAATTGATTCATTTGAATCCTATATGACCAAAGTTCGAACTGATAATTTTACATTTCAGCTATTCAAGTGTGCAATACTGAGAGATTTTCAAGAGGATATTAAATGTGCAAAAAAATAAATAAAAATGCAACTTCCGATAACACAGCATATACGCTGCGGGCTAACTCCCTTGCCCTTCGGGACATTTTGCTATCGCAAAACGTCGTATATGCTGGAACCGTTATATGACATTCCGCCCGCCTCTAAAGGAATTATTTTTGAGGGGTCTTCGTGGCAAAGAGAAAACTTTTTAAATATGTGTATGTATTCAGCAATACAAGTAAATAAGGGGTATGGACATGACAAACAAAAGAGTAACCTTGTCGGTTGATTCTAAAATTTATGATGAATATAAAAAATACTGTGAGGAAAAGGGCATGATTTTATCTAAACAATTTGAATTGTTTATGAGGGAAGAAATTAAAAAATTTAAGAGAGGGAGATGATATGGCAAACAGCTTATTGAACAATACAGAGCAAAGTAAGCCTACAACTACGTTTTTTAAGGCCAAAGAAGAATTTGATAAAAAACACAAAAGCGTATCATTCTTAAAGATAAGCTTAGTTCCTGTAAATGGGAAAATTATTGAAAATATAAAGATCAGAAATGAGAAAGGCGAAAGGATAGAGGAATATTACAAATGGCAATTCATATATTCTCTAATTTATAGCGGTTTATATTCAAAAGACTTCATTGGTGTTGAGGTATATTTCCCCAAAGGAAGTCCCTCATCGAAACCAATAAGATTAGATGGTGCAATTTTTGATGATTCCAGTTGGTTAGAGAAATATAACAACTTTTGGCAAAATAAGAATCAAGAATCTTTAGATTGGCTACGAAAACATCTTATTGTTGCTATTGAATTTAAAAAAGAAGATGGGCATGATATTGAAAAATACTTCAACCAACAATTAAAACCAGCTATGAAGGAGTCAGAAAAGGAGTTTGTTATTGGCTTTTATTATGATACGGAGCGAGTTTGGATATTTCAAAAGAAAAATAATAAAATATTGAGATATGATGAGTCAAAAAATCAAAAAGGAGAGGAAAGTGGAACTAAAGATTTATCCTTGCATTTACCAGATAGTTACCTAAGTATTCCTTCCTTTGATAATATTCTTAACAAGATAGTTAAACCCAAAGTAATTGACAGGACTAAACGAACAATTGATGATTTAGAAATCATTTCGGGTATCCACACTAAACAAGTAAACGATGCTCTTTCTAATATTCTCCGAACTTTGGATAAAGTTGGGCTGGTTAATCAAATAGGCTATGGCTTATTAATTCAAATTTTAGCTCTAAAGATATTTGATGAAAAAACTAATGAAAAGAACAAAAGTAAAACATTGAGATTTTACATAACAGAAAACGAAAGAAAATATAGATCGCTTGCCGACCCTTCAATTCAGGGGTTTATCACGAGGATAAAAGATATTTACGATGATGCAAAGGGTGTTTACCCAACAATATTAGGGCAAAATATTATTGATTGGAAAAACAAGTCTCACATTTCTGCCATTGTTTCAATAGTAGTGAATTTTCAAGATTATTCTTTTGTAAAATCGTATAAAACAGATCTTTATCAATTAGTTTTTTACAGATTCGCTAACGAATTTGCTAAGGAAAGAAAAGGACAATTCATAACACCAATATGGCTAATTGATTTTTTAGTGAAAATAGTAAACCCCAGAGGCAATGAAACAGTAATCGATCCTTGTGTCGGTATCGCCGATTTCCTCTCTTTGAGTTATGTCAATTCCATACCGAGATTAGATGATGCGAATCTGTATGGAATAGATAACGATCAACAGATGATTATGCTTGCACAATTAAATATGCTTCTTAATGGCGATGGAAATGCAAAATTGTATTATATATCTGATAAAGGTTCTATAGATCACAAAATTGATATTACTGGAAAAGTCGTTAAGCTTATTCCAAAATATCACAAAAATGGAAATTGGAATAATTGGCCAGACAGAACCGAAATAAAAAAATTTGATGTTGTCCTTACCAATCCACCTTTCGGTGAGGATCGAGCATATAGAGCCAAAACCTCAGAAGATAAAGAGATAGCAGAATGTTATGAGTTGTGGAACTTATGCAAACAGAAAGATTGGATAGATTTAGGACTTATTTTCTTAGAAAATGCAGTGAGATTGTTGAGAGAAAACGGGAGACTAGGTATAGTTCAATCAAATAGCATTGCATCGATAGATAGATGGGAAAAAGCTAGAAAATGGCTAATGGATAATGTTAGGATAGTGGCACTTTTCGACCTTCCTCCAAATGTATTTGCTGATACAGGAGCAAATACAACTTTAATAATCGCATATAAACCCAAAAAGAAAGAACTGGAAAAACTGAAAAATCAAAGATATGAGATATTTATTAAGGATATTAAGCGTGTAGGTTATGAGGTAAGAACTTCAAGAAGAGTAAAATATTACAATCCTCTTTGGAAAATAAACGAGAAAACTTTTGAGATAGAAACAGATAAGGAAGGCAATCCTCTCCTTGATGAAGAATTTACAGAGATTATAGAAGAATTTAGAAAGTGGGTGCTAGGTCAAGAAAAAACACTGAAAAAACTATTTTTAGGTGAGTAATAATATGAGATACATACAAATTCCTACAACTATCACTTATAAGGATTTAGTAGAAAAATGTTCTCTTTCACCAAGTAGTTACAAGACTATTACTTTCAATAATAAAAATGTTAAAAAAATCAGAGAGTTATTATCAGAAAAACCCCAAAAAGGGGAAGAAGTTGGATCCTTCTCTTATGTTAGTAAATCAAACTTTTATTTTATAAGAACTAAAGCATTACAAACATCTTGTTTTCTACCTGTTTTAAATGACGTTGAGTATGCTGTCCCCATTTTACCAATGGTGTTTAAAGATTTTAAATTACGTAAGGGAGATATTTTAATTTCCAAGGATGCAAATATTGGAGAGACTGCGTATTTAAACGAAGATTTACCTAATTTTATGATTTCTGGTGGGATAGTTAAATTAAGATTTCCTGAAGATATAAAATATTATGTATTTGCTTTTATGAAAAGCGAATTTTTTAGGAATCAAATAGATTTAATGGTATCAAGAGGTGCGACAATCAGGCATGCTAAAACCTTATGGTTAGATGCAGAAATCCCTTTTCCGAATCAACAGAACAAAGAAGAAATAGTAAAATTTGTAACCCTTTTAACGAAGGCTATAATCAGAAAAGAAGCAGAAATTTGCCTAAAAGACGATAGAATAGTAAACTTAATAGAAAATGAACTTAAAAACAATCAAAGCCCAAGAAAATATCAGTATTCATATCCTACCATAAATGAATTACAAAATAGCAACAGGCTTGATACTAGTTTATTCTGTGAAGATTTTAGGGAAAAAGATTTTAAAATATCAAATTATTCTTATGGATATAGCACGATCACTCAATTAAATTTTGAGATTTCTAGGGGACAAAATCTTCAAGTGTCTTGTATTGGGAAGAGTATATATAAAGATACGAAAAATAATAATTACTACGCTTTATTTTTACCTACCCACATAACACGATATGGAACTATTGAAAAAATAATTTATCTGGGTAATCCCCTAAATCTAAAGACGCTTAAAAAGGGAGATATTATTTTTGGTGCAGAAGGTTTTAAAAAAGGGCGTTCAATCTTAATTACTGATGATCTAAAAAGGACTGTTACCAACATTCACGGCATTATCTTACACCACAAAGACAACAACTTTTTATTATCTGTGTTTGTTAGATGTTTCTTAAATTATTTAAGAGATGAAAAGATAATTGATTATTTAGCTGTTGGTGGTCAAGGAGGAAGTTTAGCGCAGAGATACTGGGATGCTTTAAAAATTCCAAACTTCCCAGGGGATAAACAAAAAGAAATTGCAAAACATTATTACACTCCCGTAACTTACGATTCAAATAAATTAAATCTCAATAATTTTGAGCAAGAAGATATAAGAATAACAGAGTTAGCTGGCATCTTACAATTAGAC
>CAYLRQ010000068.1:0-4500 GCA_964386335.1 uncultured archaeon
ATACATTTAATTCTCCTAATCGTTCTGCCATATCCCCCATTCCATCTTCTATTTGTTTTTTATATTTCTCCCATTTTTTTTCATCCCAAATCTCTATTCTGTTATAAACGCCTGCAATAATTACATTTTTCTTTAATGACGCGTATTTTTTTAAATAATCAGGAACAAGAATTCTGCCTAAATTATCTATATTTACATCCATTGCGCCTATCAGCATTAAACGTGCAAATCCGCGCGCATCTGACTGGGAAAAAGGAAGTTTATTAAGCTTTTCTGCTAATTTTTTCCATTCTTTAATTGGATAAAGAAAAAGACAATTATCTAAACCCCGCGTGATCACCGCTTTTTTAGCTAAAATCTGCCGAAATTTAACAGGAATCGCTAATCTCTTTTTTTCATCTATTGTATATGAATATTCACCTATTAACATAATTTTTTCAAGTTATTAACAGTTTTTAGCACTTATCCCACTTTTATCCACAATTATCCACAAATATGCTCTACACTTCCTTTATACTCCACTTCAAATTCAATGTCAAATTCTCAAAAACAAACTCATTTATACTTAAAAAATATGATTTTCCACAAAATATCCACAGAAAGATATTGTTTTATTTTCTCATAATAACCCTTGAAACACATAAAACAGACCTCACCCCTTAACAAATATTTTAGTTATGCTATACTGTTAATAGTTCATTAAAAACAAAAAGATGATTTCACAATCATCTCAAAGAAAAAATTTTTGTAAAAAGTCCTACGCGTCTCTAGACAGCGGAATTAATTGTTTTGTGAAACAATCAATTCCGCTGTCTAGAGAATTAGTAAAACAAAGAATTTTAAGTCAGCGAAGTTAATTGAAAAAATTAACGACTGAAATTCTTTGAACAAGAGAGCTAAAAGATAGTGAGATAAGGCGAAGCAAAGTGTGAAATAAGTGAAACGACAGAACAAAAAAATTAGGAGGTGAAATAAAAAAAATGAAGACGAAAAATGGAAAAGGATTAGCAGTACAGATATTTGTTGCGGGATTGCTCCTATGCACAGTAGTGTCAGGAGCATACTACGAACAGATATTGGGAACAATTGATTTTGCAAGCGAGGTCGAAGATATCGGCCTACCAGAGATTCAGGAAGGGCAAAAATTGCCCGCAGTGTTTTGCATAAATTCCACCTATCCAGTGGATTATCAGGTATTGTGGCATGATGGCGCGAACAGCAATATCACAACCAAACACCAGATAACCACCACATTGGTGGATATAGTGGATGAGGCAATAAACCCTACCATAGAACAAGCAACAACAGACGAAGACAGAGTTCCAACCTACCTAAGTGACTCTACTGATATTGATATTACTACCATAGTAATAACTACTATTATAGTAGTAATAGTTATGGTAGTAATAGTTATGGTAGTAATAAGAGAAATTATTTGGAAAGATTTCTTTCCATAACCACAAGGACCATACAAGGACCATACAAGGACCATACAAGGACCATACAAGGACCATACAAAAATTGGGACTTACAATGTGAGGAGCATATTGCTCCGTATACGCAGTGATAATACATTTGTAAGTCCTGTTTCTTTTTTTTCAAGCTCGTAAATTGATTATTGATAAGTGAACCGCAAATTTATGGATTTAAAAAAGAAGAAAAACAAAAATCCGCTAGAAATGGCGGATTTTTGTTTTTCTCTATCGCAATATTTTTTCCTAAAACTTTTTTGAAATTTGGAAACTATTGGAATCAAGCTCTATCTTGTCTCCTGCTTTTATCTCGCCAGACAAAATCGCTTTTGCCAAAACATTTTCTATTTTATTTTAAATTATTCTTTTCACTAAGAAAACTCACTTTTCTTCCCAATCCATCAGTAAGATGACCTTCATCTAATACTTGCAAAAATAAATTTAACACATTTGAATGAGCTTTTTCAATTTCGTCTAAAAGAATTAAAGAAAATGGATCCTGTCTGATTTTAGTAGTTAAAAGTCCTTGCTGGTCAACAGACCCAATTAAACGGGAAATATCTTTTGTTGTCTGGAATTCCGACATATCCAGATGAATTATTTTTTTTCTTGAGCCAAAACAGACCTCACCCCTTGACAAATATTTTAGTTATGCTATACTGTTAATAGTTCATTAAAAACAAAAAGATGATTTCACAATCATCTCAAAGAAAAAATTTTTGTAAAAAGTCCTACGCGTCTCTAGACAGCGGAATTAATTGTTTTGTGAAACAATCAATTCCGCTGTCTAGAGAATTAGTAAAACAAAGAATTTTAAGTCAGCGAAGTTAATTGAAAAAATTAACGACTGAAATTCTTTGAACAAGAGAGCTAAAAGATAGTGAGATAAGGCGAAGCAAAGTGTGAAATAAGTGAAACGACAGAACAAAAAAATTAGGAGGTGAAATAAAAAAAATGAAGACGAAAAATGGAAAAGGATTAGCAGTACAGATATTTGTTGCGGGATTGCTCCTATGCACAGTAGTGTCAGGAGCATACTACGAACAGATATTGGGAACAATTGATTTTGCAAGCGAGGTCGAAGATATCGGCCTACCAGAGATTCAGGAAGGGCAAAAATTGCCCGCAGTGCCTTGCATAAACTCCACCTATCCAGTGGATTATCAGGTGTTGTGGCATGATAGCGCGAACAACAATATCACAACCAAACACCAAATAACCACCACATTGGATATAGTGGAAATTGAAGCAATAGACCCTATCATAGAACAAGCAACAACAGGTGAAGTAGAAGCTCTAGGCATAGACGAAGGCATTCCAGTGTATATTTATACATTTGAACTGTCGATTATGCCTGGAGGCTACGGTGACGTGTGGGCTAGAATGAGAGTTCCAACCTACCTAAGCGACCCTGCTGATATTATTGCTACGGTAGTAATCTCAACAGGAGAAGAGGTTATTTGGGAAGGAGAACTTTAATTTCTTTCCATAACCACAAGGACCATACAAGGACCATACAAAAATTGGGACTTACAATGTGAGGAGCATATTGCTCCGTATACGCAGTGATAATACATTTGTAAGTCCTGTTTCTTTTTTTTCAAGCTCGTAAATTGATTATTGATAAGTGAACCGCAAATTTATGGATTTAAAAAAGAAGAAAAACAAAAATCCGCTAGAAATGGCGGATTTTTGTTTTTCTCTATCGCAATATTTTTTCCTAAAACTTTTTTGAAATTTGGAAACTATTGGAATCAAGCTCTATGTCAAGTACCCATTTTTTAGACACACTGTCTCTCCGCGATTTCATGGATTAATGGGTTGTTAAATTTGACCTTGTTGATTGATTTTGAAAAAGCAATTCGTTCAGCAAAGACAGCTGGCGGACACTTCAAAGCGGTATGGATTCTCTGGTTATTGTAGTAATGAATTTGTCTGGCTATTGCTTCAATGAGTTCTCCTAAGGTTGGATAACATTCAGGATGTCCCAATTCTAACTTAAAACCTGAATAAAAAGATTCTTTGTGTCTGTTTTGCCAGGGACTGGCTTTTTCTGACATTGATGGCTGGATATTAAAACTTTTCAGAAGATTGAGATATATCTGGCTACGGTATTCTGAACCCTGATCCGAATGAGCAATCTCTGGGGCTGGATAATGCTTTAGAGCATTCAATAAAGCCTGAGCAACTAAATCAGTATTGAGCCTGATTGAGACTTCCCAGCCAACAATCTTTCTGGTAAAAACATCTTCTAAGGTAGCCAGATAGATAAACTTTCCATAATAGGGCAGATAAGTGAAGTCAGAAACCCAGACTTGATTTGGAGCGTCAATGATTATTCCTTGAATTAAATTAGGGACAGCTATTGGCGCTTGGTCAAGATCTTCTGGTTTTTCCGGCTTTTTCCTTTTTCTCTGAGGATTTAAGCCAAAGAATTTCATTACTCTTAATACTCTTTTCTTGTTGATTTTCAGTTCTATAGCTATTCGTTTATGGACGTAAGCCTTGTGTCGAGCCATTACCTTTTCAATTTCAGTTTTCAGTTTTAAGTCCTTTTCAGGCAATTTAGGCTTGTAATAAAGGCTCTGTCTGGAAATTCCCAATTCTTTAGCCAGTTCCTTTTTGCTTTTAGGCAAAGCCATCTTGTTAATTGCCATAGCGATTTCTGATTTTTTCCCAACTTCTGATCAGCTATCAGTTCTCCGATTATTTTCAAAAGAGATTCTTTCTCCCTTTTTAGCCTGGACAATTCTAGCAAGGCGCCGGAATGCTGACCAGAACGGCTTAAATAACCATATATGGTTCTGGGTTGAACTCCGTATTCCTTGGCTAAATCAGCTACTCTCTCGCCTTTTTCTTTGATTCGACTGATAATCTCCCTTTTTTGCTCGGGAGTGAGCAATGGATATCCTTTCATATATTTTCATGATACCGGAGGAGACACTCTGTGTCTAATTTTAGGGGTACCTGCCATATTTTTTTTCTTGAGCCAAAACAGACCTCACCCCTTGACAAATATTTTAGTTAT
>CAYLRQ010000069.1:0-4496 GCA_964386335.1 uncultured archaeon
CTACTTTTAAATCCCCTTCACTATGTTCATGACTTGCTGCAGTAGAACTTCCACCAACATCAGCACCTTCATCATTTGCTGAATTAAAAGGATATTTTCCTTTATATTTCTTACCAGAATCTATACATTTAATAAATAATTCACTTGTTTTTCTTGGATAAAAAACTCTTGTATAACTTTCAATTCTCAAGTCTTCTTCATTAAGATTTGCAAGTGTAGAAGTGACTACTATCTCATCGCCTAATGCAAAACAACCAGTTGTTCTTGGATATGTGTCTGGATTTTCTGCACACATATTGCTATTTAACATCTGAAATGTAACAGATATTTGTGGGTCTTTAAATTGTGCTATAATACTATCTGCATAATCTTGTGCAGCATTAGAATCCTCTATGAGTTTATTCTGTATTGGGCTGTCTGGTTCTCTTAATCCATATTTTGCAATACTTGTTGCATCTGATGAAGTTGCAGTTATGGGTGTTCCAGATTTATATACTCCCAAAACCTTAACTTGATTAATTATTGAATCATAATCTCTTGTTAATTTTACACCCCTAATATGCATGCCATCTATAAAAGTTCCAATACTTGTTGCACTTCCAAGAGTATTTCTTACTTCAAAAGTATCATTATTCCCTATTGTTGAAGTATATTTCATAAAATAATCTTGCTGACATTCTGCTACTACCATATTATCAAGTGCTTTCCAACAATTAGTGTTTTTATAATAAACAGCACCAAGATTATTTCCTGAAAAAGAATCTATTGTTCCTTCTGTTACTTTATAATATCCATCTAAAACACCTAAAATATAGCTTATTCTTGCAGTATTTGCTTCTGCAGACCTATCTACATCTTTTAATTTTACTCTTTTAGCAAAAGATAATGTGCTATCTCCAATTAATAATATATTTCCTGCAGAATCATAATCAATTCTTCTTATTCTGCCTTTAAATTCTAAAAAGCCATTTGGATTTGTAAAATACACTAATCCTTGTTCATTTCCACTATCATTTGAAAGTTCATATGCTACATACTTTCCAAATTTTGCTGTGCTTCCTGATGGAATAGATATTGTAAATTTTCCAACACCATTCATTGTTTCAGAAAATTTTATCATAGTATAATCACTAATGGTTACTTTTTCACCATTTGCATCCAATATCTCAAAATTCCATCCTGCCATTTTAATCAAAATAACTATTATACCAATCTAATTTTATACTTGCACCTGAACCAACACCTGATTCAAAATCTACATATGCACTAAAATCTTGGTTTGTTGTATCTGCTTCTATTCTTATAAAATCATTATTGTTAGAAACATGATATCTTACTGACCCATCATGTGAGCCATTATTTAAAGCATAAACTTTTTCTATAACACCCGGTGCTCCTGATGTAGCATAAACAAGATAAATTATTAAAGATTTTGTAACTGAAAGAGTTCCTTTCCATGTAACTATATTGCCACCACCATTTGCTGCATCAGCAATTCTTACTTCTTTAATGTTTCCATCACTAACATTTGTAACAGTTATTTGGTGAATATGTGCTGGAGCATTTCCTGTGTTAGTCATACCTGATGTATTATTTACCCAACTACCATCAGATGTAGATGTAAATGTATCTGTTTGCATTGTCGCACCATATTTGAATGGAGATATTAATGCAAACTCACCATTATAATTTATAAAATGTGTTTGTTTTGAAACCATACTATTTTTAAGAAAAGTCCCTGTTCCTATATAAAAATAATCGCTATTTAACCAAAATCTTTTTATACCAGTTGACATCATAACTTCTTGTAAATTTCTTAATGCTATTTCTCTATCTGCTCCAAAAAAACTCCCACTAAAATTAAATATTCTTGGTTTTATGCCTTCTTCATCTATATAAAAATGAATTTGAGAAGAAGGCAATTCTTGAATAACTCTTTGAGAATTTAAACTCCTGACAAAAGTTTTAGGATTTTTTTGGTTATTGTCTCCAAAACTAAAAGTAGCAGCAGCATAATTTTGTGCGTTTGTCCCAATTTTCATAACATATGTTGTCATTTTTAACTATATCCCTCTGGAGTAAAAGGAGCACTGTTTGTTTGATAATAGGATATATTCCCAACATTTAAATTTTCAACCCATTGTGGTGCTTGAAATCCACGCATACTTGTTGCACCATAAGTAGAACCAATATTGTTTAAAGATGGTTCTGTATAATCAATAGTTCCTTGAATATCCTCATTTCCTAAAACACCTCCAGATGGTGCATTGCTTTCTTTAAACATTTGTCCAACCAATAAAGCAGCTGCAAATGTGGGAGCAACAGCACCCATTGCTGTCAAAAGAGGAGCATGTGCTGCTCCTGCAAAAAGACTTGCCATTCCCAAACCCGCAACACCAGTAGCAAGACCTTTAGCACTTGTTTCAGCTGGAACATGTTCTATAAAAGCATCTACAGTATCTCTAACAAATTCACCAAATAATTTATCCGTCTCTCTCCCAACTTTTTTTTTATAAGTTTTCAGTTTAGCCATTGCTATTTGTGTTTGTGGTCCCATTTTCATGAAATTTCCTATCATATCTAAACCAACACCAACAATACCTAACGAACTTATTTTGTTTAATGTTCCATAAAATCTTTCTGTTTCTGATTGTGTTGAACGCATATGCCTTCGCAATTTTTCCATATTTAACAATAATTGGTCTTGGTCTATCTTACCTACAATAACCATTTCACCTACTATCTCTTTTGACATTTATTTTTCCACTCCATTTTCTCTTTTTTAGCTAACATAGCTTCTTTTAAAAGTTCTATGTCACACATTCTTTCTTTTCTTATTTCACTTGGTAATTTTCCAAGCAGCAAAGACATTTCAATTAAATCAAATTTTTTTCTGTATTTTTTATCACAAAGATAATAATCACTCACTATTGCTGCTCTTATTTTTTTTTTAACTTTGTGGCATTGTTCATTTCAAACAATTCCATAATTATTTTATTTCTAATTGAATTATCAAGTGAATTCAATATTTTAAATTTTGTATTTGGATTAAAATTATTCCAATCATTTATTTTTATTTCCTCCATTTCCTTTTCAGATAAAATTTTATCAAGTTTTTTTAGCAGTTCTTCATCTTTAAAATCAAATGGAACATCTATAACAAGATATGACAAATAATATTTGTTTCTATCTGAAATATTGTAATAAATAGTTCCATCTTCTTTAACTTTTAGTAATTTGTCTTGCATACTATCAAATTCATAACCATTTTGATATTTTAATACAAATTTACCGCCTTCTATAATAATTTCTTTTTCAAAATCTGAACGCAAAAAATTATTGAACATTTCATATCTCCTTATGATTCATAATCTGAACCCCAATTTTCTGAATCAATTACTTCTGCAGAAACATTGTCTGCTATCCACCTTAATGTTATTTGATTTGTTCCATCAAGATTTGTTGGTTCTCCTGCTGTCACTATTCTTAAATTTGTAAATGTAAATGTTAACTTGTCATTTGCTGATTTATAAAAAACTAATGTGTTTGTTCCCGGAACAACTACTCTATTTGCCATAAAATCCCATTCTGTTGAATCTGTATAATGCAATATAAATTCCCCATTGAATAACATTTCTTGCCTAATAGATTCAGACTTTTCTTGGTCATCAGTATTTGCATAAAAACCATCTGTAAGTTTTTCATCAATTACTATGTGTCCACTAACTACTGCTGCTTTTGCAGTTGAATTTAAAGTTAATCTAACACTTGTTGCCAAAAATGGTGCTGATGTTGGTGCTGTAAGACTTGTTAATGTGTCAGTTGAAGCAGATTTTGCAAAAACATCTGATTCACAACTTACGAAAGTTCCTTTTCCACCAGAACCACCTTGTGTATCCCAAGATATTTTAAATGTATTTACTTGACATCCAACCCATTTTGTTACCCAATCTGTTGTTGCAGACCTTGCTCTTTCTAATGTAAAACTTGACAAACTTGTTTTATCTGTTTTTGTCGAAAAAGTGTGTGTATAAGGTCCACTACCTGTATTTGTAGTTTTTCCATAAACATAATATAAAAATTTCCAATCTTGCGGAACATATCTTAATGTAAATTTAGATATTTTATTCCCTATAGCATATGAAGAAGTTATTGAATCTGTCCCAGAACCTTTAACATCTTGCCAATCATTTTCATCATTAGGAATCACTTCAGGATTTAATCCAAACCTATATGTTCTTGCACTTTCAGTTCCATAACCTGATTTTTCTTTTCCAAATGCAATTATTTCTCTTTTTCCTAAAAGATATTCTACCATTTCTTATTTCACTCTCCTAAACTTTCTCCTGTAAGTTCTATTTCCACAATAACATGATAAACCTGCCTTTCAGTATCCCAAACACTATCTCTTATATTTAATAATTTATAATTTTTGAGTTTAGGATATAAATCATCTATGTAATCTTCAAATGCAAGATTAACTTGCCTTGCAAGAT
>CAYLRQ010000070.1:0-4495 GCA_964386335.1 uncultured archaeon
GAATATGGAAGAAAAAAAGATTAAACTGAATACAATAGATCTTGACGCAAGCAACAAAGGAGTTCTGGAGTTGGTAATAAATGAAATTAAGAAATGCAAATATGTTATAAATTTGTGTTATAGACAATCGGCAAGTAAAAGGGGTTGGCACATAAAATTTTACTGTTCTAAAGATTGCGATAAATGTAGAAAAAGATTTGATGATGTTTTGAGATACAAGGCAGACATTACGAACAGAAAAGAAATAGAAAGAAATGTATTGTGGGATGTAAAATATTATAAAGATTATGAAACGGGAAAAACAATAAAAAGAAAAGCGGGAAAATGGGTTAAAGTTATTTAAAGTTTTACCAATATTATTATGATTAGAAACGATAATATCGGCATAGAAATAAAAAAAATAACTAAACTTAAAAACAACATAGACATTATTAAAGATTTTTTCAGAAGACATAAGAACAAGGCATTCAGGAGTGTTGAATTGGTAAAAAAATTCAATTGGATGAATAAAAATACAGTAAGGAGCGGAGTTGTAACATTATATAATTTAGGTTATCTAGATAAAAAACAAGTTTCGCAAAACAAAACATATTATTTCTGGAATAGAAAAAACGAAAGAAAATGAATGAAAAATTATCTGAAGGGGAAAGAAAAAGGTTGGCAAAAGCAATAGAGGAAGCAAAAGGTATAGAAAATACAATATTTATTGCAATAGTTTTTTTAGCACAAGGTTACATTAATCGTTTTGATTGTGATTTACGAATGATAGGAAAATTCTATAAAGTAAAAGCATACAGAATAGATGAACATTTACGGATAGATTTTATAAGGGTAAATAATGAAAATGAAAGAAAATAATTGGAAAGAGATAAAAAAAGAAGACGCAATTGATAAAATTAAAAAAGAGTTGTTTATAGAGGCAGAAAATTTTATCAACAAAGTTAAAAATGCGAAATTGAGTTTAAAAGAAAAATTAAAATACGGCATAGGACAAAAAATGATTAAAAAAATATTGGATCAGTTCGGAGAAGATTATTTTATCGGAGCAACAACATCAAGGGGATTGCAGAAATGCGAAAAAACTTTAAACGAGGGAAAAACTATTGAATTTGAAAGTTTTATTATGAAAAAAGACAAAGGAAAATATTATATTAAAAACAAAAAGTAGTATGGCATTCGATACTTTAATGGGGTATATGTTGGTTTTTGCAATAGTGATTTCTGTTATATACATTATTTTTAGAAGATCGGGAGTTGAGGCAAAACTGAAAAAAATCAAGGAAAGAAATTTGGAGCAAACAAGAACGGGATGGGGAGTTGAAGAAATAGAAAATTTAACGGAATTGCAAATCAAAAAATTATTAAAAATGAGTGAGAAAGTAAATAAAAAGTTGATTGTTGGAATGAGAGATATGGGCAAAATAACGAAAAGGATTAAAATCAGGAAAAATTTATATCTATGCGAAATTAAAAAAAGTTTTATAGAACAGATTGGTTTGAAAAAACCTATTTATCTAATAATTAATACGAATGAAATAATACATTCTGACAACAAAACAATATATTTGAAAGACAAAATAATTTTTAATCAGTTCGGAGTTTATTATCTGGTTGATGATAAAAAATCAGTTAAAGAAAAAAAAGAATATCTTGATTTCTTGATAAACAAAATGAATTATGAAGATGTGGTTGGCAGAATTTCAAATTTAGCAACGAAAGTTTCATATCTGGATTTAACGCACACGCAAAATATGGAAGCACTAAATAAGAAGATAGAGGCAATATTAAAAGAAAGAGAAGGAGAAAGATTAAGTATGATGGATATTGCAACGGCTTAATATGAAATTGCAGGTAAAAGATTTGTTTGAAGAAAATGAATTTTTTAGAATGCTTAAATTGAGATATGAAATAGGAGATCAGACAATATTTTTGACAACGGGGAATACAAATTCTGGAAAAACTGTTTTTAATGTTCTTTTATATTATCTAATTAAAAAGGGAATTTTGAAAGAAAAGATTGACTTAAAAAAATGCAAGATGTATTTTTCAATTGTAGATTTTGCGAAAGAAATCACAAAATTAAGAGATGAAATAATATTTTACGATGAAGCGGGGGCAGAATTGGACATAGGGGAATGGAACAACATATTCAACAAAATAATGAGGCACATTTTACAAACTCAAAGAATACAGAGAAATTTTTATTTTATTCTGTTGCCACACATCAGATATATTTCTTATGTTTTGTTGCCATTATTCACTTTTCACATAATCACGGAAAGAAAAGTTATTCCGAAAAAAAACGGGTATGAAATAGAAAGAATTGCAACGATAAATAAAATATTTGCACAACAACAATTTTCAGAAATGAGAAACTATTACGATATAAGATTGGTGGCACAATTGCGGATTCCAGACATCACGAAAATCAGAAACAAAGATTTCAGGGAATTATATCAGAAATTCCATCAAATAGAAATTAGAAAGAAAAAAGAAATAGCAAGAAAAATTGAAGAAGAAGCAAAAATGTATTTACTTAAAGAAAAAACAAAATTAATGAAAATCAAAAGAACATACGATCAGGAAAAACAAAAATTGAAAGATGTTAAGTAAAAAAGAAAAAAGGGTTATAGTTAATAGATTAAGAAATTTGAAAGTTTGCGAAAAGGATAGAGAAAAACTAAATGAATTAATTGAATGGTTGGAGGATATGTTATAAGATATATATCAATATATATCCGATAAACAAATTAAAGTATGAGAAAGACAAGAACGAGATGGTATTATATGGTGACAAAAACGGGCAAAGTTAAGCAAATCGGATTAGTTCCGATTACAAAGACAAGAAAGAGAAGAACAAAAAAGAGAACGAGAAAGAAAAAATAAATATGTTAAGAAAAAGAAATGTTGGGAAAAAAAGAAATAAAAGAAGTTCCTCTGAATCTTTATTAATATTAGGCATCACTTCGGGAGGGAAAAACCATTCTTTAGCGATAACAAGAAAGGAATGGAAATCTATATTGAAAAGAAGCAAAAAATTAAAAATATGGTGAGAAGAAAATCTGTTCGGGCTTTAGCAAAAAAATTGAAAAGAAAGATCATCAGATACAGAATTAAAGATGTTGGAAGAAAGGGACATCACTATTTGCAGATTGGAGTAACTAAAAGAAAAGGAAAGAGAAAAGGAAGAACAATTGCAACATTAATTACGAAAAGAGAATTGCAAAGAAGAATCAAAAAAGCAAGAAGAATATGGACAAGGATGAGCAAAACAACGAGAAAAAGAGTAATGCCGAATAGAAAAGGAAGAAAGGGATATAAAAGAATTACGAAATACATCACAAGAAAAGGAAAAAGAATAAGAATGACTTATTGGGTAAAAAAATAAATTACCATCAGAACGAGAATTGCAAAGAAATTAATCAGGCAAAAAGGATCTAAAAAAGATTTTTGCAGAGTGAAGAATATTATCAAGAGAAAACTAAATAAAAATTCTGTGTAGATTTCATATTTCAATTTGAATTTTTTGGAAAGAATTATGAAGATTAGATAAGAATAAATGGCAAAAAGCAGAATAAAAAATATAAATTGGTTGGAATTTTGAAACAAACAGGTATAATATGCTTTTTCTGGAGTAGTTATCAAACTTTCATTAATTACAATATTTGTTATGTTCATATTAGAAAACCTTTAATACTATTTTTCCTTTTGCGGTTATATGCCATTTTTTGTTTTTTTTTGTTATTAATCCTTTTCTATATAAATTCTGAAGCGATCGGTATAAATTGCAATTAGAATAATATTTTTTAAATTCTGTTGCGGAACAAGGACTGTATGCTAATTTACGCAGTATTAAAATTTGTTGAAAACTCAATCTTTTTGCCATAAATTATATATCTTATGATATAAAATTATAAGTATATCGGGGATAATGTTTTTTATGAAAGGAGAAGTTTCAATTGCAAAAATAGTTGGAAGCGTAATTGCGATTGTGGTAGCGGTGAGTATGATTAAACCAATAAATGACGCACTATCAGACGCAAACCTTTCAGGGACTCAAAAAACATTAGGGGATTTAGTTCCTATTGTTTTCGTGGCAGGGGTAATTTTGATTTCGGTATATGCCTTTATGAAAAGATAATTGCCAGCGGATCAGTAAATTTTAAAAAAATATAGAGTTTTATTTATTTTTTTATATTTATATTTTATATTTATGGATATACTTAAAAAAGTATTGTTATTTTTAGGATTGTTTTTATTGTTAGCAGTTCCTAACTATGCGATTCCTCATTTTGAAAACGAATATATAACTCCGAAATATGCTTCTTCTTTATATGGACAATATTATTACAAAGATCTTTCGGGAGCGGTGGATTGGTATTGGGCTACTCCATCTTTTGAGAATAACGGGGGATATTATGATATTTTTGATTACGGCGAAACAGTAACTTTTGAGATTACAATTAACACTTCTTTAACGGGAGATTTATATTTA
>CAYLRQ010000071.1:0-4482 GCA_964386335.1 uncultured archaeon
TTATTATTCAGGTAGAAGATTTGGTTAATGAGACCTCAGCCAAAGAATTCAATTTAACTGTTAATTCTGGATAGGGAGAGGATATTGAGAATTCTGTCCTATAAGGAATGGGGAAAATCTTGTATAGAGTTTAAGTTATACAAAATATTATTTGATTCTCCTTGCCTATTTCTCAAGAAGTATTTTTAAAAGAAATCTTAACGAAACAGGATTTTCTTCGGACAAGAAATGGTTTAGAAAGATAATCAAACAACATACAGAATATAGTTAAAAGACTGCTTTGTTTTCCATTGCCTTTTTGCATAATTTATTCTTTGTGCGGATAGTGCCCAAGTAGTTTTGTCCAAATATCGTGACTATAAAAATATTAATATAGAAATATATTTTTACATCTCTCCTAATATCTCAAAATGCCTCCTATCCCGCCAATATTTTTGAATTCAATTCCCTCCTGAGATGCTGTAGAAATCACTTCCAATTTAGTATTTGTCTGCTCGCAGAGTTCTTCTATTTTTTCCAAATTTTTGAAATCTTCGGAAACAAGAATAAGTTCGGCCTTTCCCTCCGACAAAACTTCTATAGTATCTTCTTCTCCATAGACGACATCTCCACCACCTTTACTCAATCTAACAAAAAAATCTTTCAGCAAATCTTTTTCTTTTATAAATTCCGTCTCTTTTATCAAGTCTCTTCCTCTTTCCAGAGTTTCTCTGATTCCCGGTTCCTCGGTTTCAGAAGTATCAACAACCCCGATAACTTTTTTCTTCAAATCATTTGATAAATAACCCTCATTGTAAAAATTCTCTTTTATTGGTCCAGGTCCAGAAATAATAATTCCCTTTATATTAAAATCTTTCAGAAGATCTTCCGCCGTTTTTGCAACTTTCTGCAAAAAGGCAGTCAGCAAATTTTCCCTGACTCTGTAAAAACGAACACTTGATTGACCTCCAGCTCTCGTTTTTCCAGGAACAATGGAATTGAGATGTTTCAATATATTTACATTTTTTCCGGAAATAACTGCAATATCCGCAGAACTCTTGTCGAGACATATTATTCCATAACTGTTTTTCTCTCTGATTAATTCTTTTAATGGATTCAACTCAAATTTTTGATCGCACCAATATAATTTTATAGATATTTTTTCAGGTGGAATAATTGTCCAGAGTTTTATATCCGCCTTTCCTTCATCTTTTGAAACATTGCCGCAAAAAATTACAAGACCGTTTTCCGGAAGATTTTTATATAATTTTAATTCCTGATTTATTTTTTCAAGGGCTGAAAGAACATTTTTTCTTACGGTTTTGTTTTTTACATTTCTTGTAAGAGCCTGCTCCTGATTTATCAATTCTGAAACATTTTTCAAATCGCTTCCCGCCGGAATATAATAAGAAATTAATTCGGTATGCCTTCCTCTTATTTTTTCAAGTTCTCTCAATAATTTTGAAAGTTTTATTTTATCTGTTTCCATTTTTAAATATATTTTGAATTTTATAGATATCCATATTTTCACTAATTTGAATTTGTTAATCAATTATTGGGGTGAAGAAACACAAAAACTGAAGGATGCAAAATAAAAGAAAAAGAAACAAAAAAGAGACAAATCATTTACTACCCCTCATGTCTAATCCAAAATATATTCATATTTTGCTTATGCAGATATTAGAGAAGTGAATAAATACAAACTTTTATCTGAGATTTTCAAAAGATTTGGAAGAAAAGATGAAAAATTTCAGTCATTTGGTGAAAATTTGCTTTCATAATGGGAATAGATGAGTCCAGGGGGATAAATTAATATAATTTAAACAGTTATTATTGTGTGGAGCTAGACTGGGCTGTTAGGCGTAGCCTGTAACCCGAAATCGTCTATAGCGGGAGTCGAAAATCCCGGAAGGTATCCAAATTGGCAGAAGCCTCTTTAATTCAACTGAGAAGCCCAGCCTCAGAAGGTGGTTTTCATTATGAATCCCCCAGGTTCGGAAGAAAGCAAGGGTAAATAATGAAAATTATGCTTCTGAGTAAACTGGGTGGAGAAGAATTAGAGAGTAAACTTCTGCTGATTTGGTTATCGACCGGGGCTGCTCCACACATTTCACAATTGATTGTTTTATTATAATGGTATCTTTTCTTCAAAGTTTATCACCGGTATATAAACGATATGCGATATGCAAATATTTGAGATATCTATTCTATCATTTATTCATTCTTTCAAACTCGCAAGAAATGCCTCAACCTGAATTAATGGATTGGAACCCTCAACAATTCTAAATTCATAATCGGCAAGCAGTTTTATAATTCTCAGTTTTTCATTATCATCTATTTCCAGTTCAAAAATCTGAGAATAAATTTGTTTCAGCAAATCATCCGGACTGACTCCCTGCTCGATCATCAGATTGTAAAGTTTTTTTCTTGAGTCCAGAAATTTTCCATCTATCGCGAGTTTTAGCAATTCTTCGACATCTTTGCTCCTTGCTTTTCCTATAACTTTAAGAACGATGTCTTCAGATATTTCCTTGTTTATTGAAGCGCAAGCTTGCAAAATATTTGTTGCTCTTCTCAAATCTCCTCCGCACTCTCCAAAAATTGCTTTTATGGCATCTTCCCTTATTTTTAAGTTCTCTTGTTTCTCTATTTTTTCAAGATATTTTTTTATATCTTCCTTATTTAAAGGCTTAAATCTGAAAATTACGCATCTTGACTGGATCGGCTCAATCAGTTTTGAAGAATAATTGCAATCCAGAATAAATCTGCAAGTTTCGGAATAATTTTCCATAGTTCTCCTCAAAGCCTGTTGTGCATCCTTTGTTAAAGCATCGGCTTCGTCCAGCAAAATGATCTTAAAACTTGCATTTCCAATGGGTTTGGTCCTCGCAAAATCCTTTATTTTTATTCTAATCGTATCTATCCCCCTTTCATCGCTTGCATTCAACTCAACAAAATTTTCCGTATTCCCAAAGAGTTCATTAACCAATGTTAGAGCCGTACTGGTCTTGCCCGTCCCCTGCATTCCCGCAAACAGCAAATTTGGAATATAACCTTTCGAAACAAATGCTTTTAATCTTTTAATGGTTTCGTCCTGACCAATAATCTCATCAAGTTTTTTTGGCCTGTATTTTTCCGTCCAGAGTTCAAACATAATTATATCTCTAATAAACTATAAATTATGATATTTCTAAATATCCAGACTAAAGAAATATCCTGCTCTACAAAAATATTAACCATTCAGATTAAGAGAAAAGGTATTGAGGATATAAGAATCTGGAGATGCTGGAAATTTGCCTGTGAGAAAAATCTCCTTCAAAATTTTAGAGACTGGTTTCTAAAAGAAAATGACAAAATATTTGTCGGTTACAATATACTGAAATTTGACCTGCCTCTTTTATTATTAAAACTTTCTTCTATGGAAAAATTTGATGATTTTTTTTTAAAATTAAACAGGGCAAATATTCTGGACTTATTCGCAATTTTGACTTTTTTGAAAAAAGAAATAAAAGGTTTTGGATATTATTGCAAAAAATACAATATTGAAACCGTCCCAAAAGAAAAAATTATGGATTTTTATAATAAGAGAGATTACAAGAGAATGGAGGAGGGTATTATAAAAAATTTGCGAGCTTCTGAAAAATTATATTTAAAAATTATGGAAAAATATGTCCGAATATTATCTTGATACTGAAGTAGGATGTACCGATCCAGAAATTGTGGAAAAATTAAGAAATGGTGAGAATGTTTCTTTTAACCCGGAAAAATACAAAATTATAACAATCCAGTACCAGAGGATAGGAAAGTATGGGGGTCCAGTTGGCGATTTAATAATTCTAAAAGAATGGGAGTCTTCGGAAGAAAATATTATCAAAAAATTTTCAAAAATTCTATGCCCCGAAAATAAATGGAAATTTATTCCCGTTGGTTTTAATATTTATTTTGATTTGGGAATATTCAAGCATAGAGCCAGAATTTATGGAATCCATTATGACAACTGGTTTATTTACCATAATTTGCCCGTAATAGACATAAAACCAATATGTTTGGCAATGAATGGATTCAATTTTAAAGGTTGTGGTTTGGATAAATTCACAGGAAAGGAACATTCCGGAGCAATAGTTCCAATATGGTATAATGATGGAGAATATAATAAAATTCTTGATTACATACAAAAAGAAACGCGGGAATTTCTGTTTTTTTATCGAAAACTCAGATATCACTTATCTGGACTCAGAGATAAATTTCTAAAGCAAGATATAAAATAAATTCTGAAAAATAAAAATTTAGATTATAAAAGAAATTAATATTATGCCGAGATGGCGGAGCGGTCTAACGCGCCTGGCTTGAGACCAGGTTCCCTTTTTGGGAGCGCAGGTTCAAATCCTGCTCTCGGCGTCAGATAAAATTTACTTATTTCCAATTTTAGAATAAGTTTGGAAATTCAAAAAAGAAAATTTTGCGGTTGTCCTGATTGAAAGATCATTCGTCAACAAAATTGGG
>CAYLRQ010000072.1:0-4182 GCA_964386335.1 uncultured archaeon
TTTATTATCCTTCTACTTCCACAATACTTGCATTTCATGAATTTATTGGGTGACGATTAGTAAATATTAATTAATAAACTTTTATATATATGGAATATATAATATCAATGTTGATTTCCTGGTTAATTACATCAATAATTACGGCAATCGGCATAATGCTCTCAAGTGAAATAATTGAGCATAATCTGGAATTTAAGCATGCAATTTTGATGGCTTTAGCAGCTAATTTACTACCTTATATATTTTATATAGAATACTTGAATATTCAAATAGGTTCTGTAATACTAACCACTCATCTGTTAAGAACTCTTTTGTATTTGATTGGATGGGTCGTAATCGCTTTGATAATAATGAGAGATACAAGTGTTGGTAATAGAATAAAAATTGCAATTCTTGGATTTGTTATAACCCAGATTTTGTTATTTATTTTGCCTTGGTTTGGAGTTATATAGCTTCAGTAAAATTAAAACTATTTTGATATAAGTTGATATAAGTTTTTGAATTAATTCTGTGAAAGTAGCTCTTCTTCTTGATTCAAATATTAAAAATTTAAAGAATTACATACTCAATATAAGGACCGTCAAGCATAAAAAGTGTAAAGTTTAGTTTTGTGCCACCTCGTAACTTAAAATTCTAACAGCTTCTTTATTCTTTCAACAAACTTCTTTGCAGAGTTTAAAGCACTCTCTGCTTCCTCTTCTGTTGCAATAAAAGAAGTACTATATTGATCACCGTGCCTTGTTTCTCTGTAATGATCTAACAATTCTATCCATTCGTTTTCAAGCAGCTTTTTCTTTACATAAAAGTCTTCCAAGAATCTTGCAACGGCAAAATGAGATTTTTCTCTAAAACCATTTACAAATAAACATGCTCTTGCTGAGTGAAACATAGCTAAATAACTTGAAAGAATACATGACCTAAAAGCTTTACTTCTTAAATTATTTTCAGCTTCCATAAGCCAAGATTTTGCTGTGCTTATGCTTTCTTTAGCTTTTTTCATTGATTTTGGTATTTTTCTAAGCAGATTTAATTCTTCCAATTTTTTAATATCATATCTCATCTTCTTCACCATAAACCAGTACTGAGCCAAAATATAGAGAATAATAAAATAAAGGATCTTCTTTTTTTAATATTTTAAGTTTTTTATCATCAAGCAATAAAATTTTAATGTTTTTAACTTTTTTCCTTAGTTCTGAAGTTAACTTTGGAATAAATTTCTGTTTTAAATTCTCTACTTTTATCCATACATCCACATCAGAACTTTCCGTATTTGTTCCATTAGTACAACTTCCATAAATTCCTATTGCTTTAACAAATTTATATTTTCTAAATATCTTTGGGTCAATTCTTGCTAAGTTAAACATAATTTTCAAACTTTTGACAAATATATTTTTCTGAACGTAATACTTTCTTTTTTTCTTTCCAAGAATTTTTTCTTTAACAAGTATTTCAAAATATTTTGAGATGAGACCTTTACTCAATTTTACTTCATTTGCTATTTCATTAACCCCAAACTCCCCTTCTTTAAATATTATGCTTTCCAAAATTTTGACCCTTTCTTTTGTAGATAATATCTTATCAAAGTTCATAATATATAAATTATTTGTTCATAATATATAAACTTTTCATTCACAATTAGGAAACTTTTTGCAATTATTCAAAACTAAACTCTCTTCAAAATTTGCTTTTTCTGGAGATATAAAAACAGGATAAACGAGCTCATTCTCTTCTGCTTATTTTATATAAATACAATATTATCCGTAAAACATTCTTTTCCTTTAAAACAACTTATTTTGAAAAATTCAACAACATTTATGTTCCTGAAAATAGAAAACAAGAAACTTATTTGCAAAATAAAATATAAAAAAATCAGGCACGCTTATCTGAGAATAACGCCGGATTATCATTTAGATATTATATTGCCAAATAACGGGAAACTAAGCGCAGAAACTTTGTTAAAGGAAAAACGAAATTGGCTCAGGAGAAAAGTAAGGGAAATTGAAAATTCTGTGAGATTATTTGATGAAAAAAGTGTTTATTACAAGGGGAAAAAATATGAAATAAAAGTAATACCTGATAAGAATTCAAGACTCGAACTCTCTAAAAATTTTTTGAAGATATACAAATCTAAAAGGAGGAAACTGGAAAATGTGATTCTAGAATTTCTTGCAGATGAGACATTGGAATATGTTTCAAAGAAAGTTGAAGAACTGGCGAAAAGATTAAATTTATTTCCGGACTTTGTTTCGATAAAGAAATTAAAAAGTTTTGGACATTGCACAAGAGATGGAAAAATTTTTTTCAATTCAAAATTAATTTGTCTGCCAACAAAATTAATTAATTATGTTGTCTGCCATGAATTAATTCATCTGAAACATTTTAATCACTCAAAAAAATTCAAATCTGAACTTGCAAAAATACTTCCCAATTATAAAGAATTGGAGAAACAATTGAAAAGGTATTATTGGTAATATAATGGTTTGAGTAAAAACTAAAAAGCCGAACCCGGAAATTTTTAAAAAGAAAATTATAAAACAAAACTTTATTGATTTTGCTATAAATAAACTTAAAATTATTTCTTTACAACGAGTATTTCAATTGCTTTTTTATCAAATTTTCCAAATTTCTTTTCACTATATTCAATTGTTGCAATTGCCAGTTTTTTACCTTCTTCTTCATTAAGATTGTCTTGGTACTTTTTTTCCAGATAATGTTGAGCTTCTTTCTCTCCTCTGCCCAAAGATTTTGCTTTCCATTTAGATAAGGTTCCCGAAGGAGTTATTTCATACAATGTAGCTTCTTTATTGACACCACCCAGTAAAATGGAAACACCATAGGGTCTCACCCCTCCTATCTGGGTATATAACTGCATTCTGTCGGCGAGTTTTTTTGCAAGAACAAAAACATCTATTGGCTCTCCATAGGTTAATTTATTTATCTGAGCTTGAATCCTTAAGTAATCTATTAAAATTCTTGAATCTCCTCTGTGACCGCATGCAACCGCTCCAATATGTTTATCTATTTTTGAAACTTTGCCAAATTTTGAATATAATTGTAAATTACTCCTCGGAGAATAAGCGGCAAGAACAACGCCATTTTTAAAGACAATTCCGACAGTGGTTTTTCCAAGTTTAACGGCTTGTGAAGCATATTCTACTTGGTATATTCTTCCTTCCGGAGAAAATACAACTGCTGCTCTGTCATAACCCATCTGTGCCTGAAGATCGAGTTCAACCATTATTATATAAATTATTTAAATATAAATCAGCTTAATTTAACTTCGTGTATTTTTTTGTAAATAGGACCTGTCTTTTTCAAAAAACTCTGCATCAAACAAAAGTTTGAAACGGAAAAATTCTCCTCAAATTTAAATTTTTTTGTTTTTTCAAAAAACTCTTTTTTATCTTCCAGAAATTTCACTCTTGCAATTGTAAGATGTGGTTCGAAATTAGTTTCTGGTTTAAAATTTAACTCTTTCAGTTCCAAATCAATCCGTTTCTGCAATTTAATAATTTCCTCTCTGCCTTTTTCAATACCAATCCATACAATTTTAATAAAATTATTGTTTGGAAAAAACCCAAAATTTTTGAGCGAAACATCAAACTTTTGGCAATCAATTTTATCCAAAATTTTTTTTATTTTATCTGCATTATTTTCACTCACTTCTCCGAGAAATTTTAAGGTTAAATGCAAATTATTGGGTTTGACTTTTTTTATTCCTCTGTCAGGTAATTCTTTTGTTATCTCTGCAATTTTATTTTTTATTCTGTCCGGCAGATTTATTGCGATAAAACATCTCATAACTTATGAAGCCAAAAGAGAAAAAATATTTTAGAATATGTTAAGAAATACCTAGTAATTATATATTTACTTATCATGATATTTCTATATCAGTCTGGGACTGTGCAATTGGATAAGGAAGTTTGGTAACAAGGCATGCAATTTTTATCTAGATTTAAAGCTGATAAAGGGGATATAGGCGAAATTTGTATCGAGAATATAATCAAGAGCAAAGCCTGGCTATCTGTAGCAGTAGATATGGTGAGTAGATTTGTATTTGACTTTCTTTTAATCTTCAACAGAAAGCCCTCTAAAAGACATTAGGGAATTACTTTTGTGTAAATAGATTTATTTAATTTCTTCTTATTGTATTATTCCTTTCTGTTCTGAACTTGCGATTTT
>CAYLRQ010000073.1:0-4143 GCA_964386335.1 uncultured archaeon
ATTTCAAGTTGAATTGAAATTTGCTCAAGTTCCTTGTTGAGATATTCTACCTGCAAATATTTTTCCTGAATTTCTCTGCTAAAATTTTCATTTTTTTCAACCATAATTAAATAAAAATTTATAATAAACAAGGAATTCAGATGAAAATAAATAAATTTTTCTGTTTTGTGAGATTATAAAGAATATTGTGAAAAGATTGTGCGGAGCTCATAAAAAATATTGGAAACAAAATAAATTAGGGCATCAATCTCTCAACATCTCTTGGAAATAAAACAGCTTCTCTAATATTTTTAATATTGAGAAGTTGCATTACAAATCTTTCTATGCCGAAACCAAATCCGCCATGAGGCGGCATGCCGTATTTGAAAGCATCGAGATAAAATTTTATTGACTCTAAAGAGATATTTTTCTCATTTGCCTGCTCTTTTAATATATTGAGCCTGTGTTCTCTCTGTCCCCCGGTGACAATTTCCATTCCCTTAAAAAGCAAATCAAAGGAATCCGTTAAATTTTTATTTTTATCGTTTTTCATAGTATAAAAAGGTCTGACTTCAAATGGATATTTTGTAATAAATATAAAATCAGATTCAAATTTTTTCTTAATTCTTTCTCCAACAAGTTTTTCTTCTTCAGTGGAGAGATCCGTTCCCTCTCTATCAATTAATTTAAAAGCATCATTTAAAGTTATCCTCGGAAAAGGTTTTTTATATTCGGGAAATTCAATTCCAAAATAGTTTATAATCTCCGAACAATTTTTTTTAATATTATCCAATATGCTGCAAATTAAATCTTCGAGCAATCTCATCACATCTTCATAACTCTCAATAAAAGAAAATTCGGAATCAATACCCCAAAATTCTGAAAGATGTCTGAGAGTATGACTTTTTTCCGCTCTGTAAGTTGGTCCAATTTCAAAAACTTTCTCAAAACCGGCAGCCTGCATCATCTGTTTATAAAACTGAGGACTTTGAGTCAAATAACTTTCTTTATTGTAATATAAAATCGGAAAAAGTTCGCTTCCTCCTTCTGCTCCTTGAGCCACAATTTTTGGAGTGTGAACTTCAATGAATTCCCGATCATTAAAAAAACTCCTGACAAAATAGATAATTTTTGATTTCAATTCAAATATTTTTTTGTTTCTTTTATTCCTTAAGTCCAGAAATCTGTAATCCAGTCTTTTGCTTAAATCCGTTGAAATTTTTCCAGAAAATTCTATTGGAAGAGGTTCGGCTTTGTTTAAAACTTTTAGCTCTTCAATTCTGACTTCAATGCCATTTGGGGCTTTTTCATTTTTAATCGGAATTCCTTTAATTTCAATTACATCTTCTCTTCTCAGATTTTTCACTTCATCAAAACATTTGCTGTCTTTTTTTGCTACCAACTGAACTTCTCCGGAACAATCTCTTAAAACAACAAAAATAAGATTTCCCAGATCTCTTATTGCTTCTGCCCATCCTTTTAATAAAGTTTCTTTGTTTTCTTCCATTTTAATTTTAGAAATATACGTTCTTTCCATAATATCTAAAAATTAAATTTAGCATTATTTAACTTTTGTTTCTTTTCTAAAATTTTTCATATTTTAAGAGATAACTAATAGAGATTTAAAAATCGTTTATTTAATTATTTACAAATTTTTCCAAATTGGTTTTTTCTGGTTCTTTGCCAAAATAATCAACAAATAATCTTGTTGTTTTCAATATTCTTGTTCTGCCGGACTTCTTTGCAGAAATCAAACCTCTTTTTTCCAATTCATGGGCGTACTCATAGGCTCTGTTTCCGATTGTATTCACAAGAACGCTCTGTTTTAAAGGTCCTTTAAATGCTATTATTGAAAGGGTTTTTAGCAATCCCGGAGACAAATCTTTATAAGGAGTAATTTTTTTAACTTTTTGTAAAATTTCCGGGTTAACAATCAACTGATAACTCTCATTCGCTTCGATTAATCTTATTCCACTTTCTTCATTATTGTATTTTTCTTTTAATTCTGATATTTTCTTTTTAATCTCGGTTGAAGAAACCTGCGTTAATTCAACCAATTCGGCAATAGTTATGGGTTTTGATTTCAAAAATAAAGCCGCTTCTATTATTTTTTTTGGCATAATTTAGACATTTTTAAAAATAATAAAAATTTTCTTTTTTTATTTTTTCAGTTAATCTGTATAATGCGGATTATCTATCTGCAATCTATCGGTTCTTTCTATTTCAACTCTGTAGGTTGCATTGGCTTTAATTCCAAAATTTAATTTTAATCTGTTTTTATTTGGCCATCCAGCAAGAGAGATTTTAATTCCAGAATAAACAAGCTTTACATCACCAGAATTTAAATCAACATCATCATTCAGCCAGGTTAATTTAACTTTATCATTTCCATAATTTGTGCACATAACTATATTCTGAGCATTTTTATCACAACTTAAATTGATATAGTTTTTTGCTTCTTCTCCGACCACATATACCGTGATTTGATCATAATTTGATCTCTCATATTTTCCATACACTCTGTAAAATATTTCTGTTTTCAAACTTTTGCAAAGATCTTCGTTTGCAATATCTTCAATTTTATCTAGTTTAACACAAACATTTTCTGTGTTGTCCCATTTACCTCCCTTTTCTTTGCATGTCTCTTGACTTTTGGCATCTATTTTTCTATAAACAAAACAACCGGTATATGTTCCGTTTATAGAGGAATTTGCCCAGATTTTTGTATTTTCGCATTCATTTTCATTTAAATCCTTTAATCTATCCACTTCTTTTCCATTGCTATCAACAATCGCACAATGATCATATTTTCTTCTGTTTTTTTCTTCCATAAAACTATAGACGCATTCTGCGATGCAAGCCGGAGTTTCACATACAAGATTGCAATATGTCTCTTTAAGACCTGTAGATATCATATCTTTGGCGAGTAATTTATTATCATGTACATATTTTCCTCTAAAAATGATTTTACCCCTCTTTCTTTCATTTTTGAGAGAGACAGGGATTATGCCTTCTCTAAAACCTCCTTCTGCTCCTTCCCAGATAAAAGGAATAAAAGTATACATTAAAATATTTGCAGGAGCGGCCTTTACTTTTGCGGATTCAACCTTGAAGTTTGGTGTGGTTTCATTAGTGTTTCTTATTGCTTCTATTTCTAAATAACTCTCGGTTTTGTAGTTATAAGAATACGTTGTTTTTATTGTTCCTCCTATAACCATTTTGTTTTTTGCATAGGTACACTTAACTTTTTCATCCCAGGGATCATTTATTCTTCCCGTTAAACTAAAGTAATGGTTTGTTCCTTTTTTTATTCTGTCAGAATAATGCCCATGAGTGCTGGCATTAAGCACTTTTAAATTCTCACAAACTTCATATTCGCCTCCGTCGGTATTTATCAATACATTTGTAGCGTCGTAATCTCCTTTATTTTCTAAAGTCATCCAAATCTGCAGAGGCATTCCAGCATAAATTTCTTTCTCCGGAGGTTGTATCTCAAAATTTGTAATTTCAAGACCAAAATTTTCTGGTTTTTCTTCTGGAAGTTTTCTTGGTTTGGTAAAATCACATTCTTCATAATAAGCCATTGGATTTGTAAAAATCAACATTAAACAATGCATCTGTTTTTCTGCCATCTCCGGCATATCTGATAAACTTTCTGAAATCTGTTTCATTGGTCCCCTTAAATAACTTGCATAAGGTCCATAGGCTGCATAGCCGAGAATCATTATAATTACAAAAAATACAAACACACCTGAAAATCTGAACGGCCAGGCAATCAAAAAAAGAATTGCAAAATTTATTAATGCCAATCCTCCTATAAATATACCAAACATCTGAGGACCAAAATCAGCAATTCCAAAATATTCTACAAATAAAGCTGCACTTAAAGCTACTAAAAAACCACAAACTAAAGCCTCCAAAAAATCTGCTTCTCTCATTCTTCTTCACCAAAACTGCAAACAGTTTTATCATTTACCCTATCTTCGCTTTCAGCTCGATAGGCTTCATTTTTTTCTAATAAAAATTTAAATTTTTTCCCAATCAAATTGTTTTTTGTCATTTTTGTTCACCTTCTTTCTGTTTTTCCTCACTATAAGATTTTGCTAAACACTCTTCACAAACACCATACCCTGGCACTAAGTGATCAACTTCTTTGCCGCACAT
>CAYLRQ010000074.1:0-4124 GCA_964386335.1 uncultured archaeon
GGAAAAAAGAAAACAAAATTCTGGTGGGATGATTGTTAGGTTTGGGTTTGGTTTTTGTTGGTTTGGAAGAAAATTGGATATTTTCTTTTGATTAACTCTCTGAAAAAAATAAATATTACACTAAATCAGTAAGGATAATTTGTTTTTATATTTCTAAGCAAATCTCAAAACAGCGATACAATAATTCTTTAGAATTGTAAAAATACGAATTATTTTTTCTCAAATCCAAATCCCAAACTTATATCCTTATAACTTACTTCTCCCTTCTTCTCTTTCAATCCATAAACAATTTTTTCTGCTCCAACTTCTTTTTTTAAATTTTCCTCAAACTTTTTTATAAATTCTTTGTCTTCAATGAATAAATTTATTTTATCGAGAACATTTAATTTTTCTTCTTTTCTCTTTTTTTGAATTTCCCTGATCAATTCTCTCAAAAACCTTTCTTCTTTTAATTCTTCATCCTCAGTTAAATCCAAAGTAACATAACCCTTTGAAAAACTTGTTCCCTCCAAACTTTTTTGCCTTATTATTAAATCTTCTTTTTCTAATTCAAATTCTCCAAGTTTTATTTTGTCTTTTACATCATCCAACTTCATTTTTGAAATCAAATCTGCAACTTCCCTTGTTTTATCTCCAAATTTTTTTCCAATTTTGGCAAAGTTCGGTTTTATCTCAACATTTTCGCTTTCTTTAAATCCAATATCCTTCAAATTTGAAAGTATTTTTATAATTTCTCCTATCTCTTCTACAATCTCTTTTATTTTTGGAGAGCCAAATACCGTTGCCCTCTTTATCGGCAATCTTAATCTGACATTTTGCTTTTGTCTCTCGCTGTTTATTGCCTCCGATATCTCCTTTCCAATTTCAAATTTTTCCTCTAAATCCTTATTTATTTTGTCTTCATCAACCTTTGGCCAACTTTCAAGATGAACAGATTTTTCAAAAAGACCTGTGTAAAGATCTTCCGATAAAAAAGGTGTGAAGGGGGCAAGCAATTTCAAAACTTTTTTTAAAGTGTATAGCATAACCTCTCTGACTTCCTCTGATTCCGCTCTATCTCTGACCAATTTAATATAAATTCTGGAGAAGTCATTTATAATAAAACTAACTATTTTTCTTGTAGCGTGGTGAAATCTGAAATTTTCCATGTCTTCCGTTATTTCTTTAACAAGAGAATTAATTTTTGAGAGAAGCCATAAGTCCGATAATTCTTTTATATCAACTGTCTTATTGGAGTCTTTAAAATATGATTTAACAAAACTTACGAGATTATAAAGAGTATTGAGATTGTTTTTTATGATTTTTGCTTCTCTCAGGGAAAAATTCAATGATTCCCATGGAGCATTTGTAGAACAAAGATGCAATCTAAGCACATCTGCCCCTATTTCTTCATAAGCATCTTTTGCCCATATTACGTTTCCAAGACTCTTCGACATTTTTTCTCCTTTTTCATCCAGAGTCCATCCATTCGTACAAATTGTTTTGTATGGCGCCTCTCCGAAAATAGATATGCCGCAAATCATTAAACTGTTAAACCATCCTCTAATCTGATCCTGACTTTCATCAATTAAATCTACAGGCCAGAGACTTTCAAACAAATCTTTATTTTTGAATGGATATCCAAGAGAAGCAAAGGGTGCGATTCCCGAGTCAAACCATACATCCATTATTCCGCTTTCTCTCTCCATCTCACCTCCACACTCGCATTTTAGATGAATATTGTCAACAACGGAAACTGAAATATCGAAATCTTCTGGCAAATCTTCTATGGATTTTTTTCTCAATTCTTCTCTTGAAGAAATTATTTTTAAAGATTTGCATTTTTTACAAATCCAGATCGGCAAGGGTATTCCCCAGAACCTCTGTCGGACTATTGACCAGTCAGGAGAATTCTGAACCAGATTTGAATATTGTTCTTTAACAAAATCAGGAAGCCATTTTACAGAATTAATTTCTTTCAAAATCTTTTTTTTGAGAGGACCCAGTTTTAAAAACCATTGCCTGCTCTTTCTGTAAATCAAAGGCGTTTTGCATCTCCAACATACTGGATAAGAATGCATCAATTCTGTTTTATAAAATAACAAATCTCTCGATTCAAGATAATCAGAAATTTGTTTGTTTGCTTCATCTATTTTCAAATTCTTAAAGATGCCTGTTTCTTCCTTTAATTTTCCCTGTTCGTCTACTGGAGACGGAGACGGCAGACCGTAATATTCTCCTATAATGTGATCTTCCGCTCCATGTCCCGGGGCTATATGAACTATTCCCGTTCCCGTAGAAATATCCACAAGATGCCCAAATTCATCACTTCCTTCCACCTCTTTCTTCTCTTTAATCTTTCCGGCAACTCTTTTTTTCATCAGAGGAATTGAAAGAATTATTCTGTGAGCATTATTTGTTTTTTCCAGTTCTTTTTGCAGCGGAATATCCAGCAAAGGCTCATATTTCAGGCCATCCAATTTTTTACCTTCAAATCTATCTAAAATTTTATATTTAAGACAAAGTTCATCTAAAAATTCCAATCTTTTCTCTGCGATAATTATTTTTTTTCCTTTTGTCTCAACTTTAACATATTTTTCGTTTGGGTGAACACAAAGAGCAACGTTTGCCGGAAGGGTCCAAGGAGTTGTTGTCCAGACGAGCAGATATTCAGACCGGTCTCTTATTTTAAAAGTTATAAAAATGGAAGGACTCTTCAATTCCCGATAAGCATCCGTAACTTCATATCCGCTCAGTACGGTTTCGCAGTGAGGACACCAGAAATTTGGTTTCTCACCCGGAACGAGAAGGCCTTTCTCGTAAATTTTCTTAACTGCCCACCAGCCGGATTCTCTGTAATAATTTTCACTTGTAAGATAGGGAGCTAAATAACCTCTCCAAGCTCCGATTTTCTTATACATGTCCATCCATTCCTTTTCATTACCAATAGCAAATTTTTTGCATTCCTCTATGAATTTATCAATCCCTATTTTATAAATGTCTTTTTTCTCCCTAATTCCAAATTTTTTCTCCACTTTGTTTTCTATTGGCAGACCTCCGCAATCAAATCCCGGCTGAAACCAGACTTTGAAACCCTGCATAAATTTGAATTTTCCCCAGACATCCTTATAAGTTGTGGTTTTAATATGTCCAACATGAGGAGAAGCATTCACATAAGGAGGTCCGTCCAATAAATAAAATTTTTTTCCCTCTTTCCGATTTATTATTTTTTCGGGAATTTTTTCTGTTTCCCATTTTTTTTGAATTTTCTCCTCAACATCTTTTGGATTGTACTGCATAAATTAACTAAAATTTTTAATTTTTGGTATTGAATTAGATAATTGCTTTAAATATGTGAGTGAACTAAATATATTATGAAAGAATGCAAAATGAATTGAGGTCTTGCTTATATTTAAAACTTTAAATTAAGTATTATGGAAGATAAAATAACAAAAACAGGAACAACAACAATAGGCTTAGTTTGCAAAGATGGAATTTTGCTTGCTTCTGAATCAAAGGCTTCTATGGGATACATGGTGGTCAACAAGGATGTTCAGAAGGTTTTTAAAATAGATGATAAAATCGGGATGACTATCGCCGGAATGGTAAGTGATGCTCAGCAGTTAATAAATATACTAAAGGCCGAAATTTCGCTTTACAAATTAGAAACTGACGAAGAAATGAAGATTAATGCTGTAGCACATCTATTATCCCAGATTATGTATTCAAGGAGACTATATCCATATTATACACAGATAATAATTGGCGGTATAGATTCAGAAGGCAGTCATTTATTCTCATTTGATCCAACAGGTTCATGCATAAAGGAAAAATATGTTTCAACAGGGAGTGGAAGCCCATTTGTTTATGGCATTCTTGAAAAAGATTTCAAAGACAATATGACCCTTGAACAGGGAAAAAAATTGATAAGAGATGCCATAAAAAGCGCTGCCCAGAGAGATATGGCTTCCGGAGGGGAAAAATTATGGATTGCAGAAATTACGGAAAAAGGTTTTAAATTAATGGAAGAAAAATTGAAATAGAAGAGACATACATCTTTTATTAATAATAAAGAAAATTATTTCAATAAAATCCAGCAGACGTTAAAACAAAGTGATTTTTTGTTTTGGTTTATTTTTTGTGAT
>CAYLRQ010000075.1:0-4069 GCA_964386335.1 uncultured archaeon
TAAGGTTTTCTCGCCCATTCTTTCAATTCCCAATAAGCACAGCATTTCAGATAACGGTTTCGGTATATGCGAAGTTGCGGAGCGAAGCAACGCAATTTGGGTGAGCGTAGCGACCCGCATACACCGTGTTATATGACCCGAAGGGCAAAGTTGCGAAGCAACCACAGAGTTCCGAACCCCGCCATAAATTTCATCTTGGCTTTGCATACCAGTATTTTCTTCCTTTAAGAAATTTTACAAAAAGGGGGACCTCCCCCATCCTTGCAGACTTTCCTACAACGGAGTTTTACCATCGCTCCTAAAACTTCATAACATTGATGATATTTACTGAATGCCTTAAAGAAGGAGATTCCGGACAAAGATTCTGCTGTCTTATCAAATCTTGCCCCTCTCAATTCTTTTCTGAGATCTCTTGCCAAATCAGCAATCTTCCCTTTATAAATAGGGCAATCTCCACAATAAAGACCACAATATGCAATTAAGTTTTTATCTTCTATTAACTTTAATTTTTTACTTATTGGCATTTTTATCTCCCTTTATAATTTTGTAAATTCAAATGACCTCTTCAAGCTCTTTGTTCTCCAAAAACTCACCTATTGTCTCAGCTATGCTTTTCCCTACCCCCTTAATAGCTAATAGACCTTTCTTTCCCTGGTTCTTATAAATCTCTTTAATATCCTGATTTAGTTCATCAATGGCCCAAGCTGCTTTTTGTAATGCCCAATATTTATAGTTCATACCAGAAGAAAGTTGAATTTCGCGAGCCCGAAGGAAAAAATCTGCTGCTACTTTTTTATTGATTTGAAGATGTTCTGGAAAAAAATTAACAGGTCTGGGAATGTAATTTTTTATGTCATATTTTTGGCAATATTTTTTAACTAAAGAGTGAATTGTTATAGTGTGTGTCAGCCAAGGATCTTGTTTTTTATTCTTTCTATCATAAAGCGTTTTATATCCGGCTAACAGCAAGGGTTTGTGCTTCTCTAATACTTTATAAAAATGAGTTTTACAATAACCCCAGAGGGTTAAACCTCCTTCTAAAACATATTCTCCGCCACATTCTTTTGTTTTTTTAATCACCGCCTCAATATTTTTCTCATCATCATGAATAAACGGCAAAACGGGCATAAATACTGTTCCGGTTGAAATACCCGCTTCGCTAAATTTTTTCATTGCCTCAAACCGAGCTTTAACTGAAGGGGCTTTCGGCTCAAAAATTCTTCTGGTTTTACCATCAACGGTGGTGATAATTGACCAAGCAACAGTGAGATAAGTCTTCTTGCTAATTTCCTTTAAAATATCTAAATCATTCAAAACTAAAGGCGATTTTTCATTGATAAAAACTGGAAAACCCAAATCAAGACAAACCTTTAACATCTCTCTGGTTAGTCGTTCTTTCGCCTCAACAGGCTGATAATGATCAAGATAAATCAGGTCTTTTGGTTTTTTAGAAAGTTCTTTGCCTAAAAGTTCAGCGGCATTCTCTTTGATTTTAATATATTGAGAAAAGGCATCTTCAAATTCTAAAACCTCAGGATCTCGGCTGGGTTTATGAGGATTATATTTTTCATCTCGCCAATAACAATATTCACATCCATATTGGCAGCCCAAATAAGGAAAAGCTGAATATTTAACCCAAAACCATCCGCCATCAATGTGTTTCTGAACATTGAGAATACTTTTAGGTTGATAGGATTTGATAACCATTTTTGAACTCATAAGTTTTTTAACACCTCGTCTTGCATCTTTTTGGGTAGCTTCTTCATCCCGTCTTTTATTATCCATTTTGTATCTTTACTCGGATTTGCTTTTGCCCATCTTGTTAAAAACTCTGCCACCCCATCTGGATTCTTCTTTGTTATTTCTCTCAAAACCCACGATACCGCCTTTTTTATGTCTTTGTCCTTGTCTTCCATGACCAGATCAAGAATCTCGAAAACTTTATCTGTTATTTGGATTCTCTTGTATCCTCGTAAACTTACCACTCCAAAACGCCTGATCCATTTATTCTCATCTTTAATCCATTTTTCAGAAAGTGGTAAAATAAGTTCTGGACTCTGATAAACTATTGGTTCTACCCCGCACATGGCAAGATTATCACAATTAGCCCAGTTATCAAGATCAGGTAATATTGAAGAGATAAAATCTAAACAAATTTTTGGATTCTTCGGACCGAACTTCTCCAAGCTTTTCCCTGCTATCTGTCTTGATTCAAAGGAACCTTCATTCCAGATAGTTTCTAACAATGTCGTAGCTTTTGCTGCTCCTTTCTGGATAAATTTTCCTATTTCGGCAGATATTATTCTCAAAATAGGAAGTGGAACTCCATAAAATTTCCCAGTATCAGGGATAATCCTCTGATAATTTTTTGTCGCTTCCCTATCTACATATAATTTTAGGAGCTCCTGTAATCCTTTTGTAAACTCTTTTGGCTTATCTATTTTTTCAAGCAGTTTCTTTGTCCTTTTTTGGATTTGTGATTTATCCATATTCATTTTATCGCACTCCCTGGGCAGATTAATCGCATTTTACATTTTGCACAGGATTTTTTTCTGCCGACTGTTCCGCTATAAAAAGAGATCAAAAGCAGAAGTAATAATATAACAATTTTAAAGGAAGTGAATTTCTGAATAAGAGAAATGCTGATTAAAATAAGAGGAATTAAACTTAATAAGCCATAAGTCAAGGGCGCAATTTTTAAACCTAAAGGGTTAGGAAATTTCTCAATCTCGCCCTTTTTGAAAAATAGAGCAGATAATTTTCCCCAACCCATGCAACACCACTTATCATAATAATAGCAATCGGTGCAGACCAATTTTCGTAGAACAACAAAGACCATTATTATCGCAAAGACAAGATAAATCCAAGCAACCACTGGATGAAAAAACCAACAACCAAGAGTTCCTAAAACAATCCAGAGAAGCATTAGGACATTGCCCAGGATTATGCTACTCTTAGGGTATTTTTCCAATCCTTGCTCATAGATTTTTATTTTGTTTTCTATAGTCATTTTTTCATTCATAAGTTTATATAATTTCCTTTTTAAAGGCGGGGTTCGGAATTTCATATAACGGTCAAGTATATGAGGCGTTGGGCGTTTTAGAACACCTAATTTTCAATATTCTATGTCGTTTGTTTTTATTCACAATCTTTCAATTCAACTGCTTATCGCCCAATGCCTTATATACATTGTTGGCGTTTCGTACTTTTTATTCTAATTTCATTTCAGTATTTTTCTTTATTTCTTTTGCAATGTCAGGTCTTTTGAGCTTAATAATTTTATCAAATATTTCTTGAATAAATGATGCAACCCAATATTGAGAACCTTTTTCTGGTGTCATTCCAACATCAAGAGAATCAATATAATCACTTGACATAAAATAATGGTCATTCAAGTAAAAAATGTAAGCAAAATGTTGTATGAATAATGATTCCATGTCAAAAGATATTGCGTCTAAGTATTTTATTCTTTGCGGATTAAAAATCTCACTATCATTCAGCATCATGTTGTAATAAAAATTATAGTGAGTATTGTCATTACATCTATCTCTAATTTTTTTGTATCTATCGTCTTTTTTCAATAATTTACTTATCGGTTCAAGTTTTGGAGATTCTTTGATGTATCTTGAAATAATTCTGAATTCAGGAATAGTTTCAGTTCCTTTTCTCCAATTATCTATTTTTTTAACGATAAAATTATCAATGCTAAAGTGGTCTTGAAGGTACAAGTTTGAATAAATATTAATGAAAGTTGAGTCGTAATATTTCCGTATTAAAGCATATGCATCATTTATTCTGCCTTTACTTAAAATTTCATTTATTGAATTAATAGTTCCTTTTATCGAAGAATATGTATATGTGTCTAAGTTCAAAATTGCTTTTGTTCCTTGAGAAATAAAACCCATAATAGAAAAAGATAAAGAACTATAGAAATCAGAATAAATTTTAAGTTCTCCAAATACCTTATGCTCTAAATACTCTTTTCCTAATTTTGTTTCTATTTTTATACCTTCATATGTCATTTATGTACTTTTTTAGTATGAACGCCAACTCCCGCCTAAACGACATA
>CAYLRQ010000076.1:0-3974 GCA_964386335.1 uncultured archaeon
CAAAAAATACAAGCATAAGAAAAATATTATATACAAGGACAAATTCTTCTATGCGACACTTGATGATTTTCCTGTTACTTTTGGTCACGCAATAGTCGTGCCTATAAAACATACTGTTTCTTTTTTTGACTTGACTGAAGAGGAGTGGAAACAGTTAAAATTATCTATATCTGAAGTAATAAAGATTATAGAAAAAGTGAACTTTAAAAACTTATGCGAAAATCATTTTGGAAGTTCTTCTAATCAAAAATCAAAAAAGTTTTATGGAAGAACTTTAAGGAACATTAAATTTAACAAAAAACCGGACGGTTACAATATTGGATTAAATGAGGGGAAAGCGGCAGGAAGAACAGTTAATCATTTGCATATTCATATAATTCCAAGATATTTTGGCGATGTTAGTGATTCAACAGGAGGTATCAGACATATTATTCCAGGAATGGGAAATTATAGAAAATAATTCATTTTCTATTCGCTTCTCATTTCTCCCTTTCTGATTCTTGTAAGATGTACCTTTGACAAAATCAAAAAACTCCTTTAGAGTGGGGGTAAAAGAAGAGGTAAATAGTTCTTTTTACAAATAACGAAGAGAAGGAGCGACAAACGGAGCGTAGCGGAGTTTGTTGTTTGGCGCGCCGCACGCGAAATAACACACTCCGCTGTTGCTGCGTGTGTCACTCCGAAAAATTAGAATCGGGGGAATTTCCGGTTTGATTGATTTGAGTTTTCTGGAGTTCGGGCTTTGGGCATGGAATGCATAGCGTATAATTTGTAACGAATTTGTAAATTTTGGTTATATGCTATACCTAAAGACACCGAGTGTCTGGAGAAGCGACCATCATAATCTCTTTATGTATCTGGGGTTGAATTTAAAGTCGGATATGATATTATGTAATTGTATAATAAATTATCAAAATAAGGATGCATGCTTTCTAATTATATTAAAAAGGGGCTACTAAAAGATGATTTAAAAACTTCTAAAATAAGAGGTTCTTTTAAAGCGCCAGAATATAATCCGAAAACTTACTATAAAGATATAGCCAAGAATAATTATTTTTACGCCTTGTTACTTTTAAGGCATTACATAAAATTTACTTCGGATTATTATTTTGGAATCAAGCTAGGCGCAAAGAATGTAGACCTGTTTATGATTACCCCCAGCATTTCTTCCCCAGTCGGACCAGGATCAGACTCTGAATCAATTAAAATCGAGTTTGGAAAATTGGAAACATTTTTAACAGATTCTTCCCAGTTTGGTTTTGAACCTCTATTGTTGAATAATTTTGACAAGATGTATTGCTACTTGCCATCTATGAGAGGAGAAGATCCTGATTCTAGACATCTTAATCAATTTTTTCACTGCGAATTTGAAATGATAGGCACGCTGGAAAAATTAACTCCCATTATTGAGAACTATATTAAATCTTTATGTGAAACAACTATTCTAATGAGCAATGTGATTAATAAAATCAGTAATAATGCTAATAAAACTAGAGAAGTTTTAGAGAAGACAATTAACTCAAACGGTTTTCCAGTAATAACATTTGATGAAGCTGTTAATCTGTTAATTAAAAATAAGAAAAAGAACTGTGTTAATTTTACTGATCATGGAAGAAATATTACTCAAAAAGGAGAAATTGAATTGATGAATTTGTTACACTTAAATGTCCCACTTTGGATTAAGTATTTTGATAGAGATAGAGTCCCATTTTATCAAAAACCATGTTCGGAAAATAAAGATAAAACAATCAACGCAGATCTGCTATTTCCTCCAATTACAAAAAACTCTTTTGGCGGGGAAATTGTAGGAAGTGGACAAAGGCAGAATAGTTCAGAAGAGATGTATGAATCACTAAAAAGACAAAATAATTTATCGCCAAAACACTATGAATGGTATATTGATTTGCGAAAATTACCGGGATATAAAACGACATCTGGATTTGGATTAGGTATAGAAAGATTTATAGCTTGGGCATTAGCAAAAGAAAATATAAGAGATGTTATACCTTATCCACGACTAAAAAACATTAAAATGTTTCCGTAATTTTGTTTTATGAAAAATAAAATACTATTACCAATAATTTACAATATTACAGCTTAAATAGCTTTTGAAAAATTCTAAAGTAAATAAATGACTCAAAAAAGTATTCAGGGAATAAAAAATATAAACTACTCTCAATTTGTTGGTTTAATAAAAGAGAAAAACAGACCATCTGGCGGAATAAAAACCATTCATGATGTCGCTGTAAACGCATTTATAAATAGTTCAAAAAGAGTATTGGAAATTGGAAGTAATACAGGTTTTACCAGCGTAAATCTAAGTCTTTTTACTGGCTGTAAATCTATTGGAATAGATGTGAATGAAAAATCAATAAGTGAAGCAAAAAAATATGCTAAAAAACAAGGAGTCAGTAAGCTGACTTCATTTCAAAAGGCAAGCGCTTTAATGCTGCCATTTCCCGATAATTCTTTTGATATTGTTTGGTGCAGTAATGTAACTTCATTTATTTCAGATAAAAACAAAGCAATTAAGGAATATTTGAGAGTGCTTAAATTAAAAGGATCGTTAGTTGTTATTCCAATTTATTATATTAAACAACCCCCTAAAAAAATTGTTAACGATGTGTCAAAAGCCATTGGAACAAAAATAAAAGTATGGGATAAGAATTTTTGGCTAGAGCTTTTTCAAAAAATTTCAGAAAAAGAAAAGAATCGACTTGAACTATACTATGAGCAAGATTTTAGATATTTAGACAGAAAAGAGTTTATTTTGGAATATGTTAAGAAGATGGCAAAAAGAGAATGTATGTTAAAATTCAACAAGAAAGATAGAGATATATTAAAAAGTAAACTCAAATATTTTATGAAGCTATTCAATAAAAATTTAAAGTACGCTGGTTACTCAATACTTCTATATCAAAAGAGGGCTATAACTGACGAAATGGAACTTTTTTTATCACAAGAAATAAAAACTTAAAATGAAATTTATCAAACCAAAACATTTAGAAAACGGGGACGCAATAGGAATTGTCAGTCCTTCATCAACGATTGCTAATTTTCCAAGAAGATTAGCGAGGGGTGTTAAAGCTTTGGAAAATTTGGGATTAGAAGTGGTATTGGGGAAAAATGCCAAAAATTCATTTGGACATAATGGCGGTACGGCCGAAGAAAGAGCGAATGACATAAATAATTTTTTTGCCGATCCGGATATTAAAGCAATTATCTGTTCAACTGGCGGGCTGAATGCGAATGCTGTTCTGTCTTTATTGGATTACCAGTTGATTAAAAACAATCCTAAAATATTTTGCGGCTTTAGCGATATAACCGCATTGAATTTGGCAATAAATAAAAAAACGGGATTGATTACTTTTAATGGCCCGACTGTTCTTCCCACTTTTGGAGAATTTGGAGAACCTCTTGAATTTACCGTAAAGTATTTTAAAAAAGCTTTATTTGAAACTAAACCAATAGGAAAACTAGAATGCCCAAAAGAATTTACCGAAGAAGATTTATGGTGGGAAACAGAAGATAATAGAAAAAGAAAAATGATTCCAGCTTCTTCTCCTAAAACTGTTTGCGAGGGATTCGCGGAAGGTGTTCTTTGCGGAGGAAATTTTAATACCCTTTGCATTCTTGGAGGAACTGAATATTTTCCTGATTTTACAAATACAATTTTGTTTTTAGAAGACGAAGAAGAAAGCACGGCGCTGACTGAAAGACGCTTGACTTATCTGGAACAGTTGAAGGTCTTTGATAAAATAAAGGGAATTATTTTTGGCAGACCGTTTAATTTAACAACGGATTCTGAAGACAGAAATTTATATGATATTCTGAAATATTTTGGCGAGAAATATAAAATTCCAGTACTGGCGGATATAGATATTGGTCATACAAATCCAATTATAACTTTGCCCATAGGAGTTGGAGCGCAATTAGACGCGACTAATAAAACAATAACGATAACAGGATCAGCG
>CAYLRQ010000077.1:0-3926 GCA_964386335.1 uncultured archaeon
TTAGTAAAAAAGGAGGAGATGGAAAATTTCCTTCAAGTTCAATGTTGTAATATTTTTTAAAAAAAGGTGCTAAAACAGGTCTTAAATACCAGAGAATATGCATATAACCCCTCCGAGAAATAGATTCCTTAGAAATTATAACATATTTAAGTGTTATAATATTAAACAAGATAAGAATTTATAGGAGGTGATCGTATGATTACTAACAAAGAAAAAGTTGTAAAGTTATCAATTTTAGTAGAAATTGCCCATCCGCTTGCAAGAGTTCCAGCTTTAGATAGAGATGGGAATGCTTTTTATTTTCCAGGTGTAGGAGGGATTACTTACAATTTTGGATTAGGTGATAATGCTTTTAAAATGCATGGTGATCACATTGAACCAGATATTTCAGCAAAAAATAGTAATGAAAAATTTAATGATACTTGTATGACTTTGGCATGTATTGGAAATGAGGCGATAGTAGTTTCAGGTGATGCAAAAGGTTTAAAAGGATTTGTAATAGGAAAACATGGAGGAATAAACCATATTCTAATGCATTTTCCCGAAAAAGAAAAATTAAATATTGGTGATAAAATTTTAATAAAAGCTTGGGGTCAGGGATTGGAATTGTTAGATTATCCTAATATAAGAGTTTACAACATTGATCCTGAATTGTTTGAAAACTTACCAATAGAAGAAAAAAACGGAAAATTGATTGTTCCTGTTTCAGCTATAATTCCTGCTCATTTAACGGGTTCTGGCATTGGTGCCTCAAATCCTACGGCTACTGATTATGATATTAATACACATGATATTGATGAAATCAGAAGAATGGGGATAGACAGAGTAAAAATAGGAGATATTGTTGCTATTAAAGATCATTATAGTGGATTTGGAGTTGGAGGGTTCAGAAAAGGTGCTATATCTATAGGGATTGTCGTACATTCAAATTGCGTCAAAACTGGCCATGGACCTGGTATTGTTGTTATTATGACCACTCCTGAGGAAGTAATAGAACCGAAAAAAGTTGCTCAAATAAACATTAAAGATTTAATGTGAAAAAATTTCTCCTTTTAAAGGTAGTGTGTAAAATTACCCTGTATCCCTCCTTTGTAAGATGTATTGTTATATCACTTCTAATTTTACCGGGATACAGGGCTTTTTTTATTTTTGCAGCAATTATTTCACACTATCGAATGAAAAGGTTAATCAGTTTAATAGCCTCCTTCTTGGTATAAAGATAGAACCAAGAAGGTGATTTTAATTAAAAAAATAAAGTGTTATTTATTCATTATAAGGAGTTTAACAACTTTAAACAAGATTAACAAGGTTTTTTACGATTTTTTTTCTAATGCAAAAATTGATAAAATTTTTATGAAGATAATTTAATAATAAGGGGGGAGAAAATTGAAAATAGTTAAAGCCGAAGAGGCTATTTCTTTTGTTAACGATGGAGATAGCCTAATGATAGGAGGATTTTTAGGAGTAGGAACACCAGAAACCTTGATTGATGAATTGATAAAACAGAATAAAAAAAATTTAACAATTATTTGTAATGATACGTCATTTGAAAATAAAGGAATAGGGAAATTAATATATAACAAACTGGCTAGAAAAGTAATAACTTCTCATATAGGTACAAATAAAGAAACTCAAAGACAATATATTGAAAAAGAATTAGAAGTCGAATTAGTACCTCAAGGAACGTTAATTGAAAGAATAAGAGCAGGAGGAGTAGGCTTAGGTGGAGTTTTAACTCCTACAGGTGTAGGTACAATTGTAGAAGAAGGTAAACAAGTAATAGAAATAGATGGTAAAAAATACTTATTAGAAAAAGCTATAAGAGCAAAAGTAGCATTGATTAAAGCAAAAAGAGCTGATCATGTGGGTAATTTACAATTTGCACTTACTGCAATTAATTTCAATCCTATGATGGGTTTAGCAGCAGATCTAGTTATTGCAGAAGTTGAAGAATTAGTGCCAACAGGTGTCATTTCACCAGAACATGTACAATTTCCAGGTGCACTTGTGGATTATGTAGTGATAGGGGGGAGAAGCAAATGAATTCAAAAGAAAGAATAGCAAAAAGAGTAGCAAAAGAATTTAAACCTGGAAATATTGTAAATTTAGGAATAGGATTACCAACATTAGTTGCAAATTATGTTCCAAAAGATATGAATATATTTTTTCATGGTGAGAATGGCGTGTTAGGAATTGCTTCTGAAGTTTCTGAAGAAAAAGCAAATCCAGATTTGATTAATGCTGGTGGAAAGTTTATAGACATAATACCTGGTGCAATGTTCTTTGATACTTCGTTCTCATTTGGTTTAATAAGGGGAGGACATTTGGATTATACAGTATTAGGTGCTTTGCAAGTTGATGAAGAAGGGCACTTAGCTAATTGGATGATTCCTGGGAAATTGATTCCAGGAATGGGTGGAGCAATGGATTTAGTAACAGGTGCAAAAAAAGTAATTGTAGCTATGACTCATACAACAAAAGGAAAACCAAAAATAGTAAAGAAATGTAATTTGCCTTTAACTTCTACAAGGAGGGTTGACTTAATAGTAACAGAATACGCAGTCATTGAACCTACAGACAAAGGATTAATCTTAAAAGAAATTGCTCCTGATATTACCGTAGAAGAATTAAAGAAAATCACAGATGCAAAATTAATAATTCCAGATGATTTAAAAATAATGGAAGTTTAGGGGGGAAATATCATGGGAGAAAAGGTTATGATAAGAGTAAGAATGAGTTTACATGATGCTCATTATGGTGGAAATCTTGTGGATGGAGCAAAGATTCTCCAATTATTTGGCGATGTTGCAACAGAGTTATTAATAAGACATGATGGAGATGAAGGACTATTTAAAGCCTACGATAATATAGAATTTTTAGCTCCGGTATATGCTGGAGATTACATAGAAGCAGTAGGAGAAATAGTGAAAGTTGGTAATACTTCTAGAAAAATGATCTTTGAAGCAAGAAAGGTAATTACTACAAGACCAGATATTTCTGATTCAGCAGCAGATTATTTAGATGAACCGATTGTTGTGTGTAGAGCAAGTGGAACGTGTGTAGTTCCAAAAGATAAACAAAGGAAGGGAAATGAATGATGGAAAAGTTAATTATTACAGTAGCCTTAACCGGTGCAGAAGTAACGCGTGAGCAACAACCAAATTTACCTATAACTCCTGATGAAATAGCAGAAGCTGCATATGAATGTTATCTTGCAGGAGCTTCTATTGCTCATGTGCATGCAAGGGATGAAAATGGAAAACCAACTCAATCATATGAAATATACAAAGAAATAAAAGAAAAAATAGAAGCTAAATGTAATATTATATTTCAACCATCTACTGGTGGAGCGGTATATCACACGTTTGAACAAAGAAAACAACCATTGAAATTAAATCCAGAAATGGCCACATTATCTGCTGGAACAACAAATTTTGGAAAAGATATATTTGTAAATACAGAAGAGTATATGGAAAAATTTGCAAAAGAAATGAAAGAAAGAGGTATAAAACCAGAAATAGAAGTATTTGAAAGAGGTCATATTGCAAATGCACTTAGATTAGTTAAAAAAGGTTTATTAGATACACCAATCCACTTTGATTTTGTAATGGGAGTTCCTGGAGCTATTCCAGGTGAAATAGAGGATTTGGTATATTTAGTAAATCACATACCTCAAGGTAGCACATGGACAGTTGCAGGTATTGGCAAATATGAGTTACCACTAGCCATCCATGCTATCTTAATGGGTGGTCATGTAAGAGTAGGATTTGAAGACAATATATATTATAGAAAAGGTGAATTAGCTAAATCAAACGCTCAATTAGTGGAAAGAATAGTAAGATTAGCTAAAGAATTAGGACGTGAAATAGCTACCCCAGATGAAGCAAGAGAAATATTAAATATAAAAAAATAATACAACAATGGAG
>CAYLRQ010000078.1:0-3885 GCA_964386335.1 uncultured archaeon
CTGCGTTTTGCATATTCCTTTATCATATTCTTAACTGGTTCTTGAGTTCCGTTTAAAGCCTCAATGGTCGCTTTCTGAGCTATTGAATTAATATTCCCTGTAGTATGACCTTGAAGGTTGATCATCCCCTTTATTATATCTTTAGGACCTGCAGCATAACCTACCCGCCATCCAGTCATGGCATAAGTCTTGGAAACACTATTTATCGTAATGGACATCTCTTTTTCTTTTTCACCAAAAGAAGCAACGCTGATATGCTTCCTGTCATTATAAATAAGATGTTCGTATACCTCATCGGTAATAATATACACTCCACGTTCCACAAGAAAATCTGCGATCTTTTTCAGCTGTTCTTTTTCCAAAATAGAACCGGTTGGGTTATTAGGGCTATTTAATACAAATGCTTTTATTTTTGGAGTAAAATTTGCTTCTACTTCTTCAAAGGTAGGGCGAAAATTATCCTCCTCTTTTGTTTTGAAAAAGACCGGTTTTGCACCAGTAAGTTTTATTTGCTCTGCATAACTTACATAACATGGGGTGGGAATCATTACCTGGTCTCCTTCTTGACAGATGGTCCTAAAAACCTCGTAAAGTGCCTGTTTCCCACCATTGGATATTATAATTTGATCTTCTTCATATACTATTCCATTTTCCTTCTTAAATTTCTCTGCAACAGCTTTCCTGAGTTCCGGAATACCGGGTACATTGGTATATTTGGTAAAACCTTTCTTAATAGCTGATATAGCTGCTTCTTTGATATTTTCTGGCGTATCAAAATCAGGTTCTCCTTGAGCAAAACTAATAATATCAATGCCTTGACTCTTTAGTTTATTAGCCATAAAAGAAGTTTCTTCTGTGGCAGAAGGACTTATACCTGCTACAGATTTTGAAATTTTTTTACTTATCATATAAACCTTCCTTCTCATTTTTTTTCACAATTAATTAAGTTGAAAAATTAAACTATTTCCTTTTTTCGTATAAATTTAATCGCCTCGATAGCACAAAATTGCATACAAAGAGGAACTTCTTCATCGGGACACATGTCACAACTTGATTGATCAACACCTATTTTAATATCTCCACTTTTATTATCCCTGAAAATTTCTATACTACTTTTACCAGTTACACTGAAAACTTTTGAATGGTGATATGAACATGCTAGAACACATGCCTGACATCCCGTACATTTATCTTGGTCAATATCTAAAGAATATCTTAATTTTTTTTTCATTGATTTGTCACCTTTTTACAACAATTAACTTCTTGAGATGGTAATTTACCTACCTTTTCAATTCTATTTTTAATATCATGAAGTCCAATGTTTTCTAGACATTCGTGAGTCTGTAATCCTGTTTTGATATCCCAATTATGGGAATCATAGTATTCATCTAACATTTTTTCCCATTTATCCGGCAATAACCTCTCCCCCGCAAATTCTCCTGAAGAAATAGGAATTTCAGTTAACTTATATGGTGGACGATCATCTTTTCTGGTAAAACCAGCATGTAAGGTATTGAAGGCTTTTTCTATATTAACAACTTTTTCTCCTAATTCCAGCAAATCTTTTCCGTTTATTTTTTCACCGGTAGCATCTGAAATTAGTTCAGCAAAATCATTAGGACCTATAAAAGATATATCCATCCAATAAGTTGCAAATAAGCATACACCAGCTATATCAGCAATTGCTTTATATTTATCAAACCATGCAACTAGTTTGCCTTTACCTTCATAGACAGTCGGCTCCCCCGCTGTAGGGACACCAAAATAATGCATGCCTAATTCAGGAGATAATCTTCTTTGTTCCGTATTGGGAGCACCTGCCAGATGCCCTCCGCCTATAGGACTGGTCATAATGCCTAAAGCCCATCCTTTATGAGATCTTATTCCCTGCTCACATATTCCATGACCTTTAACATGCATAGCGTATTTTTCAGTCCCTCGGCCGATTTTTTGTGAAGCACGGCACACACCCTGAGCTAAAATATCCCCAAATCCTCTTCTAAAAGCAATAATATCAAATAATTTTAATTGTAAATCTCCATCACCCCATTGAAGATCTAGACCACCTGTTATTTCTTCATCTATCAACCCTCTCTGATAGACATCAATAGCCCAGGCTACAACAGCTGAAAGAGAATCACAATTCATGCCATATCGATCAGCCATTTCATTTGCCAAAAGAATATATTCTCTACTGGATAGATCAATATTAGTCCCAAATGCTCTATAAACATTGGTTTTAAGTGCCTCAAGTTTGTGTCCAGAAAATTTACCTTCTTTAATATGATAAAAGCGACTACAGTTAATAGGGCAGCAAAAATCTGCTAATTTTCTCTCTTCATATTTTTCCTTAAAAATAATCTCTCTCATTTTAAGTGTTTTCTCTGCTTCCCAAATTTCATCTTCCATATTCCTGACACTTTGTGCCAAATTACCAAAAATACCACCAGCTCCCGAGGTTCCCAGATTTCCATATTCATGAAAAAGCCGGATGGTATCTGTATTTAAAATACGTTCCCATATTCTACTATTATAATCCATAAAGCTTTCAGGATTATATAATTCCAAGTAACCTTTTCCTCTGACGACTACTGCTTTAAGATTTTTCGAACCCATTACAGCACCACAGCCACCCCAACCGGAAGCTCTTGAACGATCAAACATAATACATGCCATCGTAACCAGATTTTCTCCAGCCTGCCCAATAGCTGCAACACGTATTTTCTCATCAGAAAGCTCTTCTTTTATCAACTCTTCTGTTTCCCACACATCTTTTCCCCAAATGTTTTCCGCTGATTTTATATCAATTATATTATCATGAATGAATAAATAGACCGGTTTTTCCGCCTTTCCTTGTATAATTAAATGATCAAATCCTGCATATTTCATTTCAGGACCAAAATAACCACCGGCATTGGCAAAAGATATACCTTGGGTAGCTACATTTTTTGTACTAATATTGATTCTTCCGGAAGAAGGGGAAAGAGTACCGGTTAATGGTCCAGTATTAAATGTGATAATATTTTCCGGACTTAGGGGATGAGCGCGTTCTGGTACTTCCTTAAATACTAAATAGCTTCCAACGCCTCTTCCTCCTATGAAATTTTTATAACTTTCAGTTGATTCTAATATTACTGTTTTATTTGATAAATCAATCCATGCTACTTTTCCTGCAACACTAAACATAGAAACCTCCGAATGAATCTCCCCGCAGCAGAGCTACGGGCTATCAATTACCCCCTAAAGCAAACTAATTTGCTGATAGTGTAACTTTTTATATTCTTTTTCTATTCCTTGCTTTCTTACATATTTGCTTATTGTATCTTCACTGCCAAACTTACTTACAGTATTTACAAAGAATCTATCTGACCAAAATTCTCCAGCCCATAGCTGCTTTTTTACTTCCGGATGTTTTTCAGATATCTTTTTGGCAGTTATACTTTTTAGCATTCTTATTATTTCTGTCACACTGTATTTTGGAACTGACTGTATTAGAAAATGCACATGATCCCTGTCTATTCCTATCTCTAAAAAACTTATTTCATATCTCTTGGAAATTTCAAGACATATACCCTTGAGAGTATCATCTACTTCTTTGTTAAAAATAACCTTTCTATATTTTGCGGGACATACAAAATGATATATTAGTAAAGATACCTTATGTGATTTGTGAATATACTTACTCAAATCACTTTCTCCTCTACTTTTTATGCTATTTTATCATATTATATTTTATTGATCGCAGCAGAGCTGCGGGGAATTAAACCCGAAGAGATTAAATATAAATATCTTTTATGTATTAGAAATATTAAAAGAATCAAAAAGCTCCTAATAAAGCTACTACCCAGAAAATAAAATACGTTCAGGAATATAGGTAACAATTTC
>CAYLRQ010000079.1:0-3869 GCA_964386335.1 uncultured archaeon
TTTATTGCATGTTTTTTGAAAAAATTTGACAACTCCTTTTTGAAATTTCTATTTTGTTTTTTACTTATAAAGCATTTGTAAAAGCTAATGTCATAAATAGGAATTTTTATTATAGTTTGTGTTAAATTCAAAAATATGTATTTATATACTGATTGTTTCAGTCTAATGTATGTTATGCCTCTTAAAAAAATCGTATTATTTCGCTATAATTACCTGACAGTATATTATTATTAGGTATATATTAAACTCATGAATAAAAATATAATAGAAAATGCTGGAGCAAATGTTTATATAAAAGGACATCGTTGTTATCGATGTGGGCATGAATGGAAGCCAAATAATATGAAACAATTACCTAAAGTGTGTCCAAAATGTAAGTCTCCATATTGGGATAAACCAAAAACAAATGGAGAAGTAAAATGAGCGAAGAATTGATACAAAAAGATTTGATAAAGAACCCAGCCAAAATTGGTAAATGGGATTTTTATAACATTGGTGCTACAACAATTAAGCAACTCAAAGAAAATGGAATTATCAGAAATGTTGATTACGGAAAAGAAGAAAAGAAAAAGGTTGATGCTTTAATTATTCAAAAGAAAAATGTAATTGCTGTCATTGAATATAAAAAACCTTCTGAATTTAATACAAAAGCAAAAAAGCAGAAAGCGATTAAACAAGAACTTACCGTTGCCCGGAAACTTAAAGCAAATATTCTTATTGCTACTGATAGCAAGGAAAGTATATGGATAAATGTTTCAGCCGGAAATGAAATAAAAGACGAAAACGGCAAACCTCTTAAATATAATTTTGATTTCAAAGATGAACGCTTGCCTGAATTAATTGAAAAAATAATTAACTCTATTAATGAGAAAAATGACCAGATAAAACCAAAGAATTTGGTAAATCCGACTGACCTTGCAAAACAAATCTGGCAGGATATATGGTCTGTTAGTGGTGCAACACCTGAAAATTGTCTTTATACTTTTGTAGAACTGTTTATCTTCAAATATTTAAGCGATTTAGGCGTTTTAAAAGGTCTGCATAATTTTGACAATCTTTTGAAAATGTATGAAACAAATACAAAAGATGAAGTTTTACAATATTATGCTGATACAATTAGAAAAAAAATCAAAGAATTATTTCCCAAAAATGATATTGACAATACAACTATTATAAACGGAACTATTTTTGTCAGTAAAGACCAAAAAGCAGTAGCGGGATACAGCACTGTTTTCAAAAAAGTTTTATTAAGATTTAAAGTTTACGGAAGACTTGAACATATTGACTATGATTTTAAAAGTCAGTTGTTTGAAAGTTTTTTGAAAGAAAGTATTAGTAAAAAGAATTGGGGACAATTTTTTACGCCATTAAAAGTGGTTCGTGCCATTGTTGAAATGACAAAAGACGATATAAAAGACGGAGCGAGTATATGTGACCCTGCTTGTGGTGTAGGAAAATTCTTATTAGAGCCGATTAAAACAAAACTTGACCAGTTTTATAAAATTGAAAAGAACAGTATTAAACCTAAAATAACTATTCACGGTTTTGATAAAGGTTTTGACAAAGACGAGCAAAAAACTATCATACTGGCAAAAGCCAATATGTTGATTTATTTTTCTGATTTAATCAAAGATAATCCCGAACTAACCAAAAATTTTGCAAAGCTTTTTAATGAAAGTTTTACGCTTAAAACAAATTCAATACTCGGAACACTTGCCGACCCTGTTCAAGAAGAATACGACCTTATTCTAACAAATCCGCCTTATGTTACCAGCGGTAGCAGTAATTTAAAAGAAGAAATTAATAAAAGTGGTTTAGAGTATCATTATAATCTTAATGCTGTTGGTGTTGAAGGTTTATTTATAGAATGGATTATTAAGTCTTTAAAGCCCGGCGGTAAAGCATTTATTGTAATACCTGATGGAGTATTAAGTAGAAATGGCGATACAAGATTGAGAGAATTTATTTTAAATCAGTGTTTTATAAACACTATTATTTCTCTTCCTTCAAAAACTTTTTTTACTACCCTAAAAAAAACCTATATCTTAGGGTTAACCAAAAAAAGCAATAATAGTATTACCCAAACAGAACCAGTTTTTACATATTTGGTGTCAGAAATTGGAGAAACGTTGGATGTTTATCGCATAAATATACCAGATAATGATTTAAATGAAGCTGTAATACTTTATAATCAGTTTAAAGGTGCTAAATCATATTTCAATAGTAATGATCCAAGATGTAAAGTTGTATCTTATGAATGGTTTAATCAAAATTTTAACAAGTCGTGGAGAATAGAAAATTTATGGTCTGAAAGTGAATTAATACAAATAGGTTTAAAAGAAAAGGAAAATGTAATTAAAGTTGATGAATTTTCGGCTTATTTAGCAAGTCTTTCTCAGGCCATTAATGAATACCAAGAACAACTTGATAATATAACTTCACATCCTGCTGATTATATTGAAATAAAGTTAACTGATAAAAAATATTTTGAAATTTTGTCTGGCGGCTTAGGTATGAAAAAAGATGAATATGCACTACTTGACACAAAAAACAAAGATGATATTCCTATTTATACTGCAACTCTTAATCCAGTAGCATATTTTAAAAAAGATACAGTAAAAAGAACACCTAATAATGCTTCAATAAATCAACCTCATATTTCTTTTGCAAGTGATGGAGATGGGACTGCTGGAACAAATATAGTTTATCATACAAAACCTTATTACATAAATACTACTCGCTTAGCATTTACGATTAAACACAATAAGATACATCCAGAATACATTTATTTTGCAATTCAAAATATAAAAAAGAAATATGGTTTTGATTATAAACATAAAGCTACTTTAAAAAATATTTCAAAAATTGATATTAAAATTCCCATTGATAAAAATGGAGAATTCGGTTTAGACAAACAAAAAGAGATTGCGGGAAAAAGTAAAATGATAAGCGAATTGAAAAAAAATTTAAAGTCCCAATTTGATAGTATAACAAATGCAATAATAAATTTAGATTAATTTAGAAATAACAATCACTGGCTGGGCATAATAATGTATATAAGGTATTGGTCGATAGATGGTTAAATCGAAACATTGTAAATAAAGGCATAACCAGCCGCTGGACTCTGACGGCAAAAAGCCGCCGCAGGTCAGCTAAGCGTTAGAAGGCACTCTTATTTTAGTATAATATTGACTTTTCCTACAAAGGTTTATTATTTCGACTAAAATGAAATTTACCAAACATTTCCGTGATATGCTTGTTGAGCGGAAAATCAAATTGGAATGGGTTGAACAAGCATTGAGTAGTCCTGATAAATTAGTGAGTAAACCCGATGGAACAACCCACTATCTACGGAGAATTCCAGAACACCGTAATCGTTGGCTTCGGGTTGTCCCGATAAATCGGGATGGTTAAGCCCAATAAAGCCGTGACAGTATTCTTTGATAGGAGACTTAAATGAGAATAAAATTAGATAAAGAAGGTGATGCACTCTATTTTCGTCTTTCCGATGAAGACATCTTGGAATCCGAAGAAGTTCGCCCCGGAGTAATTCTTGATTTTGATGATAAAGGGCGTGTTGTTGGTGTTGAGTTTCTCAATATTTCTGAACGTGCTAATCAACAAGAAATAGCTAACCTACAATTTCAAACATCGTAAATCAAAATAATCTATAATGAACAGAGTGCCTTCTAACCACCGCTGCACCTGACAGAAACGCAGTGCGACATCAGGCTAACATTTGTTATGCCAGAAAAAGTTAATTCTCAACTTTATGTCTATTATGCCAGTTTCGTTTCAGGCAAGTGAGCTACACCGTTATGTGGCTAATAGAAATATGAATAATTATGAAAAACTTACTTTTAATTTCT
>CAYLRQ010000080.1:0-3867 GCA_964386335.1 uncultured archaeon
GATTCCTCGCTCCACCGCGTCCCGTTCCAAATTTTATAAGTAAATATAAAAAAGCAGACAATCCTAAGTGATTAGGAAATGGCAATTTATTAGTAAACAGTTTTGTAAAATTTGGAACGGGACTGTGGTTCCATTTCGGAATGACAAAGGACAGCATTTCGCAATTCAAGAAAATTAACTACGGGGCAGGTGAGATGGTTTGCGGGTTGTATGGGTTAGATGAAAATAAGCAGGGGATTGAGATTTGGAGCAAATAGTAATTTTCTGGCTGGGGTGCTGGCAGGAGGTATTTAAAAACGCTTTTTGAATTTATTGTTGTGGTTGCAACAATAGATCTTTGACAAGATTTTAAAATCCTTTATATTAAGAGCAAGCAAGGAGGAGAGTTCTTTGAATAATGAACCACTATTAAGACAACTAAAAATGGAGGCAAGAATTATGGAAACGAAGAAATTTCAGCGCAATAAAGAGGACTTCATTTGCGAAAAATGCGGTCTGGAAGTAGAGGGAAATGGATATACCAACCATTGCATTGCCCGCGCTGTCTTTGGAGCAAGCATGTCGATGTGAATCCGGGAGATCGCCAGTCATCCTACCAGGGAATAATGAGACCCATCGGTGTTGAGTTGAAGTGTAAAGAACATTCTATTCTTCACCGTTGCGTTAAGTGTGGACATGAGAGAAAGAATAAAATGTCAGAAGAAGATAATTTTGACGCTGTTATTCAGCTCTCGGTTCATCCAGTCAACAGGTAGACACAAAAATCAGAACAGGAAGAATAAAATAGTTCTTTACAAATAAGAAAATTTTCTAAAGATTAGCTGAGTTGAAAGTTTGAGATTCTGGAGTTCAAACTTTAGCTTGTGATTATTTCACATGCTGAATCTTGAACTCTAGAAAAAATTTCTATCGCAGAGATGGGAATTGGAGTTTAAGAAAAACAAAGAGGTGATAAGGATGTTAATCAGCAAAGAAAGAAACAAAGAAAACCACTGGTTTTCTATACAGTTAAAACCTGTGGGAAATGCCTGTAATTTGAGATGTGACTACTGTTACGCGAAGTCTCACTTAGCTTCAGGAAAATTCATGTCCAGAGAAATACTGGAAACCACAATAAGAAAGACCATATGTTAAAATTAAACTATGAAAGGGCAACTAGAAAAAATTTTTACCAAAGATAAAATAGCTTTAAGCGGTTTGTTTTTTAAGCCTGAAAAACAAAAAAATAAAGCTGTTCTTTTTATTCATGGCTTTCCGGGAAATTTTTATGTAAACCACGAAATTATAAATGGTATGGCGGATAAGTTTTATAAATCTAATGTCGGATTTTTTTCTATGAATACTCGCGGTCATGACATCATGAATATCAGTTTCAAGAAAAACAATAAACCTCTGGTGTTAGGATCGACTTTGGAGAAATTTGAGGATTGTGTTTTGGATATTGACACTGGAATTAAATTTTTAAATAAACAAGGATTTAATCAGATTGTTTTAATCGGAATCAGCGGCGGAGCGGATAAAGTTGGTTATTATCTTTCTAAAAAACATAACAAGCCAATAACGGGAGGAATTTTTCTTTCACCGGGAAGTAATATCTTAATTATAAAAAAAGAATTAAAAAATAAATTCAAGCCGCTTCTTAAAAAAGCGCTTAGAACAGTTAAAGAGAATAAGGGAAATGAACTAATAATAGAACCAGAAATGGACTTTCCTGTTTCTTGTCAAAGATTTATTAGTTTGTATAGCGAGGAAAGCAATGAAAATGTTTTCCCTTTTCATAATAAAAAAGCAAAGTTTAAATCTTTGTCTAAAATCAAAGCGCCTATTTTAGTAATTATGGGAGATAGAGATTCTTATCTTTACAACTATAATCTAAAATCAATCGCAAAGCTTTTGGAAGAAAAAACAAAAAATGCAAAAAAGTTTAATTTTGAAATAGTAAGGAAAGCAAATCATAGTTTTAAAGGCAAAGAAAAGAAATTAGTCGCGATAATTGGTGATTGGATTAACAAAATGTAAAAAATAATTAGCTTCTTTGCTCTCTAACGCAGATGCTTAAATAAAATAAAAAACACTATTATGAACACAAAACAACTAAGCAAATTTTTTTGCCCCACCGCAGTTTCTTGTTAGAGGACTACAACAAGAAAACAGGATAGCTGATCTTGCCTAGTAGCAGTTCCTATCAGAGATTGCGGCTAGGTAAGAATTGATTCATCCAGAATATGCGACAAAATTTTGCTGATTCCATAGTTCTATGGGGCTGTGGAATTTTAATGCGGAACATCAAAATTTATCAGATAATTTGAATGACTCACGCAAAAACTGACCTGCAACCAATTCCCAATATTTTCCAAGCAAATAAAATTCACTAAAACATTTTACCCGCGTAAAAACGCAAAGCGACGAGATAAGAATTATTGAAATTCAAAAACAAAAAGAAACGGATTGCAAATCCGTTCCCGCGTACTTTGTTCGTTGGTTCGTTCGTTGGTTCCATAGTCCCGAAGGGCTGTGGAACCTTAATGCAAGACATCATAAAATCCATCAAATAATTTAAATAAAATAACGCCTTGCAAACAGGTTCCACAGGGCTATCGCCACTATGGAACCAACAATCAGTACGGTAATATTTTAATTTCTCAAACAGTATGGTAATACATATTACCATACTAAACAAAATTAATCTCTAAAAAAACAAAAATTTAATCCAAAAGCGGATATGGAGGAGTTAGAAAAGTAGATTGATCCCGCGCTATAATAAATTAACTACGGGGCAGGTGAGATGGTTTACGGGTTGAGGAAGGAAGATAAAATTATTTGATAATTATAAATAAACTTGCTATACTGCAATAAAAGTAATTTAATAAAAAAAATATGAAAACTCGCAATAAAAATGGGCAATTTACCGTTAAAAGAAAAGATACAAAAATAGGGACCATTGAGAAAAAATACAATGTTGATTTGGGCGTGCGTTCTGATATGAAATTGGGAAATTATTTGAAAAAGAAAGGATATAAATCTCTTTCTGAAATGTTAGAAAAATAATTATGAAAAAGAGCAGCAACTTTCCATTTGTTGACGATTTGATTTTGCGGAAAAATTTAGACCTTGTTTTTGATTATATTGTTGAACTGATTTCTATTTCAGAATCAAATAAATACGAAGACGCAATTATTGGCAGTTTTCGCAAGACAATTATTATTTACACGGCAACTATTATTGAGGCTCTTCTATTATGGAAATTAAAAGAAAAAGTAAAAGGAAATGTTATTGAATTAGAAGAAGATTGGAAATATAAAGATGTTAGAAAAATTTATACAATAGAAGAAAATCCGCTTGAAGAAATTATTTGGTGTAAAAGAATAAAAGAAACTGAAAAGAAAAAAATTTCAAAACTAAATTTAATAGAAACAAATAGGCTTTGTAAAAAATATAAAATTATCACCAAGAGTGATTTTAATAGTGTAGAAAAAGTAAGAGATTTAAGAAATAGATTGCATATCGGAGGATTAAAAAAACTAGAGAAGGGTTATACAAAAGATGATTTAGAGTTTGTTTTTAAAGTAGCAAAAAGAGCAAAAGAATTAGTTTCAAAATAGATTTTTGATAAAGTAAATAAGTTTAATAAAGATAAGACAGGAAATTAGCAGTTTCCTGTTTTTTGAAAGTTTAGATAGTCTGTAAACTTCTTCTTGTTTTTTGTCAAAAAGTTATCCACAGATTAAAAATATTTTTCCCCTCATGCAAAAACTGCCTTGTAACCAGTCCCCAATGTTTCCCAAGCAAATAAAATTCACTAAAACATTTTGCCCGCGTAAAAACGCAAAGCGATAAGATAAGAATTATTGAAATTCAAAAACAAAA
>CAYLRQ010000081.1:0-3784 GCA_964386335.1 uncultured archaeon
GAACTTATCATTGTTTGAAGTGCTAGATCTTTTTTAGAAAGAGGCCTTAAAAACTCCTCACAAAATCAACTTTCTCCACAGATAAATATTTTTTCATCAATTCTGCAATTTTCTTTTTTATTTTTTCTGGAAATTCTTTTTTCTCTTCGATCTCTATTTTATTTTCCAGAATTTTTGGAATTAAATCTTTGCCACCAAAAAATTCTGTAATTACTTTTGCTTTTTCTTCTTTATCTTCAATTTTTCGGTTAATTTTTACTTTATATTCTAGCTCTCTCCCGGCGAGAGGATGATTAAAATCTATTCTAACTCTGCCGGAATTAACAGATTGAACCCGCGCTTTCACATCTCCAAAGTCAAGAACCATTCCGGGAAAAGGCGTAATTTTTTGTTTTTTTAATTCTATCTCAGAAACAACTTTTACAAGTTTTGCATCCCTGTTTCCAAAACCATCTTCTGGTTTAATTGTTTCAACTTTTTCCTCATTCACTTTCATTTTTTTCAGCAGTTTATCCAGCCCCTTAACTACAAAATTCTCTCCGACTATTATTTTTGCCGGGCCATATTTAACTTTTTCATTGTAAATTCCTTTTTCCTTTGCAAGTTTTTCATCTGTCAAATCGAATATCTCTCCGGTATCCTTGATTTTTCCGACATAATCTATTTCAACAAAATCTCCATCCAACATAAATTAGATAAAAATTATATAATTAGGTAATTATAAATAACAGTTCCCAATCAAAATTATTTTTATAGAAATATTTGATATCTTTACAAAGTATAATAGTATAATCGCTCTGCGATTTTATTTAGAAAATAGATAAGATTTTAAAATTAAATATTTATATGGGCTCGTGGTCTAGTTGGTTAGGACGTCGCGTTGACATCGCGGAGGTCAGGAGAGAGTTTTTTGATTGTCCCTGAATTCAAATCTCCTCGAGCCCATTTTATTTATTTCTTTGTCGGTTTTTTGGACGAAGATTGCTGTGATTAATTATTTAATGATTTTATAAACATTTCTGGAAAAAATTGATTAATTATAAGGAGCAGAATTTCCCGAGCATTTCAAGAGAATATATTGGTTTTATTATATTGTATTTTCACAGCAAAAGTTAAAAATTAAAAAAGTTTTATAAAAAACTAAATTTTCTTCAATAATTTATCGCAATCTTTAATTATTGAATCGCAAGCATTTAAAATTGCTTCTTTTATATTTTTCCCCTCTACAAGCAATTGCATTTTCTCAAGAAAAGGATGTTTGCTTCCATATGCGGTTTTTTTTATTCCTTTCTCGTTCCAGAGCCTGTCAACTAATAAGTTGAGTAAAGTCGAGGTCTCTTCAGTCTCCAAAACGATCTTATCTTCTTTATTTTCCACAATTTTCATTATTATAATTTAAAAAATAATAATAAAATGGAAACAGTTGCGGAACTGGTAAAAAAGGCGGCAAATCTGGAGAAACTTGCAAAAAAGGAAAAACCGACAGACATAGTTGGGGATATACCATTAGAAAAAATAAAGGAAATCGTTAGAAATAAGGAAATTCCGGGGGATTCGGAAGAAGCAAAAATTAGACAGATAATCGGCTCTTGTGTTTCCTATAGAATTACCATTGATGGAAAAGATCCGAGAGAATTTAGGAATTATCCCAATTAAAATTTAATATTATTTTCTTTTAAGTAACCAAAATTATATCTCAATGCTTTCTCCAATTTTTGGAGCAGAAGCTTCTATGTCTAATTTCTTCGTGATCTCCGTTGCAAATTTTCTCGTGTTGTCTCCATGAACGCAAATTACTTTTTTTGGAGAAATTTTTTTGATTAAATTAAATAGCTCTTTTCTGCCAGCATGACCGCTAAAATCAAATTTCTGAACTTCAATATTGACTTTGAATTTGTTTTCTTCATTTTCAAAATATCTGGTCCTTAATATTTTCTCTCCGGGAGTTCCCGGGGCCTGATATCCTGTTATAAGCAGACAAGTATTTTTCATGTTTCTAACTTTTTTCAGATAATATACTATTGGACCTCCATTAAGCATTCCGGAAGTTGTAACAACAATTCCTCCATTTTTGATTATTTTGTCCCTTTGCTTCTTCGTTCTTACAAAATTTACTTTCTTTAAAACTTTTTTCAGAATGTCGGAATTCTTTATGTATTTTTTGTAATACAAGATAATATCTGATGCCTTCTGAGCCATTCCGTCCAAATAAATTTCTCTTTTAATTCCATTTGAATAAAGCATCAGCAACAATTCCTGCGCCCTCCCTACTGCAAAAGTTGGAAGCAATATGAGACCATTTTCATATTCTGTAATTTTCTCTATAAATCTCTTTTCTTCTGTTTTTCTGTCCGGATGTTCTCGCTCAGAGTAAGTTGATTCCGTTATTAAACAATCTATTTTTGGATAATTTATCTCTTTATAATCCAACAGATAAGTTGATATTGTATTAATATCTCCGGTGTATAAGATTGATTTTGAACCAGAAATATATATGGATGCCGATCCCGGAATATGGCTCGCATCAAAAAGTTTAGCCACCAACTTGCCGATTTTAAACTTCTGATTATAAGAACAAGGTTTGAAATGCTTATTCATCTTGGCAATATCGTATTTTTGATATTCCGAAAAACCCCTTGTCAGACCCGCAACTTTTATGTAATCTTCTAACAGAAGATTCATTAAATCCAAAGTTGCTGGAGTTGCGTATAAAGTTGGATTTTGAAATTTGTAAATCAATGGAACCATTCCAGAATGGTCAAGATGAGCGTGGGAGACAAAGAAGCCGTCTATTTTTACTGCCGGCAATAGCGGAAGTTTTATATTTGGCTGCAATTCTACTCCATACTCTAAAAGAACATTTGTATTTTTATCTTTAACCAAAAAGGCTTCTCTTCCTATTTCCTCGCAACCACCCAAAAATTCTATTATCACTTTCTCTTCCCTTTCAATTTCTTTCTATTACTCTTATCTTCTCTTTTCTGTTTTGATTTTTTTACTAATTTGTTGGTTCCTTTTTTTTGTGCACTTTTCTTTATTTGCATTTTTGGTTTTTGTTTGACAGAAACTTCAATATAGAAAGAACAAATTACAAGAGTAACTAGAGGACTTATCAAAAAATAAACCAGTAAACTTCCAATTATTGGAATAAAACTTACAAGAGAAAAAAGATATATTAAAATAATCAATAAAATTAAATCAAAATAATACTTTTTTCCAAGTTTGAAACTTTGTTCCAAAGATTCAATTACGCCCTTGCCAGAAATAACTGCCGGAGAAATTAAAATAAAGAAGGGAGTTATCAATATTAAAATTAGGAGAGCAATAGGAATTAAGGGATGGAAAATACTCGCAGGCAGACTAAGTAATAGAGATATTACAAAAAAAATTATTAAAACCAGCAGGATTGCCAAAAAATAAGAGACGCCCCTTTTTCTGATTGTAGTAAAAAAAGTTTTCATAGTTACTCTCTTTTTAATTCCATGAAAACAAACACCCCAAAAACCACTCTGGAGAAATATTACTGTAATTCCTCCCAATATTATAAATAACAGGAATAAACCAACATTTTGTAAATTTAGGAATTCGGAAAACTCCTGAGATTCAAAATCTGTGAATTCTCCGCTCATCCTGTAAGATTCCGCTATTGTGCTAATATTTTTAGGACCAAAAAGAGCGAAAATACTCAATCCTAAGAATAATCCGCAAATAATTCCAATTAACAAAACACTCAAAATTATTGGAACAAAATTCCTTTTATAAACTTCAAAACTTTTTTTGAAAT
>CAYLRQ010000082.1:0-631 GCA_964386335.1 uncultured archaeon
GATTAGAAAAAGTAGAAAACTGATTTAAAAATTTCACAGAAAGATTCTCGTATTGGAATTAGGCGAAGTCCAAAGGGTTTTGGGTGAGACGAGCGAAGCGAAGTTGAACCGCTTAATCTCCTGCTGCGCGAAGTCTCGCCGAGCACAATTTTTAAAGAATATTGCGGGATGGTTTTTGATTATCCGGAGTTCTGCCGTCGCAACTGCAATGCGTTAAATAAAAGATTTTATGATCTTGTATCGGAATTAATAGCCTTTGGCAACTTGCGTCGTGTTTTTTTAATTAATTTTCGCTGATACCACCAGAACCAAAAAACAAAAATCAAGACAAGAAATAAAAAATTCCACAAGAAATAATGAACAAATTTAAACCAGAAATAAGAAATAGAGCCAACATAGATCGTTATAACAACTCTAAATAAATTATAAAAATACAAAGGAATTAAAAATAATAAACCTTTTAATCTATCTGAGAGTTTAATCCCCACAGGCAAGAAGATCAGAATACAAAAAATATAAAACTGCTTCCATCCCGTGCAGTCAAAAGTTATTATTGACGAGAAATTTTTTATAAGTATGTGAAAACCAAAAGTATGAAATTTGATGCCTAACAAGTTCAGAAGATAAGCAA
>CAYLRQ010000082.1:641-3753 GCA_964386335.1 uncultured archaeon
TAAGCAACCTGCAAAAAGAAAACTTCATGAAAAAGTTGAATTTCTAAATGAAAAAATGACAGAAAAATTAAAGGGGTTATCAAAAAAATTGCTCTTAATATTAGTTTTTTCTTATTGTTCATAATGTTTTATAAAATTTAGTTATATTAATGAAATTAATTAATCTTCTGGATTAAAAAATTTTATCCTATGTAAACAATTACTTCGACGAACTTATTATTTAGAGAGGCTATCCTTTTTATTTGCGCCGTTTTACCGATCTTTTTACCGGCAAATTTGCATTTCATTATATTCGTATTATTTAAATAATTAATTTCAACGACGAAATTATTATTTTCCTGCCCAAAAGAATCTATAAATTTTTGAATTTTTGTTTTATTTGTAGAATTGCATATTTTCTTAAATTCATTAATTTTTGTCGAATCTAAAGTGTAAGGTCTAGAAGCAAGCCCAACTCGTCCAAAATTATCTGAATTCCAGTTTTCTGGATAACCAGAATCTTTTATTAATAATTCGGAAACTGAATGAGCTTTAGAATATAAAATATCATAATTCATATTGTTTTGATATTCCGGATATCTTCCTATAATGACTAAAATTAAATAAAGTGAAAGAGAAATAAACAAAAATGTGCTGATAATGAAATAAATATTTATCTGTCCCCTAAATTTTATATTTATCCTTTTTTCAGATTCGCAATTAGTATTTCTCATCTTAAAAGAAACCAATAATATTTGCCATAATTATAATAAATAATCCGAGGAAAAGCATAATTAGACCGTGTTTCGCTCCTTCCACCCAACTTTTTGCCGAGATCTGTCCTACAATCAGTCCAGTAAAAAATCCTTGCAGAACAATCATTGTAAAAAACAGAGATTTATAATATACTTGCAATGAATTTGGCTCTCCAAAAGCAAACATTCCGCCAATTATATTGTAATAGCCGCAGACACCATAACAAAGCGGATCATAACAATCAAAACAGGGAGAGATGCTCTTTGACTTATGACCAATAATTTCTACTCCGGTCACTCCTATCTCAGAAACCATGGGAATTAAAAGATTTCCCAATACAATTATTAATCCGACAAATATTAAAAAAATACCATACATCATAAACATATATTGTTGCATCATTGATTTTTTATCTTTTTCGCTCTCCATTATTTTGAGCAAAGAATTTATTAATGTCTCCAAAATATCTTCCACATTTCCTCCAGATCTATAGGTTTCCAACAAAGTTGAAATGGATCTGGATAATATTCTGCTTTCACCAAAATTTTTCTGCAGTTGTTTTAAAGCGTAGTCAATATTAATTCCCCAACTGATATTTTTTTTTAATTTTTCTACATATTTATTTAATTTTCCATAATCTCCCCGGCATAATTTAATTGCTTCCGGAAAAGAAACTCCGCTTTCTTTAATTTCTTTCAAATCACTCAGAAATACGGGAAGATTTTTCTCACAATCTTTTATTTCTACGAAATGCAGATATCTGTAGACAAAAAAAGGCACGGTAAAAACAAAAACCGAAAAAATAAAAGAATCTAATAAAATATTGAAGTTGGCAAATAACAAAGAGAGTATAAGACCAAACAAAATAATAACGAGAGCTATAATTGCAGAATAAAATAAAATCTCCTGCTTTTTTGTCAGTCTTACACCAAATAGTTTTTCTAGGTTCATGGTGAAGCTACACTGATATAAAAAGCAAGGATTAGGGAGATCATGGGCATTATTACGAAAGAAACTATAACCTGCGTAGCAAGAATATTTCCTCCTCCTCCAAGCATAGCCATTACACTTGATAAAACTGTAAAAATAATTGGACCGACAACTATTACCGTAATATACACTTCCATAATCGCAGATAAAATACCGGAAAAGGTTTTAATTTTTCTTTGATAACTATCAAATAGATATGTTGCTTTATTATTTAGAAAAAGGAGCATATCCGCACCAGATTTTATTGTTGATTCCAATCCCAAAAGCAAATTCTTAAATTCATTGCTGGGTGTTCTTTTTGCTTCTCGTCTCAAAGCACTTAAAATATCCATTCCAAGAGCTTCCACATCTCTTATTACATTTTGTGCTTGTTCTTTTAATTCTGGATACTCATCTAATTTCGTAATTGATTTAAAAATTGTAATCGGAGGGGCATCAGAACTGGCTGCCGCAGTCATATAACTAACGGCGAAAGGCAATCCTTTGTCTATTTTTGAGGCTAAATTAGCAACCTGTAGTTTTGGATAAGTTATAAAAAGAAAAAAAATAATTGCTGCTCCGGCAAAAGAGAAGATAAAAGATAGTATGAGAGCAAAAACAACATGAATAAAAAAAGACAGAATCAGAGTTATAATGGGCAGTTCTACAACAAAAACTATTAATGAAACAAAAATTGCAAGCGAAAGATATTCTATTAGTGTGTATTTTACTCCCGTTTTTTTCAAATCTTTTGCTATATATCTAAAATAGGGGGCAATTTTTGAAGCAATTTCGCCATAAGACAAATAAGCACTCCTAACAAAATCTTTAAACATAATATAAACATTATTTCTAAAATTATTGGATATTTGAGAAAATTTTTTACAGAAGTGTCTATTTATTATTTTATTATATTTATGGGAATTTTGAGTTTCCGAATAAAAAAAATGGAAGGAAATGCCGGAGAGCCGGTAATGGGAGAATTGAAAATAGGTTCTTCGTTGCCAAAGATAAAAAATATTTTAGAGAAAGAAGTCGGATTGGCGGGAAATAAAACAAAAGTTCTTTCAATTGAGTTCGAACACAAAACAAAATACACTCCTATAAATGCAAAAATCATCATCTCGGGAGAGATTTTATATACAGATGAAAAACAAAAAGAAATATTGAAAAACTGGGAGAAAAATAAGAAAATTGATGAGAATATTGGTTTGCCTCTTCTGAATTATATTTTTAAGAAATGCATGGTTCAAAGCATAAAGATAGCCGATGATTTGCAGTTGCCGCCACCCATTAAATTACCGGAGTTTGTGAAGAAAGAAGGACCTTAATTTTTTATATTTTATTAATATTAACTTATCGTCACTTTTTAACCACTAAAACACTCTGCAAAACCAAGAACAAAAAT
>CAYLRQ010000083.1:0-3743 GCA_964386335.1 uncultured archaeon
GAACATCCTAAATTTTTAAGATTAATTGGAATAGATGAAGCTCCTTCATTTCAAACAATATCCTATAGAGCAAATTGATTAAATTTTAGAAAAATAAATAATGAATTGATTAATTGGATATATAATAATTTTCAATTGTATAAAATACATGCAAGTATTAACGCTAATATTATAAAACCTTGTAAGGAATCCAGAATAGATATTGTTAAAACTACTTTTTATAAAAAAGAGTTTGGTTTTACATATACTACAAAGGATAAAAAATTTGGTAAAAAAACTTTATTTATCTTTAGATGCCAGAAATGATTTTTCCTTGATTTTCCTTTAAAAAAATTTCTAATTTCTTTGGCATTAAGACTTTTTAGACACTCTAATAAAAATAGGATGTATTCTCTAAATCAATTTTTTCTTTTTTTGTGTGTTATATAAATTTAATCCCTGAAAAACGGAGAATAAGCTTGTTGACATAAAGGGTAAATTATATAATAATTATTATTATGTTCATATTAACATTTTTTCATATGTGAATTGATTATTTTGGAAGAGGAATTATGCCTAAAAAATCAGAAATGTCAGAATTAAAGCATGATCATGATTATTGTTACGACATGGCAAAATTTTTCTCAATTTTTGCTGATCCAACCAAGATTAAAGATTTTACATACTTTGTTAGATAATGAAAAATGTGTCAAGAATATATGCGAAATTATTGAATTAAATCAGTCTACATGTTCTCATCAATTAAAAATATTAAGGCAGTATAAAGTTGTAAAAGCAAAAAGAGAAGGAAAATTCATACGATAGTCTTTAGATGATGAACATATTAAAGATTTAATAGAAGTTGGTGAAGAACATATATCATAGTAAGGAGTTGATATGATGATTTTTCTCGGAATTCTTTTATTTTTTATAACCATCATTTTATCTATGTTGGGAAAAGGTGGAGGAGAATTCTTTGTTCCAATATTTCTGGCGTATGGTATCCCTTATCATCAAGCAGCTTCAGCTTCTCTGTTTATATTAATGGTTTCAGGCTTTATAATGACGTTAATATATCATAAGAAAGCATTAATAGATTGGTATACAGGGATAATTATGATATTATCCGTTGCAAGTGGTTCTTTTTTAGGTGGATTTATCTCAGCAAAGGTTAGTGTTATAGTACTAAAAATTATATTTTCGACTTTATTGTTGATATCTGCATTTTTAATTTCAAGAAAAAAGAAAAATTTAAATTTTAAATTTGGCCCCATATTAAAAAGAAAATGTTGCGATTATGAATATGAAATCCCAATTTTAATAGTAATACCTTCTGTTTTTTTCATAGGATTTATAGCTGGAATGGTAGGAATTTCAGGTGGAGGATTAATTGTTCCACTATTAATTATTTTAGGGAATATGCCTATGCGATTGGCTTTTGCAACAAATTCTATCATGGTTTTATTTTCAGCAACAACAGGATTTATAGGTAAAGGGTTGAGTGTAGGTATAGATTGGAAATTCAATATAACTATGGCTACATTTGCTGCCTTGGGTTCTATAATAGGTTCCCATTTTTCAACAAAAGTAAAAACAGAGAATCTTAAAAAAATATTTGTTTATGTAATTTTAATAGCAGCAATATGGATGATAATAAAGATATTTATTTAATATGGTAATAACAAAGGCTCGAAAATTGTTTAAATATTTGATTCGCGAAAATAAAAAATTTTTACAATCATTTTTTTAATTAAAAATAAATCTAATATTTATAAGATATTTAATGGTAAAATTGATAATGTGGAAAAAGCGTATGTAACAGATTTGTTTTTAGAATTTGAAAAATATGTTTGCAATTCGAAAACCGAAGAGCATGGAAATTTTGTTATTGATAACATTCTTATAAAAGTTGGCGGTAAAAATAAAAAAAGAAAAAATGCAGATTTTGTTTTAAGAGATGATATAGAAGTTCCAGTGAGAAATTCGATACCACTATGGTTAATTGGATTTCAATATTAATGAAAATTCAATATAAAATATTTAAAAAGAGATGATTATTTATCCTATGATTTAAAGGATAATTTTTCAAAAGCGAGTAAATCATCAGTAATTTCATAATGAACTTTTCTAAAAAAGGAGGGAATTTTTATGAGAAAAACTATGAAATTACTGACGATTCTTTTTTTTACCAGTGTCATTTTTGCTTCCTCGATAATATTTGCGGTTAAAATCACACCAGATAGACTCCAAAGAGATTTTGAATTTATTATTACCCTTTTAAAAGAAGCGTACATCGATCCATATGGGTTAGTTGAAAGCCAAGAATTTTCAAAGATCGTTGATAGCGTAAGAAAAAAACTCGATCAACCCATGGATAGCTTTGAGTTTTTTAAGGCAGTCTCTCCGATTTTTCATTACCTGAATGATTACCATTGTAGTATTGAATTTCCCATTTCAAATGATTTTCAAGTCTTTCCAATAATTCTTTATGTTGTAGATAATAACATATACGTTGTCTTTTCACTGGTCGACGATATACCGATAAAGTCAAAAGTTTTGGCAATTGATGAAATTCCATCAGGTCAAGTAATAGAAGAGTTTGAACAGTATACCAATACAAGAGAAAACACTTCCCTGAAAGAATATGAAATTTCCCGGTATATCAATCTGATACCGACGTTTTGGAATAAAAAAAGTGTGGAAATAGAGTTTGAACACAACGGTTTCATAAAGAGAGAAAGGATAAACGCTGTAACGATAAGGGAATATAGAGAAAAAATTCAAGAGTCTAATAAATTGAAATTACCGTACGAATTTGAAAGGAAAGGAAGCATAGGGATATTAAGAATAGGGAGTTTTAATTTCAAAGGAACTTTATTTACCGATTTTAAGGAGTTTCTAAATAAGGTTTTTGAAGAAAATAAGGACATAACAAATTTGATTATAGATGTAAGAAGAAATTTCGGTGGCGATCCACAATGTGTAAGTGAGGTATTGGGACATTTTGTGAACAGGAAACTTTCTGTGGTGAGCAAAGTTAAAGTGAAAAACTCTAAGTACAATGAGAAAGTTTTAGCAGGGGTAGGGGTTCGTTATGACAAAAACACCGATGGAAAGATAATCGATGCAATTTACCCGTGGTTTATAACCCCAAGAGAACCTGTATTTAAAGGAAAGGTATGGGTACTTGTCGATAACGGCATAGCTTCTGCTGCAACGACTTTTGTTAGCATTGTTCAAAAATATGGAATAGGAAAGATAATAGGAGAAAAACCAATTTATTCGCCGAATCATACAGGTAGTGGTGTAGAACAATATCTGCCAAATATAAAGACTTATGTTTATATTCCTGGTTCGTACATATTCAACTCTGAATCAGACGAAATAATTCCGGATTACGAACTTATAATGACAACAGAAGAGAAAATTGAGTGGTTGACGGGAAGTTCCGATCCTGTTCTTGAAAAGGTGATAGAAATTATTGAGAACAACTAATATTTCTTGAGTATTTTATTATTTTTAAGTTCTTTTTGAAAATGTTTTTTAATATTCCCAAACTGTAAATCCTTGATTTTCTATAATTTAACAAAAGGAAAATGTACAAATAGTTTACAGATTGCACTTACCCAAAATTAGTGGACAGTATAAGTTCAACTAAAAAATAGTATTTTAAGTTATGTTACTTTTTTTAACATTTTCAATGTTTCTTCTTCTTTTTCTTGAGGTGTGGATTTACCCCGAAAAAGTGGACACCTGGAGTTAAA
>CAYLRQ010000084.1:0-3557 GCA_964386335.1 uncultured archaeon
TGTAATTAGTTTTATACAAACTTTCTAGAGGGTTTTTTGTCAAGTTTAGGGTGAGTTTAAAAATGTAAAATGTAAAACGAAAAATGGAAAATTAAAAATGCATCCAGATTTTTCCGAAAGGTTGGGGTATGTGGTTCATTCGATGGGATAAAGCGGTAATTGCCTATTGCCTATAACGATTTACAACCTTTTGTTATTTTTCTATTATATTTAATAATTCTTTTCTAATATGATTTAGAATGCCAGAAAACCAATTTATTAATTGATTATAGGTTTGTATGTTATGGACATCTGGTTTGTTTTCGGACCATTGTCCGTTCATTGCAAAATGAAACTTTTTTATATCTAATATTTCAGCACTCCGTGTTATAAATTCTTTAAAACTATCACCCTTTTTTGTAACGTCTATTAATTCTTTAAAATTTTCTGGTATTTTTGTTGGGTGTTTATAAGAATGAAAATGCCAATGCGGTTGAGGATGATGATCAGATAACTCATTATAATTATCCCACTCAGCCCTAAATAACTGAGTTTTAACCTTATCTTCATAAGCGCCCTGAAAAATAGAAAGTGAGAAAAATATATTTGGGATATAAGTTTTCTTTTTTGTTTTTATAGGAATGCAATTAATTTCAATGTATATCCAAAGATTATCCATCCATTGTAATACTTTTATTGGCTGTCTTTCGTTCTTTCTATTGTTTATTGCATCCGATAAATTATTCCCAGAAATGATCCACATGAATGCTTGTTTATTAATAAGTCTAAATGATTGATCAATATAATCTTGACCGATATCATTTAATTTTGAGATTAGTTGTGTCATAATTTAAGATCAATTTTATAAATATACTCTTTTAAATATTCATCAACTAATTCAATATTATTAAAATTTCCATAAGCTATTGACTTACCAAAATTAACTAATTTTTCGTAAACATTACTATTTTTTAGTTCTTCTTTAATTTCTGGAACAGGAATGTTTTTTGTATATTTTTTTCCCAAATCATACCATTTACCACCAGCTAGCTGCCTTGAATAAATGGACAATAATCTGTTGAAAAAAGTACTGTTGAAAATTGATAAATAAAAATAGTAATAATCATTATCAATAAAGTCTTTTTTTGGTATCCAGCCATTTCCCCTTTCTACAACAAATTCTCCTTTACTATCGAAAGCAAAGGAGCCAGATTTACCAAATTCGGCAGAAATTAGTTTTGGATATTTTTCTCTAAGCCATGCTCGGTGTTCGCTTAATATCCACCAATTACTTTCATTTTTCCGAGCTCTGTTAATTAATTTAGTCTTATTGGGAAGAAGAAGTTGTTGGTATAAATTAGGAACTTTCTTTTCCAATTCTTTTTCTGTTGATATTAGTAATCCAGTATGGTCATATGGATACCATATATATCCGAATGTGATTATTGAACCATTCTTTATAGAATCATTATCTATTGCTGGTCTAAAAAATTGTTTTTCTTCTGTGGGTAATGTATTATAAAATTCATTAGTAATTTTAAAAATCTGGTTATTCCCCGTTCTAACACCCTGTTTTACACTAAAAATATCTTGGATGGTTTTTAATCTATTTAAGTCAATTAATGATTTTAAATGTTTCATTAAGCACTCTTCATTATAGGATAATACTTTCCAGTTTTCTTTGTGGATCGGATATTCAATTGGTTTATAAATATTGTAAGTGTTTTTATCTTTCACATAAGGTATTTGCCCATAATTTATTTTTCTTAAATCTCGAAATGCTTCATTGACAATGCCTTTCTCATTCCTAGTCCAAAGTAAAACTGGGATTTCATTAGATTTTGGTTTTCTACCAATAAGAATACTGACGTCAGTTAAAGCATATTCAAATACATAGTTGCCAAGTTTACCTACAAGTAAAAGTGATAGATTATCTCTTATTTCATTCCGCAGGGTTTTATAAGAGTCTGATAATAACATTGATGTAGGCATAACCGTTCCTAAAACTCCATTCGGTTTTAAGTGCTTTATAGCTTTACAAATAAATGCACTGGCAAGATTTGGTTTTATTCGAGAACTTTTATCTAATACACTCATGACAACATCTCTATCGCATTTATCCATTAATTCCCAAGAAAGAAATGGTGGGTTCATTAATATCAAGTCATAATCATTATCCCAGTCCTCCGTTAAAGAATTATCGACTGTTTTAATCTTAAAAGTAAGTCTTTCTTGCCATTCTCTTTTTTCATATGCGAGTAAGAAATTTGAGATATTAACTGCTGATTCAGACCTATCCAAACCAATTATTTCTACCTTTCCAGAAAAGTTTAATGTTTTTAATTGTTTCAAGATCTCCAGAAGGAATTCAGAGCTTCCACAAGCGGGATCAAGTATTTTTAATGTTGTAACGTCCTGTAAATTGAAATTTGATAAAGAATATTCAACGATACTTCTTGCAAGGGATGATGGTGTATAATGAAAACTAGAAAATAGCTGATACCTTGATTTATAACTCGGATCATAAAACCCGAATAAATCAGCATCTCTACTAAGAAAAATTGCTTCTTTTAGGGCTTCTTGAAACAAATTCCCCGCCGAGTGTCGCAAAATTAAATCAACATTTGGTTTTAAATTTTTTGTTTTAAAATTTATTCCACGTTTGAATTCATCAAAATAAAAGTCGAGATTTGGAATACCGTCTATATTGGGAATATTCCATTTATTAAGATCAACTTGTTTAAAATCACCACCCTCTTCATAGGTTGCCAATAATAAAAGCAGACAATTTATAGCTCGAACACCTTCTTCTTTTTCGTCTGTTAGGTTCCTTAAACTTTTATAAATGTTTATTATAAAAGGAACAATGTCATATTCGCTTTTATGCGATTTAAGCAATAGATAATCATAGAACTTATCAATATGTTGGCTTATTAAGTTTAATTCGTACGGACCCTCTTTGTCTTTAAGCCAATTATATAAAAATAAACTATTATCATTAATTGTGAGAAAATTTTTAGTATTACTAGACCATGCATATGAATAATAATCATCTGGTGTCTTATCAGATTTAAGATCTATACAAAAATCTCCAATACCTCCATTTAACAAAATAAATTTATTATTTAATTCCGATGAAAATAAATTTATAGGTAATAAACCTAACTGATTTTTCCAAGAGTCTATGCTATTTAAGTTTGTCATTATCTTCACCTATATATTAAAAAAATTATAATTTAACTAATTCTGCAGAATTTCAAAGAATACAATATCCAAAAATTCTAACAGAATCTTTACACATATTTTCACATCACAATTCATTATGGTATTTCATTATTTTTTACTTCTACATTGCGTTTCCAATATTAACACATACAAGAAATACAAAAGCTATTCCATCTGTCAATAAAAAAGAGCATATTAATTGCATGCTCATTCTATCTAAGCATGTTTGCTTGCTAAACTTTTACACGAGTTGATCGTGCCGGGAACGATTTTTGGGGGCGTAGTGTTTAGGTTTCAATTATTCTAAAATATTTTCCTCAACTTTGGGGTAAAGCAAATCGATCTCTTTCTGC
>CAYLRQ010000085.1:0-3431 GCA_964386335.1 uncultured archaeon
CTGTAGTTGCGAACCCAATTGCAATTGCGTTCTCATAAGAGATTCCGCTTTTCTTTGAAATCTTCCCCAACACTATGAAAACAACAGAAGGAGATATTTTTTTAAAAATCCAGAAACTCTTTGTATTTTTTGTATCATATTCCTTTACAGAAATTTTTTATATGGGCAAACCGAGCCAGGAGAAAACACCAATCATTTTTAATCCCATATAAATCATCACAATGATGAATATCCACTTTAATGATTTTGGGTTTATTTTATGTGCCAAAAGGACGCCCAATTGCGCCATCGGAATGCTCGTGCTTGCCAATAGAATCCATTGCAAAAGATTCACATACCCAATAGAATAAAGAGGCAATCCAGAAGCATTTAATCCATATAATATGTAGGCCATAGCTCCGCCAAGACTTGTGAATATCATCACCGCCGTTGAAGTGCCAACCGCTTCATGCATATGGTAATTCAAAAAGATCACCATCAGAGGAACCATTAAAACTCCTCCGCCTATTCCTATCAATCCAGTAACAAAACCGAAAACAGCACCAAGGAATATATAAGTTATTGGGTTTGCATGAGGTTCGCCCTTAACCCTTATGGGATGAGCAGTTATCATCCTCAGTGCACCTAAAAGAATCGCCAATCCAAACAGGATTTTGAGAATATTGCCGCTCAAAATACTGGCTAAATAAGCTCCCGCAAATGTGAATGCCATACTTGTTAAACCTAGAATTATTGCTTGTCTCCAGAGAACCACTTCTTTTTTATGATGTCTGAAAGAGCCGCTAATGGCTGTGAAAAAAACAACCAATAAATTAGTTCCAAAGGCAACCCTTATCGCAATTGTAGGGTCTATTCCCATTGCCGTCAAAATCCAAAACTGAACGGGAATCATTATAAAACAACCTCCAACACCCAACAAACCGGAAACCAATCCCACCAAAGCCCCGGTAATTAATAAAGCCAGAATGTAAATTAATGGCATCATTTTTCATCACCTTTTATTATCTTCAATATTTTTATAACTTTCTTATTTTTAATTTTATAATAAATGCTTTTTCCCTCTCTTCTTGATTCGACGATCCCCAGATCTTCAAGTTTTGATAGCTGGATCGATACCGTTGGCTGAGTTCTTTTTGTAAACGAAACAATTTCGCAAACGCATTTTTCTCCATTCAGGAGGTAGTTAATTATTTTCAATCTTGTTTCGTCGCATAATGCCTTGAATATTTTTAGCGGTTCTTCCATATTAATATATTAATAAATATAAATATATATATATGTTAAAAAACGAAAACAAAGATACAGAAACTGCAAAAAATCCCCAATTTATAAAATCTTGATTTGGCATATCTATTGAATTATATACATTTTCTAACAGAAAAATAATATTTTAATAAATCTTGATTATTTTGTGGGGCAAAGAAAGGACTTCCCTGTTAGGAGGAAATTCTGCCCATCGATTAGAAACGGCTCGAAAGGGCCATGGAAACCTAAGAGAAAATCTCTAAGATTGATGAAGCAATCTTAGACTGGGATGAGGTTTCCACTAAAATGAGATGCAAGCCGAAAAGGCGCTTAGACGGATGTCCCTTTCTTTCCTCTGATGTGCTTTTTAGCACTGAGAAGATAAACAAAAGGCAGATTACTTTGCTCCACACCCAACATTTTTTGGAAACAGAAATCAAGCAACAAAGACCGTTAAGAAATTTTAAGAAATATTAATGTTTAATTTATACTTTCAACCCGGAATAAGAAAATTATTAGAATTCTATAAGAAAAAGGTTGGGAAGGATAGAATCTCTAAATGTTTTGATAAATAAAAAAGTAATTTTATGATAACCTATTACAGAAGAAGTTTAAAAGACAAAGAAATCAAAAGACTTAAAAATTTTCAGCGAGGATGCTGGATAAATGTCATAAATCCGACAAATGAAGAAATAGATTTTCTCGCACAAAACTTTAAATTAAACAAACAAAATCTGCTTTCTGGTTTGGATGAAAATGAAGTGCCGAGAATTGAATTTGAAAAAGACAATATCTACATTATTGTAAAAACACCTTATTCGGAGAGACCATATCTTCAAACTATTTTGATAATATTAACAAATAATTTTATCTTAACCCTTTCAAAAATACAACCGGATTTTATAGCAAACATGTCTACAAGATTAACGAGAATTGTAACAACCCAAAAATATAAAACTTTGATTATTTTTCTCTCCAAGATAAATAAAGAGTTTGAAAATGAAACAATAAAGACCGTAAAAATAGTCAATGCTTTGGCAACTTCTTCAAGGAAAATAAAAGAGAAAGACATTTATACTCTGTTAAAACAGGAAGAGAAACTTAATTTCTACGTTTCTTCTTATCACTATGAAAAACCCATTTATGAGAAACTGATAAGGAAGTTGAATTTTTATGAAGAAGATAAGGATATTATTGAAGATTTAATAGTTGATTCAGAAGAAGGTTTGAATCTTTGCAAATCTTCTTTAAAAACGATCTCCAATATCCGGAACTATTATAATATAATGATGAGCACCAGAATAAATAGAACAATTACCGTTTTAACTTTGTTTACAATTTTTTTAAGTGTTTTTACGGCAGTTTCTGGTTTTTATGGCATGAATGTTGCGCTTCCATTCCAAAATGTGCCATTTATCTCGATTTATATTTTTGTTTTTAGTTTATTTTTAGGTGGTATTTTCTTGATTTTTGCAAAGTTTAAATGGCTTTAAAAGAATATGGTGGAAAAAATCAGAACCCATATATTCATAAGCGGGAAGGTGCAAGGCGTGTTTTTTAGGGAAAACACGAGAAAGAAAGCTCTTGAACTGAACGTTTTCGGTTTTGTCAGAAATTTGCGAGATGGAAGGGTGGAAGCAGTTATCGAAGGAGAAAAAGATAAAGTTGAAAAGTTGATAGAATGGATGAGAGAAGGACCCGGTTTGGCAAGAGTTGATAATATAGAAATTAATTTGGAAAATTATCAAGGGGAATTTAAAAACTTTGAAATCAGATTTTGAAGATTATTGCAATATTGCTATATTCAAATTTATTAAAAACAGAATAATCCTTTTTATTGCGGTCTCTTATGTCATAAATTAGGCAGATTTTTAAAACCGGGTTTTTTCATCCAAAATGTTATTTAATCAATTTGCAGTCTATCGACACATTTTTTATCTTTAAATACTTCGACACTGTAAATTATATTATCACGTATACATTGTTGGAGGCCTAAAATGGATATAGAAAAAAGAATTCTTAAATTATTAAAAAAAGAGGGAGAGGGAGTTACAGTCTCTGATTTAGCCAAAAAATCAAAACTCCATCGGCACACAATAGCAAAATACATTCATAAATTAGAAGACCAGAAAAAGATTAAAATAAGAGAAATAGGAAGAGCAAAACTATGTTATCTGAATTTTGAA
>CAYLRQ010000086.1:0-3383 GCA_964386335.1 uncultured archaeon
GTAATGATAATTATAAGTCTAAGGTAAGATTGATTTCTCAAAAAAGTCTAGTATTTGACGAGATAATCGATCTAAATAATCTTATTGATAATAAAGCTGTAGCCGAGATTTTTCATGATAGGTTAAATTTTAAACAAAAATAAAAAATACCTCATCAATCCAAACAACAACTTGAAAAAACTTTGATTAATCAATTAAAATATTTTTATGAAGAAAGACAAACAAACAAAAAATTTCAATGCTGCTTTTCGGGGGTATCTTTTGGAACAAGATCCCGCTTTGCATAAAAGGGCAATTCAAGAATTGTTAAAACAGATTGATTTAAAAAGTGCTTTTGACGAATTATTAAACGAAAAAACAGCGTAGAAAAATTTTTTCTTATGTGGGAAACTGCTGGAAAAGTAGAAAAAAATTATGCTGAGAAAAAAGGATTGCAAAGATTGGGAAAATTATCAAAAGAATTTTATGCTAAAAAGGAATATAAAAAGTTGCATAAACTATTTTTTGATTTAATGTTTCGCAGTTTTGCCGAGTTTACGGGCATAGAAGATCGTAGTGACTTTGAAAAAATAACCGATCACGATTTATATGAAAAAAAGATTATTCCCTCGGAAATTTTCTTTCAATATTTTTTAATGGAATCGCCTGTAAAAATGAAAGATTTTGATTGGGATAGGAGTGAAGAAATAATGAGGCAAAATCTCGCCTGTTTGATTATTTGTTTTGGCGATATTCATGAATTTTTTCATGAGGAAGATTCTAAAAAAATTTCTTAAAAATAAAGAACAAATTTATGTCACATCAATCCAAATAACAACTTGAAAAACTATGATTGAGATTTGTAAATATCATCGTATTAAATGTCATGATTACGACTTTCAAATGTCACAATTATTTTAAATAATATGTCCCACCAATCCGAATCACAACTTGAAAAAACTTCAACCTTGACTAATCGTATGTAATCGGATATAATTAGATATATCTAAAATATATGATAAAAGATAGATTAAACAAAAGAATAAAGCTTTCAAATGAGGCAATTTTGAAAATTGCCAAAATTGACGAGCTAAAAGGGCAATGGAGCGGTTCTCTTGCTTTAAATCCAAAAATTTTACATCAGCTGAAAAAATCGGTAGTAATTACCAGCTCAGCTTCATCTACCCGTATTGAAGGAGCAAAAATGACAGACCAAGAAGTGGAGCGGTTTTTGCGCGGGATTAAACAAAAAATACCAAAGAATAGAGACGAAGAAGAAGTAGCTGGATACGCTGATTTATTGGGAAGAATCTTTGATAATTATAATAGTTTGAAAATCAACGAGAGTAGAATCTTAGAATTTCATAAAATAATGCTGGCTTTTTCCAAGAAAGACAAAGAACATTGCGGAAAATACAAAACCAGGGATAATACCGTGGCTATTGTTGAAAATGGTAAAATAAAAAGAATTCTTTTTAAGCCAACTCCTCCATATTTAGTAAAAAAAGAGATGGACGATTTATTTGAATGGCTGAAGGAAAGACAAGAAAAAAAAGATCTACACTCATTAGTGATGATCGCAAATTTTATTTTTGAGTTCCTTGCTATTCATCCTTTTATTGATGGCAATGGACGGCTTTCGCGGGCTCTAACTAATTTGATGATGCTACAGAACGGTTACGGGTTTGTTCCCTATGTTTCGTTGGAAGAGATTTTTGAAGAAAGACAGCCAGAATATTATTTAGCATTGAGAAAGACACAAAAAAATCATAAAACTAAAAATGAAGACATCACGCCTTGGTTAAATTTTTTCCTTGACGCTGTTTTATCGCAAACCCAAAAAGCCCTGAATTTATTAGAAGGAAAAGAAAACAGAAAATTGCTTTCCGAAGCGCAAGAAAAAATTTATGATCTGTTTACTAGCGGTATTGAACTAAAGGTTTCTGAAATTCAGAAAAAAGTAAAAATTCCGATGCCGACAGTAAAGCAATCTATATCCAAATTGGTAGAATATAAATTAGTTGAAAAAATTGGACAAGGTCCAGCGACAAGATATAGAAAAATAAAATAAATTATATGTCTCACCAATCCGAATCACAACTTGAAAAAACTTTGATCAACCAACTTCAGCAGTTGGGATTTTCGTATGTTGTTTTGAAAGATCAAGACGCTATTATCACAAATTTACAAACACAGCTGGAGAAGTTTAATCAAACAAAATTTTCTGATGCAGAATTCGCGCAAATATTTAATATGGCTATTGGCAAAATGAAAGGTTACCACCTCTAAAATTAATTTTCCTTTAAGAAAAACAAGTTTGGATATTTCTAAAGGTATTTTTTAGCTAAAATAAACGGGAAATAACGATTGTTTGATTATAAGAATTATTCGTTATAACAAAGTGATTTTTAAATTAACCTGTTCACTTTCATTCTGCATATAACCAGTAAGTATTTAGACATTTACGAAGAGCGTAAAAATAACGAAAGTAATAAGGAATCAATTCTTGACCAAATTGATTTTGAGCTTGAGCTAACTGTGCGAGATATCATAAACTTTGATTATATTATTCAGTTGATTGTAGGACTTAAAAATATCAGTTCTACAGTAGTACGAAAAAAGAAAACAGAGGAAATTTTGAGCATCTTTGACCGTGATGTAAAACTCCGCAAGAAGAAAGATTTGATTAGAAAGTTTATTGAAGAAAATTTGCCAAAGATTAATAAAGCAGATGATGTTGAAAAAGAATTCAGTGAATTTTGGGATAGTGAACGATCTGATGTTTTAAAAAGTGTTTTGCGCAAAATGAGAATATCCCATTGGATAAATTTGAGCAATTAATTGGTGAATATCTATACACCCAAAAACTGCCCCGCGAACAAGCTATTGCCAATTTACTTCCAAAGCAACCAAAAATTTTAAAGCGACAAGGCATCATTAATCGTATCAAAAACGCAATAGAAAATATTGTTGATGTATTTGAGTGGTAGAGTTATGAGAATAATTATGAATAATAAGAAGTATATTTTTACCAAATATGAAATAAAAAATGGCAAGATAACCTCTCCAAAAAAATTAAGCAATAAAAAGCAGTAAATAATGTCTTTATCCAAATACAAAAAACTTTTAGGGAAAGAAGCTAACAATCTTATTGATAAGAAAACTGAAAAGATTCGAGATACTCAATATAGACTTGTAGAAATAATTTTTGATATATAGATGAGAGAGTGAGGGAGAGGAAGAAATTTTGGTAGTTTCAGGAAATTTTCCAAAACTGTCTGTCACCCAGCGCAATTAATTTTTACACCAGCATCCTAGCCAAAAAATTACTGCTTGCTCCAAATCTCAATCCCCTACTCACTTCCACCCAATCCATAGTCCTAAAATCATTTCTAAGACCACCC
>CAYLRQ010000087.1:0-3380 GCA_964386335.1 uncultured archaeon
TGAAGTTTATGAATTTATAAAATTCGAATATAATAATGAATCTTAGAGAATATTTGGAGAATCCGGATAAAGAGAGACTGATAGATGATGTTTTCTCAGAGATAAAGAAAATTCAGAAAGATTATGAACCTTTCATTACAATTTCCGAGGAAAAGGCCAGAGAAGAATTTATGAAAAAAATAAAAGATGAAAAGTTTGTTGGAATTCCTATTTCGGTGAAAGACAACATCTGCACAAAGGGAATAAGGACGACGGCTGGATCCAAAATTCTTGAAAACTATATTCCCCCATTTGATGCAACGGTTATCTCAAAAATAAAAGAAGTTGGATATATAATTGGAAAAACAAAAATGGATGAGTTTGGTTTTGGATCTTTCTGCCTAAACTGCGCTTATGGAATTCCAAAAAATCCGTGGAATATGAAAAGAAGTTGCGGGGGTTCTTCTGGAGGGGCAGGTTGTTTGACAGCTGCTTTAAATTTGCCCCACATTGCAATTGCCGAATCCACGGGTGGTTCTATTTCCTGTCCGGCAAGTTTTTGCGGAGTTGTTGGATTAACTCCAACTTATGGTCTGGTCTCAAGATATGGTTTGATTGATTATGCTTCATCCCTTGATAAAATTGGTTTGATGGGAAAATCTGTATTTGAAGTTGCCTATGGATTGACAAAGATAGCCGGGCAAGATAAAAAAGATTCGACTTCAATAAACAAAAATTTAGAGGATTATACGAAGTATCTGAAAAAGGATATTTCAAAATTCAGGGTTGGCGTTCCAATTGAATATTTTGAATCTGCGGATGAAGAAATTAAAAAAGAAGTGTGGAGAGCGATAAAAAAACTTGAAAGCGAAGGAGTAAAATATGAAGAATTTTCCATGCCTTCAACAAAGTTCGCTCTTCCAAGTTATTACATAATTGCAATGAGTGAGGCGAGCACAAACCTTGCGAGATATTGCGGAATTAGATACGGAAAGACAAAGAAGTTAAAAGGAAATTATAATGAATTCTTCTCAGAAATTAGAGGAGAATATTTTGGCGAGGAAGCGAAGAGAAGAATTTTGATGGGAACTTTTTACAGAAAATCCGGTTACAGAGATAAATATTATCTAAAAGCTCTGAAAGTTAGAAAACACATAATCAATGAATTTAAGGAAAAATTTAAAAAATTTGATTGCCTTCTTACTCCAACTATGCCAATTATTGCTCCAAAATTTACTGATATCGCCATGCTTTCTCCGGCACAGCAATATGCGATGGATATTCTGACCGTTGCGCCAAATCTCTGCGGTTTTCCCCATCTCTCAATCAAGTGCGGAACATCAGAAGGAATGCCTATTGGATTGCAAATAATTTCAGACCACTTGCAGGAAGGGAAGGTTTTGCAATTGGGAAGTTGGTTGGAATAAAAACTGCGGGGGAAGGGATTCGATAGAGGGAACAAAATTCTACCCTCGCAGCGACTAACGCACAGGATTTCTCAAAAGATCATCGAACAAAGTTCTCATAACTTAATTTCTTAAGTCCTGCTCCTTTGGCCATTCGAGGTAGGTTTCTATATCTAAAAACCTTTGACTCGGACACCCCCGCAATATAATTTAGTTTTAAAAAATAAATCACAATATATTCAAAATATTATCCTTTATTTTATTAAAAAGATTCTGATATTCCTTCGCATACAAAATTAAAGGAGTTAAATTGACAAGAGCTTCAACAAACCTAATATCATAGGGGATTTTTCCAAGAATTGAAATATTTTTTTCCTTTGCAAATCTTTCAATTTTTTTTGTGAAAGTTTTGTTCATATCAAATTTATTTATAACAAGTCCGGAAGGTATTTTAAAATGCTCAACAACCGACAAAGCCCTTCTCAAATCATTCAAACCTGAAGGGGTTGGTTCCGTTATGCCAACAACGAAATCGCTCTCCCTTACTGAAGCTATTACCGGACAGCCTATTCCCGCTGATGAATCGATAACAATAAAATCTGCTTTTGTTTTTTCACCAATTCTTTTTGCCTTCTCCTTAATAACTTCAACTATCTTTCCAGAGCCAGATTCGCCAATTTCCAGTTGCCCTGAAACGAGATAAAATCCGTATTTTGTACTTGTTTCCAGAATCTTCGCATTTTTCACTTTTCTCAGTTCTATTCCCTCCGGACAAAGCAATTTGCAGGCGCCACAGCCTTCGCAGAGAAACTTGTTTATTGCTGGAATTCCCTCCTCAATAGTAATTGCGTGAAAAGCACATATATCGGACAGTTTATTCTTATTTTTGCATTTTACTATTTTTTCATTTATAAATGCCTTATAATTTGTTGATATTCTCTTCAGATTTTTGAATTTTTTGATCCCGAATAATAAACCAAGATTCGGAGCATCAACATCGCAATCTACCGCAACAATCTTATATTTTTCTGCCAGAACAATAGATAAAGAGGCAGCAAAACTGCTTTTCCCAACTCCGCCCTTTCCAGATAAAATCGTTATTGTTTTCATCTTAATAAAAAATTATACTTTAAAGTTTTTGTTTCGGAAAACAGAAAGATTCAATTGTTCTATCTTCCTCGCAATTTGATTTATAGATTCGTGTTCAACGGGCTTTCCAGCTGAATAATTTTTTTCAATTTCCTTGCTGTAGGGAATCTCAGCAATTATGTCCGTTCTGTAGCTTCTTATCAGATTTTCAATTAATTTTTTATTTCCCATATTTGATTTATTTATAATGACATAGGTCTGGATTTTCAGATTTTTTGTTAATTTTAATATAAGTCCCAAATCGTGTTCTCCAAGAGGCGTTGGTTCTGTTATTCCTATGGCAATATCGCAACCAAGCAAAGCGGAGATAACAGGGCAATGAGTTCCTGCCGCAGTATCGATAATTACATAATCATAATTTTTTTCATATTGCTCTGAAAATTTTTTTACGGCATTTACAACCAAGCTTGATTCTTCTATTCCAGGCCTCATTTTTCCTGATATAAGAGTGAATTTTCCTTCACTGCTGGTAAAAATCTCTCCTATTTTTTGTTTTCTTTCTCCTATTGCGTTTCTTGGACATGCAATTTTGCAAGCTTTGCAACCAATGCATTGTTCCGGAATTACAAAAGGAGAGTTTCCTTTGACGAAAACAATTGCGTGCTCTCTGCAAATCTTTGAACATAAGCCGCATTTTACGCATTTTTTATAATCAAATTTTGGAATCATGCTTTCAACATCTTTTACTTTCTCTGTTTTAATTCCAAGAATCAAATCATCATCGGGGCAGTCAACATCCAAATCCAAAAGCAAAACTTTTTTTGTTTTTGCCAGTTTGTGAGATAAAGCTGTTGCTATTGTTGATTTACCCGTTCCTCCTTTTCCGCCAGTGATTGCAATTTTCAT
>CAYLRQ010000088.1:0-3349 GCA_964386335.1 uncultured archaeon
ATTCTCCAATTATATCAGCAGATGATATGCAAATAGAGGAAGATAGAAAGCTTATTACTTCTCAAACTATAAAGACAGAAAAGAAGAGTATATATGATTGAATTTTTCTTTTTAATTTTTTTCAGTTTCAAATTTAGCAACTTAAATATTTACTAAATCTTAATTTATGCAAGAAATAAAAATTGGTTTAGAAGTTCATGTTCAGCTAAACACAGAATCAAAATTATTTTGCTCCTGTTCAACTTCTCAGGCGGAGCCAAATACAAATGTATGTGATGTTTGCTTGGGTTTTCCCGGAACAAAACCGGTTTTAAATGAGAAAGCAATAGAACTTGCAATGAAAATTGGTTATGCGTTAGATTGCAAAGTAAACAAAAAGTTTTTGTTTTCAAGAAAGACCTATTTTTATCCCGATTTGGCGAAAAACTTTCAAATCACTCAATTAGAGACACCTGTTGCCTCTAATGGAAAATTAAAAATAGGAGACCGGATAATAAGAATTAGAAGAATTCATTTGGAAGAAGACCCGGCGAAGATAATTAGAAAGGATAACTGCATTTTGCTGGACTATAACAGAAGTGGAATTCCTCTGGTAGAAATTGTAACTGAACCGGATTTAAAATTGCCTGCAGAAGCGAGGAGTTTTTTGCAACACTTACAGCAAATTCTTGAATTCATATATGTTACTGATTTTAATAAGGAAGGTAGTATGAGGGTTGATGCAAATATATCTATAACAAAATATGAACCCCAATATGATTATTTAAAAAATGGGGGAATTATAAAAAAACTTGAAGGCGCCAGAGTAGAAATAAAAAACATTTCTGGAATAAAAGAAGTTGAGAAGGCTTTGAGTTACGAAATATTGAGACAGAAAAATCTAAAACAAGTAATAAGAGAAACAAGATTGTGGAATGAGAAAACAAAAACAACAGTTAGCGCGAGAGAAAAAGAAGAAGAAGAAGAGTATGGATATATATTTGAACCCGATCTTCCGATCATTGAACTTCAGGAAGAAATGTTAAACAAAGTCCAGTCAAATATGCCAGAATTGCCAGAATCAAAGAAAAAAAGATTTCTAAAATACAATATTTCGGAGGAAATTATAGACACTTTATTAACAGATCCTGAACTGACCCACTATTTTGAATATCTTTGTGAAACACATAATGAAAAAGCCTCTGCCGTTTTACTTGCAAAATATTTAAAAAAGACTCTGAATTACCATAATCTTAAATTAAAAGATGTTCCTATAGAAGTCAGGCAATTGAGAAGGATTCTTGATTTACTCCAACAATATCTGATTATGGATGATATGGCAGAAATAATTCTAAGGGAGATGGTCAATGATTATGTTAAAGGAAAGAAGATTAGAGAACCTGACCAAATTTTGAGAGATTTAAACTATGAAAAACCTCTGGAAGAGGAAAGAATAAAAAAATTTGTTAGAGAAGTAATAAGAGAAAATACAAAAGCCGTAAAGGATTATAGAAATGGGGAGAAAAAATCTTTGGATTATTTAATTGGACAGGTAATGAGAAAAACGAGAAGAAGAGCAGATGCAAAAAAAATTAAAAAATTATTGAAATCTGAATTGGATTAAAATGAAAGAAATATTGGTGATTTCTGTCGGAGGTTCATTAATTGTGCCTGATACAATAGATACAGATTTTTTATCTAAATTTAAAAAAATCATTCTAAGTCAGAATAAGAAATTTATAATAATCTGCGGCGGAGGAAAAACGGCAAGAAGATATCAAGAAGCGGCAAGAAGAATTACAACTCTGAGAAGAAATGATGTAGATTGGCTTGGGATTCATTCTACAAGATTGAATTCTCATTTGATGAGAACTATTTTTAAAGAAATTGCACATCCCAGGATAATAAAGAATCCCACGGAGAAAATCCATTTTAATGAAAAGATCTTGATTGCCTCTGGATGGAAGCCCGGATTCAGTACCGATTATGATGCCGTTTTATTGGCCGAAAATTTTAAAGTAAAAAAACTGGTCAATTTGACAAATGTAGATTATGTTTACAATAAAGATCCCAAATTCAAAGATGCAAAACCGATAAAGGAAATTTCCTGGAAAGAGTTTAGAAAATTATTGCCTGATAAATGGGACCCCGGGCTTAATGCTCCTTTTGATCCGGTTGCAGCGAAAGAAGCAGAACAACATGGAATGGAAGTTATAATTATGAATGGAAAAAAACTAAAAAATTTTGAGAATTATCTAAATGGAAAAGAATATATCGGAACAAAGATAAAATAAGATCAACCGATATATTCAGAGAATTTTTTTACCAGACCTTCCTTCTTAATTTTTCTATCTCTTTCCAATTTAATCTTTCCAAATTTTTTTTCATATTTTTCAATATTCTCTTTTAGCAGACTGAAGAAAATCTTCGCTTGTTTTGGATTTAAAACAATTGCATTGTGTTTTGCAACATACGTAATAATCTGCTTATCTTGAATCATATCGACCCTTGGCGTTATCTGCGTGAAATCCAGAATAAATTCTGCAGGATTGTTAAAGATTGCTAGATTGTTTGCATAGAAAACTTCTTTTCCTTCATCTACATTAAAATCCACCTTTTTTTTTCTTTCTACCATAATTAACTTTTAATTATATATTATTGTTAACCTTTCTGCTGCCTTGTCCAGGATAATAATATTTGCTTAATTCCACAAGCTTCATCTTTCTTTCCAGTTTTTTTAGTTTATCGAGCAATTCTTCATTCATCTCTTTAAGTTTTTTGGTTTCTTCTTTTATTTTTGTCCATTCTTCAGGTTCCTCACTTGTTTCAGCAATTTCTATATTTTCCAAAAATTCATCAAATTTTTTCGTGAGCTCCCCAACATGTTCAGACAAACTGCCTATATTTGCAATGAGCTCTGAGTTTGTTTTTATGAGGTCATCAACAGTTCTCTGATTTTCTTTTATCATTTCCGCCAAATCTTTTAGAACCGAATTATATCCCGGAGAACCCTGTTCAATTTTTTCAAGCCTTTGCTCAATTTTTCTTAGAGGAGTGACAGGAACAACTTCATATTCTTCCGCCATAATTATATATTAAATATATAAATTATCCTATAATTGTAATTTTAGGATATCGGAATAATAATTCAACTGCATAAAATAAAAGATATTGCTTACAAGATAATAGATTTCAGAGATAACACCTGCTGCGAGAGAAAATGAAAATTTTTAAAAATAAATTTTTATCCATTATATAAATCCAATATTTCTTCGGCTGACAAAGCTCTGTTGTAAATCACGACTTCATCTATTGTGCCGTTGAACAAATTTCCTATCAAAAGATTGTTTGAATTTGTCGAAATTGTAAC
>CAYLRQ010000089.1:0-3334 GCA_964386335.1 uncultured archaeon
CAACAATATTTTCCGGCTTAAAACCCTCTTTAATCATCACTCTGATCAGATTTCTTCCCACAAAACCCCCTCCTCCGGCAATTAAAATTCTGTCTTCTTTCATTTTTCACCTTTTTTATTCATTAAAATAGATTCCTGTGAGCCCTTTGTTAGCCCTTTGTGAGCCCTTTCAAATAAAGTATAATAAGTACCTTTTCCGGTTTCCCCATGTTTAACAAATATTTTTTTATCTACCAATTCTTTTAATTCTCTTGTAGCTGTTTGCTTTGAGATTTTATTAATTTCTTGATATCTGGTGTTTGTTATTTTTTCATGTTTTATCAAATATTCAACTGCTTTTTTCTGTCTTTCATTTAATTCCATAAGTAGGTCATCACTAATTAGATACTTTCTAAAAGTGAGAATAAAACTTGTTTTTGTATCTTCAAAAACAGGATCTGGTAAACCATGGGCAATTGTTTCTCTGATAATCCTATTTGTTCCAGTTCCCCATTGCTCTACAAATCTAATCAGAAAGAAACATTTTCCAATCAAAGGATTTCTTAGAATAGATTCGTGTTTACCCTTCAACTTTTCAATTGTAAGCCCTTCCGGTAGTGTTCCTGGATTCCAAATTTCAATCTTATCATCAAATATTCTAATCTGCACATTGCTTAACACATCATAACTCCTGTGGCAAATTGCATTTGTTATTCCTTCCCGTATTGCTTCAATAGGATACTCCCATGTTTCTTCCCGTTCTGTTCCAACAATCTTAGCATGAAGTTTGATATGTTCTTTCACAAATTCAATAGCATTATCACGTTGGTTGATAATATCCCCACCAAAGACTTTCATATCAATAAATTCTAAAGGTTCTGTCCCTTTAAACCTTGCACATCTTGTTTCTGCCTGTAAAAAGAATTTCTGCGGATTTTTTCCAAATAACAAAATTGCGGCATTTGTTAATTTTCCATTTTTTATCAATTCTAATCTTTCTAAGGCTTCTTTAACTGGAGTTTCTAACTCAACATCAAAATTTCTTTCATATTTTGCCTTTCTCAAAAACCAACGTACTTTTTCTTCATCAATATCCTCCAAACTTGCTTCCTCACAAATTTGTTCATCCCAGTAAACTTTCTCTCCGCTTTCCTTTGCCAATTTTCTAATCTCACTGGAACTCATCTCCGGACTTGTTTTCCCAACTCTTTTGTAAGCATGATTTTTAAAGAAAACAGGTTTTTCCTTGTTTTCTTGAATTTCTATAAAAATTATTTTTTTATTTTCTACTTCTTTAACTTTGATTGATGGATAAATTTTTGGGTCTGTATTTCTTTTTATATAATTCGCAAGTTCTTCTATTGTATTTTTCCCGATTGTTACTCCGATTATTTTTCCAGAATCAGAAACACCAATTAAAATTATTCCACCTTTTGTATTTGAAAAGGCCGAAATTGTTTTCCCAATTTCATTATCTAATTTTAGTGTTTCTTTAAACTCAAGAGTTTCAGATTCTCCTTTTTTAATCAAATCCAAAATACTTTGCTCCATAATAATTCGGAATAATTAATCTGAAGGTTTTCTTCTAATTATAAAGACATTCAATAAAATTCTGTTTTTCATTTTTCACTTTGCAATGAACTTTTCCAATTGTTCTTCCAACATAATAAATTATTTTTCCTTTATTGAAACTGGAGTCCAGATGGGCAAATACTAGTTTTAAATATATAAGTATTATAATATTTAGTATTGTGATACTAAAATTTGTTGATAGAGAAGAAGAATTTAAAGTTTAATGCTTTGATTTAAAGGATTTAAGGAAATTTTTATAAATACTTATTAAGTATAATACTTATGAAGTATATATTATGAAATTTTATAATAGAGAGAGGGAAACAGAATTACTTGGAAAATTAAAAAAAGATTTTAGAATAGCAATTGTTGGCAGAAGAAGAATAGGAAAAACAAGATTGGTTGAAGAGACCTTTAAAAACAACCTATTAACACTTTTTATTCCAGCAGAAAAAACAGAAGTTGAGATAATAAGAGACTGGTCAAAAGAATATAAAGAAATACCTCCGGTAAATACTTTCCATGAGCTCTTTAAATTTATATTTGGCGATGTAGATAAAATAATTTTCATTGACGAAATACAAAATATCCTGAAAGTAAATAAAAGTTTCATTTTTGATTTGCAAAGATTAATTGACAAATACAAACCAAAATTAATAGTTACGGGTTCTCTAATAAGGACAACGAAAAAAATGATAGAGAATTACAAAACACCTCTCTATGGAAGATTTGATATAATAATAAAACTACAAGAACTTAAATTTCAGGTTATTTATCAGATATGCAAAGATTTAAAATATTCTTTTGAGGATGCAATAAAATTCTATTCAGTTTTCGGTGGCATACCTAAATATTATGAATTATTGGAAAAAGTGGGAAAAATTGATTTAAGCGAGTTTGTGTTAAATTCATTTGTTAATTATCCAAGACCGCTTTATGAAGAAGTAAGAACGATGTTAAAAGAAGAGTTTGGCAAAGAATACAAAATATTTTTTTCTATTCTTTCTTCAATATCCAGAGGAAAAAACAAATTGGTTGAAATAGCAAATTTTGTTGGAAGAGAACCAACAAAAATAACAAAATATTTGAGTTTGCTAAAGGATGATTTTGAAATTATAAAGAGGGAAGTACCTGTGATTAATGGGAAAAAAGGAATTTACAAAATCAGGAATAATTTATTTCACTTCTGGTTTTCCAATATTTGGGCATATGCAGAACTTATAGAAAGAAATGAGGAAGAAATTGTTGTAGAAAAAGTAAAAAACAATCTTAATTCTTGGATATCGTTCAAGTTTGAGGAGATTATTAAAGAAATGATAAGGGATAAATTGTTATTTTCCAATTTTACAAAAATAGGAAAACAATGGGGAAAGATTCCAAACAAACCAAAAGGGGAAAATACTTATGAAATTGATCTTGTATCTTTAAATGAAAAAACAAAGGAAATTTTGTTCGGAGAATGCAAATGGAAAAATAAAGTAAATGCCGAAAAGATTTGCAAAGAATTGGCAGAGAAAGCAAAGTATGTTGAATGGAATAATGAAAATAGAAAAGAAAGTTTTGCAATCTTTGCCAAAAGTTTTGGGAAGAGAATAAAGAAATTTGAAGGAAAAAAGGTTTATTGCTTTGATTTGAGGGATTTGGAGAGAATTGTAAATAGTAGTAAATAAATTATTATAATTATGTTGCCAAAATATATTGATAGAGAAAGAGAACTCAAAATTCTTGAAAAAAAGATTTTAGAATAGCAATTGTTGGCGGAAGAAGATTGGAAAAGACGAAG
>CAYLRQ010000090.1:0-3271 GCA_964386335.1 uncultured archaeon
ATTTATATACCCCTGTTTATTCATACTTAGTTACACATAAATAGTGTGCATAATGTTTTGAGCCTGCCACGATTCTTCCTGCTCTTCTTTCAAATAGAACGTGGAGGCTTTTGTTATGGGCAATTTTATACTATCCATTTTCTCTTGATATTTGTAATACTCAAAAAGAAAAGAAATGAACAAAAAAATAGGAGCAATAACAGGTTGAAGCCAAAAGCCAATATATGACTTTCACCAATAGAGAAACGTAAAATATCAACTCCATAAGTTATAGGCAGAATATAAGATAATGGACGAATTATCAAAGGAATGGAAGAAATGGGAATAAACAATCCGCATAGAAAAATCATTGGAAATCGAAAGAAATTTGAATAGGTTTGAGCTTCAAAAACTTCCTTTGCGGCAACCGAAATATACAAACCCAATAAGGTGGCAACAAAAGAAAGAAAAATTATACCTAAACATAAAGCGAGGTAGTTTTCTACAACAACCTTAAAATAAAAAACAGATATTAAAACAGGAATTAAACTATTAAATATCCCGAATAGAATTGCACCTGAAATTTTAGCAAAAACTAAGAGTTCAATACTTATCGGAGCTAATAGTAATCGTTCAAATGAACGGGATTTCCTTTCAAAAGTAATGGTTACAGCCAGCATAGAAGTTGTTCCAAAAAGTATGGACATCGCAACAATTCCTGGGAATACATCCATTATATTAAAAGCAGATTTTGTTTTTACGAACATCATCAACATCCAGGCAAAGGGAAAAATGATACCCCAACTAATATTAGGTGGTTTCAGATAATAATTCTTCATATCTTTCAATAGTATATTCCAATAAGCTATAAATGATTTCATCTTCTCTCCTTCTCTTTTTTCATTAATCCGAGATCAATCCCAGTCATTGAAATAAAAGCATCTTCTAAAGAAGGTTTTATCAACTTGGCTTCGATTATATGTAAATTTTCATTCGCAAGAAAGTTAATGAATGGTACAATGTTTATCTTTTCCTTACTTATTATCTTAATAATTTTATTATCCTTAATCTCTATTACTACTTTGTGAAATTTATATTGCAGATTTTTTAATAGTACAATATTATCGAAATTTGTTTCAAAAACGATTTCTACAACATTATCCTTTTCTACGGAAGCAGACAAATTGGAAACAGTATCGAGCTTGATGATTTTGCCTTTTTTAATAAATGCAATTCGGTCGCAAAGACGTTCTGCCTCTTCAATATAATGTGTTGTTAAAAAAATAGTTGTACCGCTTTTATTAAGCTTTTTGATCAAATCTCTTATCTGTCGCACACTCGCCACATCGATTCCTGTGGTAGGTTCATCTAAGAAAAGAATTTCCGGTTTGTGTATGAGGGCTGCAGCAATTGTAAGTTTTCGTTTCATTCCTTTGGAATAAGCCTGAAATTTACGATTTTTGAATTCCGATAATTGGAATATCCGCAACAGCTCTTTGGCTCTCTTTTCTCTGTAGGCTTTTTTCATTCCATATAAAGAACCGCAAAAACATAAATTATCAAATCCATTCATCTCAGCATAAAGATTGCTTTCATCTGCAACAACTCCAATCATATTCTGTACTTTTTTTATATTAAGAGTAACGTTTTCATTGTTATATATAATTTTACCACTGGTAATGTTTGCCATTCCAATAAGCATATTGATAGTTGTAGTTTTACCTGCTCCGTTAGGTCCGAGAAATCCGAAAATTTCACCTTTCCTCACCTCAAAGTTAATGTTATCTACTGCTGTAAAATCTCCATAAGACTTTTTGAGATTGATAGCTTTTATTATTGATTCCAAACTATACTCCTTTTAGGCAAAATTGTTTATTCTTCACATTCGCTACTGTTGCTATCTTCCTCTAAAATGTGCAAGATGTTTTCTTCTAAAAGTAATGAATTATCAATAAGAACTTTTTCTAAATCAGCAATTGACCAATTACCTTCGTGGCGTCCTATTCCTTTCATAAAAAAAGGAAAGTGAACAAATGAAACCACCTTGTCATCAATTTTCGCAGTAAATTTGCCATTAATAACAACCGCAAACGGAAAATGTGTTGATGGTAAACCGAACTTAGTAATTATAACCGTGTTTTTTTGATCCTCAATCGAATAATAATTGATTTGATATGAATCTTTGAATTGTTCCAATAACTTGTTAATTTTTTCTAATACCTGTTGAGAAGGTTTTTTATCTTTGTAAAATATTGAAATCATCGCCTTGTCATTTGCTGATAAGTTATTACTTAAAATCATCATCACAAAAACTATTATTAATATAAACCTTAATCTCATCGTAAAACTCCTTTTTCATTAATATTTTTTTTTCATTTAGTCAACTTCAATTGCCCATAACGGTTTGTATATGCGTAGTGGCGGTTTTTACGTCCAATCTTTTATTGAAAAGAAATTATTTCAATTTAAGTAAATGGTTTAATGACAGCATATTAACCGCCATTTCGTATATACAGTGTTGTGGTGCGTTTGTCATTATTCAAGTAATTTAGTAATAATTCCTTATTTCTATTTATAATCATTTCATCACTTATTTCAAGAATATCATTGTATTTTAAAATATCTGTGAAGTTTCCTATGTCTTGTGCAATATGTGCATCACTTCCAAATATTACAGGAAAATTATTTTGCTTACATTCATTTATCAAAGTTTTGTAATTCTCTAAAATAATATCAATGTTTGAAGTTGAAATTCTGGAAAATAGTTGATTATTTATTTCAAGCAAAGTATTTGTTTCTTTACTATATTTGCAAATCTTCTTAATATCTACTGGAAAGTCTAAACTATAAGGATGAGTTATAATTTTTACAAATGGATTTTTCATGGCATTAATTAAACTAATAGTGTTATTTTCCAAAGAATTTGAACAATATGGGGTAAGCTTGTGAATGCTTGCAGAGACAACTTTTTGTAATTTTAATAAGTCTGCACTTAAATCTAATTCACCATTGATATTTAATATATTTGCTTCAATACCTAATAAAATTTTTACTCCAAACAGTTCATTAAGTTTGTCAGAAATCCAAAAATACTCATCGTGAGGTGCACCTTTCATTGATGGGCCGTGTTCAGTAATGCCTAATACTGAAACGCCTTTAATGTTAGCATGTTGGGCTAATTCATAAACAGTATTTAGTGCATGACCACTTGCTATACTATGTGTATGAAGGTCTATCATAATTAGTCGACCCTGAAAAACTCTGTTTTATGTATTAGATTACTTTCATTTTC
>CAYLRQ010000091.1:0-1220 GCA_964386335.1 uncultured archaeon
GATATATAATATTTTATGCTCTGCCAGGTTCAGATTGGGAAGTTGTTTATGCTAATATAAATTCAAATTCTCTGGAAACGACAGGAAACGGTGGAACATCCTGGACTAATCAAGATTATTCGGCAGATACTTGGTTAATACAACTCAACGGAAATGGGTTAACTACCGTTGGGTATAAAGTTTATGCCTGTGACAATGTAGGAAATTGTGGAAACTCAAGTATTCAAGAAGATACTTACGCCATACACAACCTTGCACCTTCACCAGCACCAGAAATAATAGTTCCTGAAAATTCAACTTATTCTGGAACATTTAATATAACTTGGGAGCCGTCAAAAGACCCAAACAATGATCCATTCAATTATTCGTTGTATTTGTATCACTCGGACGGAACCCTGGCATCTGTCCTTGCAGACAACAACATAACAGAAGGCACGGAATATTATATATTTAATTCAACAAATTATCCAGACGGGCAATATTACCTAATGGCAAATGCAACCGACAACGAGAGCAATACAAACTTCTACATTATGCCATATTTGTTTACAATAGATAATATACTACCAACTACAACAACAATATTAAGAGAACCCATAAATATTCCTGACAATACGCAAAAAGATTTAATTATGATTTTCTTGGTGGCCTTATTTATAATGATATTTTTCTTTTTACCATTCACAAGGAGAAGATAAAATGTTATCATCAAAACAAATCAAATTAATGAAATATATGTATAATTATGGGGCTATTTGTTGGAGTGATGTTAAACATAAAAAAATATATAATACTTATTCGGGTTTTTACAGGGCTATGAAAGATTTAAAAAGAAGGGGTTTTGTTATAGTTTGGCAATTTTGGGGAGATAATTATTGGGAATTAACAAAAAAAGGGAAAGATAGGGCATGGCTTTATATATAAAATAATGGGGTGATCAAATGGCATGTAAAAAATATAAGAGAATTAGGGCAAAGGATGTAGGGCGTCCAGGCCATCATTATATAAAAGTTGGAGTGAAAAGAACAAAGGGTGTTCGTGGTGGCACAACTGAAAGGATCGGGGGATTAAGAAAATATAAAAAGAAAAAATAAGAAAATTAAAACTCCTCTAAATCAATAAGTTTCTTGAAATTTCTATTGTTTGGGTATTGAGAAAGAAAAATTGCCTTAAACCCCGGGGGGGATTGAATAAAAAAATATACTTTTAGGGGAGTTTTT
>CAYLRQ010000091.1:1320-3171 GCA_964386335.1 uncultured archaeon
AAAATGCCCATTACTATAAGCATTATGTCAAATAATATAAAAAACACATCTCCTTCTATTTCAAATTTATCTATTTAGTCATCTTAATCCATACTCCTTTTTAAATTTTCTAAAACAATGCAAACACAACACTATTAAATCTTCTTTTTCTGCTTTTGTATCTGGATAAAATATTAATTTAATAGTATTGGCTCTTCCTTCTGTTAATGGTTTTCCACAATTATCACATTCATAAATATAATCATACCATTTTTTGCCATCTATTGTCTTATAATTTATTTTAGTCATCTTTATTCACCATATTTGGAAACCATTTTTGAATTAAATCTGTGATTATTCTTTTTCTTGTCTTCTCGTCCATTCTTCTATGAGAGCCATCGGAACAAACGATTTCATCCAAATCGGTTACTTCTATGTCTATGAGCAATCCTTGAAGTGCTGATTTGAGATACAATTCTATATCATAACCCAATTGACCTAAACCACATCTTAATTCATTTGAAGTTTTTTCGTCTATTTTTCCTTTTTTCTTTAATTCTCTAATAAATCTCATTTCTTTCTTTACTTTCTCTTTTAATTTTTTCAAATCTAATGGTTTTGGTTTCATTTTTTAGTCTCCTTTGATTTTTCTCCCCCAGCCATCTTTGAAAGGATGGTTCCTCTGGCTCAGCACCACACCAGAGGGGGTTACGCTTCGACGTACCCGATATTCTTGTAGGCGTTCACACGGTTTGGTGGTGACCAATCCACCCTCTCGTGTGAATGGGCCTCGGGCTTTTCACGAGTGCTGATTGGGCCCCGCTGGTCAGGCAACCATTCCTCTTTCCAATTATGTTGGGCTGTTTAGGGATTTTTCAAAACTTTAACCTTTTTAACACAACACTTTGGAATTATGTGTATATATTTCACGTCATTTGCTTCTTCCCACAATTCATTTGCTATTACATAACAATCTTTATTTACAGAAACCAAAAATCCAACTGATTTTGTTAAAATCGGGCTTTCGTTTTTTAGTTCTTCAATGTTTACTATTCCTAAAGTTGGGCTAAGAGTTTGTGCATCTATCCATTCGATTAATACAATATCTTTTATTTTCATGAATTCACCTTTTCTTTTAAATGAAATATTAAATTTTCAATATGTATAATTCCCATCCAAACAAAGAAAAGAAATATTATTCCAAGTAAAGATTCAGTTATCCATGAAATAAGAAAAGCACTTAAAAATCCTAAAATAATTTCAAATATATATAAAAGTGATATTTCAAATTCATCAAGTTCAAGAAATTCTTTTCCGAATTTTTTAATTTTTTTCATTTATTAATTCACCTCCTCTGGTATTTCTTCTATATAAAAAAAGTTTAAAAGAATTATGGAAATTATAATAAGAAATAAAGAAGCATCAAAAAATAAAGGAATGTGAGGATTTGTATGATAACAATTCATTTTATCCACAATAACATGAATAACTCCCACAAAAAAACCTGCCAATAGATTTAAGAAAATTATTTTTTTAAATTTATTCTTCATATTTTTCATTTTGATCACATTTCATTTGACATCATTTGACATCAAATGTTATTTCATTTGACATCATTTGACATCAAATGTTATTATTCAAAACCACACTCCTTTTTTATATCTTCCAGGATCAACGGTTCTTTATTTTTCTGTTTTTCGGCCACAGTTTTCATGAAGCATAAAACTTTAGTGGCTTTGACTAATAACTGTGGGGGAATTTCGTTATCTTTGGATTTAAACTTATAAAAGAATTTAATCAGTTTAGCACCCATTTTATCGTTCTTAAAATACGGTTTTATGTTTTTAGGAAGTTTTTTAATATTTATGCTTT
>CAYLRQ010000092.1:0-3147 GCA_964386335.1 uncultured archaeon
TTATGAAAATAAAACAGATGATAAAATAGTAAAACCAGTTGATCAAGAAATGAGAAAGTGTGTCAAAGAAGGAGAAAAATTTTATCTAAAACCTGGAGAGCCGCAAACAAAAGAATGTTGTTCAAATCTTAAAACAGGAGCGTTTTATTCTATAATTGACGATAAATGTATTCCTGAAACTGTTGCTTCTATTTGTATTGATTGTCCTAATGGCATTTGCGGACCTGGTGAAAACAAATGCAATTGTCCAGAAGATTGCGATAAAAGTAAAATGGATATAAAAATTGGAAGAGGTGAACTTGATGATGGAATTGATGTTGCAAAATTACAAGAAGAAGTAGATAGTGGCGATCAGTCATGGAGGGAGTTATATGAAGGTCCTTGCTATGGCAATTGTGGTCAAAATGAGTTTCGTAAAAGAGTAAGATTAAATCCTGATCTGATTTTGCCAAATTTAAAATCGTACGGTTTTGACGATGTTGATATCAAAAACGCAAGGGAAGTATTAAATGAATCAGGTAAGAAAGTTTATCAAATCCAGCACAAAACGGATTCTTATCTCATAACATTATCTCAACCCGTAGTCGGTTTATTCAAAGTTTGGATAATTTCTAAAATAGAGTTAAAGGAGAAAGTTTGTCAGCCTAAGTTGATTGGAATAAAATTGAGAAACGAAGATGTGAACCGTATTTTCGAAGAGGTGGATAATCGGCTGTATCCTATATTATCAACCGAACAATTTGCAAAGAAAGGATATAAGATGTATTGCGTAAATTGGTATTATTTAGATGAGTTGCCAGATGAAATTTTAAATGAACTGCCAGAAAGTGATTTTGCAGACAACTTAAAATCTGTTGATACTGAAAATTGGAGTTTGTATCAAAACGAAGAAATAAAATTAAGCTTTTTTCATCCGGCAGGATGGAGAGTTAAAAAAGGAATGAGCTGGGGGGATAAGTGGGCAGAACCATTCTATTATTTAGGACCCTTTAACGCTGGACCATTAAGTATAAAAAGAATGGACACGCCATGCGGAAGAAGCGGAAAGTGGGGTATTGACAGTTTAGGAACAGTAACAATAAATGGACAAAAAACTTTTATGTTAAAAAGCACTCTTTCGGGAGATGGCCGTGTTTCTTATTACACCAAGCTTTATGTTTCAGATCACTATTTCTATATTGAATATACGACAAAATATAATTCTGAAGATGATAATAAGAGTAATGAAAGTGTCTTTAAAAATGTTCTTTTGACATTTAGACCATATCAATATTCAGGAAAGGATGATACTACGCAATGGTCAAGCTTTAGAAGTGAAAAAGACGGTTTTACTATGAAACATCCTGACGATATTATTTATATGGGATACACTGTTATTGATAATGATTATCGGTATCTTTGGACAAAAGGAAAACATTTAAATCCATTTATTATGGTAACAGTTTCCTCTCTCGGAAATTTGTCGCTGGACGAATGGATTAAGGAAAACAAGATAAGCACTTATTATGGAAAGGAAAATATTATTTTGAGTAATGCGACATTTTTGAAATATTACGATGCTGCAAAAGGATTTTATAATTTTTATACTGTCAATGAAGATAAAGTGTATACAATAACGCTTATTAAACGTCATGATGCGATCAAGAAAATCCTTTCCACTTTCAAATTCATAGAAAAATAAATTAGGTCTAGTGATGCATTTGGTTGCGAAGCTGTATTTTATCCCATTTATTATTTTTAATTCACTAAAACTAAAACCATGAAAAAAGAACCTTTATCACTCATCGCGATCAAAACCCTTTTAGCGGTGATTATTTTCACGGGAGTGGGAACGATTATTATTGGAGGAGGGTGGTTGATTGGGAATAATTATGAAAATAAAACAGATGATAAAATAGTAAAACCAGTTGATCAAGAAATGAGAAAGTGTGTCAAAGAAGGAGAAAAATTTTATCTAAAACCTGGAGAGCCGCAAACAAAAGAATGTTGTTCAAATCTTAAAACAGGAGCGTTTTATTCTATAATTGACGATAAATGTATTCCTGAAACTGTTGCTTCTATTTGTATTGATTGTCCTAATGGCATTTGCGGACCTGGTGAAAACAAATGCAATTGTCCAGAAGATTGCAAAGAGGAAATTGACACCGCCGATTGGAAAACTTATCGGAATGAGGAGTATGGGTTTGAAATTATTTTACTTGATTCATGGGCAGGATATTCAATTTTAACAGAATCTTGGAATGGAATTACTTTAGATAATAATTCTGCAAAATATGAAGGTCCGAAAATTATTATTAGAAATCCAAATTGGTCTGATAACGAAATTTGGCAAGATATACCAATATTAGTTTTCACAAAATATGAATGGCAATTAGTTGAACAGGGAAATTTAAATATTTCTGCGGCTCCTGTTGGGCCGGAAAAGTTAGGGGAAAACGAGAAATATATCTTTGCTCTTCCGCCTCGCTGGATTGGATTTAGCGATGCTTTGGGGCAAAATGAAGCTCGAGAAATAATAAAAACATTTAAGGCGATATCTTTTTCTCTAAACGAAACCGCCGATTGGAAAACTTATCGGAATGAGGAGTATGGGTTTGAGGTGAAGTATCCGGAGGATTGGAAAATCATTACGAAAACTGTTCGATCTACCGGAACTGAAATAGAATTTTACAAGAATAAAGATACTAAAATTAGCATAAGATCAGGATTTCGCTATTCACAAAATCTCGGAAGGAATTATTCTTTAGAAGAATGGATTACCGAATCCAAAGAAGCAATTAAGAAATATCAACTAAATTTAAAAGAAGAAGAAATTAAAATAGACAATGTTCAAGCTACAAAATTATCTTATAGGAATACTCAAGACTTAACTACCTATGAAATTTATACTCAAAAAGAAGGATTGATGTATGAGATTATAGTGTTATTTAATTCCTCAAATGAAAATATTTACAACCAAACTTTCAACCAAATCCTTTCCACCTTCAAATTCATAGAAAAATAAATTAGGTCTGGTGATACGCTCTTACAGGTTAAAACCTGAACTCCGAATCCTTTTAAAACTTAAATTCCCAATTTGGAGTTCACTCTTCAGAGTGTAAATCAGAGTGTAAATTAAAATTTCTTAACAATAAAATATGTCTCAAG
>CAYLRQ010000093.1:0-3136 GCA_964386335.1 uncultured archaeon
TTTGCAGTTTTTTGGACAAAGAGAGACCGTTTTTCTCTAAAAATGGCGAAATATTTATTAAATTTAATCAATAAAAGATTTATGGGAAGTAAAAAGACTCTGGAGAAAAAACTGAAACTTATTTCGGTTTCAAAAAGACCTGCTCCAAGATGGGCGGATATAAAGAAATTTGGATTAAAGAGGGCAAGAACCAGAAGAATCCGGACAAATACCAAAAACTGGAGGAGAAGCAAATACAAAATATAATCTTAAATAATGCCTTCTTAAATTTATTATCAATTAAATAAATGAAAGGCAAAATAAAGAAGGAATATGAGATAATCTTACCGAAAATTTTTGGAGAGAAGGTTATAGGCAAAACAATGGCGGATAAGCCAGACAAAGTAATTGGCAGAAAATTTTCTGTGTATTTTAGAGATATAGATAAAAAAACACAAAAATATTATTACAAATTTTATTTTAAAATCAATAAAGTTGAAAATGACAGAGCATTAACAACCATTGCGGGACATGAGGTTTCAAGAAGTTTTATATCGAGAAATGTGAAAAAATTCTCAACAAGGATAGATGGATATATAAAAGAAGAAACAAAAGATGGCAAAAAACTGATTTTAAAACCGATAGTGGTGACGGCAAAAAATGTCCAGACAAGTATTGCGAAGAATATTAGAAAAAAAATGGAAAATTTTTTGGAATTATTTATTTCCGGAAATAATTTTGAGCAGATTATAAATAAAATTTTAAGTGATGAATTGCAACGGGATGCAAAAAAGATATTGAATACAATATATCCTATAAGTGTTGTTGAAATAAGGAAAAGTGAAGTAAAATAAGATTAAAACAATCTTCGGTACCAGGGAATTTTAAATTCTTTTCCGGCTAACTTTGCTGCTATACTTTTTATTTTTAAACTCGCTTTTGAATTTGGTTTGTGATAGATGACTGGAATTCTCCTTGCTGATGCATATCTAACATTTTCATCATGCGGGATTGCTCCCAGAATTTCAGTCTCGCCAAGCATAGTCATAATATGATCTTTTTTTGGTTCGTATTTTTTATTCTTAACCATATTTATAATACTGCCAAGATATTTCTTTTTATATTTTTCTACCAGTTTAATTGATTTCAGCAAATCTGTCAGAGCTGATAGATCCGGGATGGTAATTCCAATAACTTCATCTGAAGATTTCAAAACAGATAAAGATTCTTTTCCAAGTCCGGGAGCGCCGTCTATTAAAATAAAATCTAATCTTCCAATTAAATTTCTTAGAGTTGAAGAGAGATATTCTGGATCTACTCCTCTCAGGTCGTTTAAGTTTATTGAAGCGGGGATGATTTTCAAACCACTTGGCAAAACATGCATAACATCATACACATCCACTTTTCCCTTTAAAACATCATGCAGAGTAGTTGGATACAAAGGAATTCCCGCATGAATTCCCAAATTGGGCGTTGTAAGATTTCCATCTACAATTAAAGTATTTTTTCCAAAATCATTCAAAGCAGTACCTAAATTAAATGTTAATGTCGTTTTGCCAACACCTCCCTTTCCAGAAAGAATACTAATTACTTTGGTTTCTACCATAATAATTAGTTATTTATAAAAGTGGGGTTGCGGGGATTCGAACCCCAATTAACTGGTTTCTTTTTTAAATCATCTGCCATAAAAGCATCAAAACTCCATTCCAAAGCATATCGAGCCAAAGGCAAAGATATGATAAATGACGGAACTATCTGCAGTTCCTCTGGAGCCAGTCGTGCTACCATTACACCACAACCCCATAAAAATGTATTAATTTTAAGATATAGTAAATTATGCGCTGGTGGTCTAGCTGGTTATGATATGGGCTTGCCAAGCCTATGACTCGGGTTCGAATCCCGACCAGCGCAGGATTAATTAGTTCTTTGTAATTTTTTCATAAAGAAACAGGGTGTTTCTTGCAAGTACATCCAGATTAAATGTTTCTTCTACCCTCTTTCTTCCATTCTCTCCCATTTTTTTTGCTCTTTCCGGATTCTTCAAAATTTCCTTTATTCCCCACGCAATATCTTCGGGATTTTTTCCATTGATATGAATTCCCGTCTGCTCTTCTCCTTCTGGAATAACCTGTTCTCTAAATCCAGAAATCCCGCTCGCACCAACAACTACCGGTTTTTTCATGGCCATGGCTTCTAAAGATACTATGCCAAAAGGTTCTGCAAAACTTGGAAAAACGCAAACATCAGACAAAGCATAATGAGCGATTCTTTCTTCCTCAGAAACAAACTCTGATCTGATTATAACTTTATCTTCAATATTGAATCTTTTTATCAATTCAACTATGCTGTTATATTCTTCACCCTTGCCCAAAATAATTAATTTAGTGTTGGGGAACTCTTTCAAAACTAAAGGAAAACTCAAAACTAAATTTTCAACACCTTTGACAAAGGTAAGTCTTCCAATAAAGAATACTATTTTTTCTTCTTCTCTTATATTATATTTCCTTTTTAGTTCCTCTACCAATCTCCAGTTTACATTTTCTAATTTGTACTTGTCTGTATCGCAACCATCCCAAACAACATTTATCTTTTCTTGCGGATAACCCAAACTTATTAAATGTTCTTTCATAGAATAAGATACCGTAATTATTGAATTGGCTTTTTCGCCCATCTCTTTTTCCAATGTTTTTATTGTTTGGCTCCCGTCACCTGTTCTTTGTTGCTCTGTTGAATGTATATGAAAAACAATTGGTAAGTTTAGATTTTGTTTTATTATCAATCCCGCAATACATGACAACCAATCATTTATAACAACTAAATCAAATTTCTTTTTTTTTGAAATTTCATTGATAAATTTCGCCGCAGATAAATAATTATAAGAAAAAATATTGTTAAAAAATTTTAAATGCTCTCCCCATTTTCTCAGATCTTCATTAGATATATGACTTATTGCATTAGTACCTTCTATAATTTTTGGCCTGTGTATTTCTATTTTTCCTGATTTTTCGCTCGTCTTTAATTTTCCATCATTCAAAGTAAAAACAGTTAGTTCATTCCCAAGTTTTGCAAGTCTTGGAACTATTTGAGAAGCGTAAGTTCCAAGACCTCCCACCAATAAAGGAGGATATTCCCAAACAAAATAAGCGATTTTCATAAT
>CAYLRQ010000094.1:0-3128 GCA_964386335.1 uncultured archaeon
CTCTCACGCAATCCCTCCAGTTTATGTGGATTTTTTTGTAGTCTTTGCTTATGCTCGCTTCGTAAAAATGATTCAATCCTACTGCGTTTCCTATAAGGATTATTTTGGAGTTTGGAGAATCTCCAAGCATCCTCATTATCTTGGTTCTATGGGTTTCATCTGAGATTAATTCCGCTTCGTCTTCTATTATTAAATCTGCTCCTCTCCCTATTATTCCTCTTGCCTTTCCCTCTGCGGATAGCAAAAAAATGACGCTCTTGTTCTTGAAGGTTATTCGGTTTTTGCTGACCTCTTTTCTCAACCTCTCAACGCTTACTTTTCTGTCCAAATCCACCATTTCGCTAATCCAAGGAGAATCCGTAATATGCTCTGCGATGTAGTCCATTATGATTCTGGTGTGGTTGTAGGTTGGCCCTATTATCACTATTTTTGAGTTTGGTTTGTCCAAAGCCCAAATAATTGCACATAACCCTATTATCAGGGATTTTCCCGCTCTGGTGGTTGCGTTTATGCATATCTTTTTGTCCTCGCTGAACAGGATGCTCCTTATGATTGGTGTCTGGTAGTTGTATGCCTTGAATGGTCTTCCTTCATGCTTGAAATATAACGAGAATAGGGTTTTGATTTGTTCATTTGTGATTTTCTCTTTCATTTTTTTTGATTTCCTCCAATACCTCGGAAGGAGTTGGGATTTTTGTTGTTAGGTCTCCTCCTACCTCCACCTTTTCGGTGTATCCTCTCTTTTTACCCAATGTTTTCAGGACAAAGGATATTGCCCAGTCTTTGTTTTCTTTTAGTTTTTCAATTAATTTGCTTTCTGCTATGTCCACTATTTTCTCTCTCTCCTCCTCCACCAATTCTTTTAAGTCTGGGTATTTTTCTAAATAAGTGTAAACTTGTTGTCGGCTTCGGTTCAGTCTTCTGGCTATTATGGTTACTATTCCTCCGCTTCCCTCTATTGCCTTTTTAATTCTTTTTTTAGATATTCTCATATTTGTCAAGTTTTATCAATACAACCATAAAAAATATATATTATTTATTATATTTGTATTTAATTAATCATTTTTTAAATTGAAGCAGGAACTGATTTTTTTGATTGTGTCCTCCCAGTCGCATCTCCAATTGACTATGTCGCAGTAGTTTTCTCCTACCTCCAATTTATCTCCCGGGATTATGCGGTCTGATTGGGGTTCTACGTAGAATAATCCTCTGTCGGAGGTGTTGACTGCCACTATTATGTGCCCTCCTTCATCCTTAAAGGTAATTTCCGTTGTGCAGGAAAAAAATCCCTCTTTTGCGAAATTCTTGATAAATCTATTGCTAAACTCTGTGCAGTCGAAATTTTCTTCCCATTCCAGATTGTTGGTTTTATCAGTAATAACAAAATCCCATAGTTCCTCGTAAGTAGGATTAATCAATCCTTTTTGGGATTTCAAATTTAAATTTTGGTTTTTCAGTTCGGAATATTTTTCAGATAATTGGTTGTATCTTTTCCTGAAATTAAAGAAATTGGTTTGGATTTCGGAGAGGTTGGTCTGTAAATAAGAATTATTTTTTTTGTATTCGTTGATTGCGGATTTATAAGTATTTATTGTATTGTCGCAGGAATTTTTGTATTTTTCGCAAAATGTTTGGCATTCCTGAAATTCTGTTCTTAGGTTGTTATTTAAATTAATTTGTTGGATGTATAGCACTATAATACAAATAGTCAGGCTAATTGAAATCAGGTTGGTTTTGTTCATTTTAGTTCCCCCTCTCTTTCACTTTCTAATTCATAATATAATCTGTCAATTTCCTTTATCATTTCTTGCATTTTTTCAACAATTATTCTCTCGACATTCATAACTAATTTCGCTGATTTTGTTCTCTCCTCTTCTAACTTCTCTTCCAATTCTTTTGCTTTGTTGAACCAAGGATTTTCTTCTTTACTCATAATTTTAATTCTTTAAGCGTCCATATTCCATATTTGGAAAAATCTTCAACAAGCACATAATCCTTATTGAGATTTTCATTTACTGCCACTCTCACTCCAAAAACAGAGTGAGGAACTTCATTATGCAATATCAAATTCTCTTTCAATAAACTCAAGGTTTTTGGGCTGAAACAAAAACAAACAATTTTATTGCCTTTGTTCTGGTGTTTATTTATTTCTTTAGTTATTTTATAAATAATTCCTGCCTTTATAATTTTTTCTTCACTCATCTTCTTTCACCTTTCGTAAATATAATATCTAAACTATTTAGAAAAAAATGAGGAGTAAATTTTATTGTGTTTGTATCAACAGGAACATACACGCTGAAACTAATCGTTTTATGCACTATGCACCAGAAATTTCTCCAAATCTTTGGCAAAGGTTTTCCAACTCCATATTCAGATGTTATGCAGAACTCTCGTATTCTCGAAGGATTTAATTCTCTTTCTAAATCTAAAACAAATTCTTCTTTAGTCTCTTGCTGTCTCCTTATTATGTGAATTTGCCTCAAGTATCCTCTCTTAAAAACAGGACATACATCAAACTCTGCTCTGCCCCACATTTCAGTTACGGGCGTGTAATGGATTTTGTCATCTAAACTAATTTTGACTATTTTTCGCTTAAACTTCAAATTGTTTTTACTCATTTTCTTTCACCTCTTTAAGTTTTCTTAAATACATAATTTCTCCTGTATTCAACTTCCCCAATCTTACTCTGATTTCTTCATATTCGCATTTTTCTTCTTTGCAGGGGAACATAGTCTCAATTCCTGCAAAACGTATGCAGCCAAAGACAATTTTTCCACACTTTCCAAAACAAAACTCTTTAATTGATTCCTCCTGAATGGGATGCAAAGCAAAGATTTTTTTCTCACTCATTTTCCTCCACCTTTACAAAATCTTTTTTACCTAAATCAAATATAACTTCTATTGCTCTTACCAGTATTTTCTTTCCTTTATATCTTACCTCAAAATCCTTTGCTATTGGGTCTTGAGGATATATTACTATATCCTTCCAATTTCTCGTATCCACCATATATTAATTTAAGTTAGGAATATATAAAACAATATAAACAAATTTTATAATTCTTCCATATCTCTTAGTTTGATGATTAGGTCTGGTTTTCCTTCTCGGGTTTCTATTTTCAGGTATCCTC
>CAYLRQ010000095.1:0-3071 GCA_964386335.1 uncultured archaeon
ATAGTTTAAAAACTGGTAATTTTAACCCATAAATAGTATAAGATTATGATTAGCGACGATAAAATATTGGAGATATTAAATGATTGGAATTTTTGGAACAAGGAGATAGATACGGGAATAGAGAGAAAAGAATATCTGGAAAAGATGGAGCGGTATTACAGGATGGGCTTGATAGTTTCGCTGGTTGGCATAAGAAGAAGCGGCAAATCAACTTTGATGCTGCAATTCGCTAAAAAATTAATTGAGGAAAAAGGAATTTCCAAAAACGATATTCTCTATGTTAATTTTGAAGATTCGCGTTTTTTAGGTGAACATTCGCTGGATTTGCTCAATAGAATCTATGAAGTTTATTTAGAGAATCTAGCGCCAAACAGAAAACCTGTTATTTTTTTAGATGAAATCCAAAATATCACGGGTTGGGAAAAATTTGTCAGAGGTTTAAACGAAAGAAAAAAAGCTGAAATCTTTGTTTCCGGAAGCAACGCCCATTTATTAAGTTCCGAATTCAGCGATGTTTTAACGGGACGGCAATTAACTCTAATTATTTACCCCCTTGCTTTTGAGGAATTTTTACTGTTTAACAAAATTGAGATTGCCGATAGATTGGATTTGGTTAATAAAAAAACAAAAATAAAAAAAATATTCGCGAAATATCTTGAATTCGGAGGAATGCCCAAGCAGACGCTGTTGAAAAACAGCGATGATAAATTTTTGCTTCTGAGAAATTATTTTGAAGACATTTTGAATCGCGATTTAATCAATCGTTTTAAAATTCGGAAAACAGAGAAGTTAAAAACGCTGGCAAAATTTTACTTTTCCAACAGCTCTTCTTTGGTTTCCTATAATAAAGTGGCAAAGTTTCTAAAAATTCCCCTTAATACCGTTGAACGATTTTCCGAGTATCTAACTTATCCTTATCTTGTTTATTTTGTCAATAAATTTTCCTATTCTCTCAAAGAACAATCCGTAAATCCCAGAAAAATTTATATTTCAGATCTGGGATTAAGGAACGCGGTTAGTTTTGATTTCAGCAAAAACAAAGGGCGGCTATTGGAAAATTTGGTATTTCTGCGTCTCTTAAAAACAGGAAAAGAGGTTTATTATTACAAAACTAAAAATAATCTGGAAGTTGATTTTCTGGTTAAGAAAAAGCAAAAGGTTGAATTATTAATCCAAGTTTGTTTAACTTTAAAAGATTTCAAAACCAGAGACAGGGAGATTGAGGCGCTCGTAAAAGCAATGCGGGAATTAAAATTAAGACGGGGAATAATTATTACGGAAGATGAAGAGGACGAAATTAAAATTGACGGCAAGAAAATAAAAGTAATCCCTGCTTATCAATGGCTTTTGAAAAAATAGTTCTTATTTTTTAGTTTATTAAACCAAAACTATGCCAAACAAAAAAGAACCTTTATCAATCATCACGATCAAAACTCTCTTAGCGGTGATTATTTTCACGGGAGTGGGAACGATTATTGTTGGGGGAGGGTGGTTGATTGGGAAGCGAGAGGTGGTAATGAATGATAAGCCAGTTGAATTAATCACGAACAAAACTAATAAAGCAAACAGTATTAAAACAGCTGAAGCAAAGTGTCCTGAAAATTGGAAGGAATACAAACATGATGTTATTGGAATAAAGTTTTGTTATCCGGAACAATGGGGCGAACCAGTAACAAAGCCTAAAAAAGAAATAACTAGAATTGAGGATGTGGTCAGTGAATTTAAAGATGAACATAATCTCTATTATAATTCTTTTTTTATTGAGTTTGAAAATGAAGATGTTTCTCTTCGTTTTTTTAATGAGCGGTACGGCGGAGAATATTATCCCAATGTTTATGCGTACACTTATGGATATATTGACAATATTCCCTTACTAAAAACAACTGGCGATATTTGTGAATATAAAATAGATTTTAAGAAATATAAAGACAAATTAAATGAAATATACAGTAATTGTGATGGAAATACCAAAACTGCTGTTATTGAGAATTACCAATATTTTGATTTTATTGGAGATGTTAATAAATCGCGATATTCGTATGATTTAAAAGGGTTCGCTTATAAAAAACTCTTTAACGGTTATTTTGATAATCTGTTAATAAGCACGCGATTCGGATATATTTCTCAAAATAAAGAACAACTTGCAACTTTTGAGGAGATACTGTCTTCTCTTGGAAAATCTAAAGATCAATTTAAAAAAGAAAAAGATGAGTTTGCTAATTTTGTTAAGAGTGTGGAATTATATCAACCGACTTTTAAAACATTCCCTGAATTTGAAACTGTTCAAGGAGAAGATTCTCAAGTGACTATGATTAGAAGATACTACTGGCTACTTACAAATGGTAAATTGAATGAAGCTTATAAAATGCGTTCTGATAAAGAAAAATTAAGCTATAAAACTTTTCAAGATTGGTATAAGGATATTTATTATGCCAAGCCATATGATTTCAAAAAGGTAAATTCTGATAAATATGAATTTTATGTTGAGTATCAAGATCACAATAAGCCGAAGACAAAATTCAGGGTAACAATGTCTACAAGTGAAAGTGAGTTAAAAACACTTTCTTCAGATGAAATTTTAACGGAAGAAGTTTCGTTTGGCGAATATTCCGCATATGCTATCAAGAGAGGTGATAAAAATTATATGATTTTGTCTAAAAATGGAGAGGAGAACATTATTGACGAAGGGTATGCAAGCTATGATTTAAAATATTCCAGTCTTGGAAATGTGAAATTTTTTCGGGAACCAAAATTTTCTCCCAGAGGAAACTATTTGATTTATACAATGCTTGGGTGGGAGTGGTCTGTTAAGTATGTTTATGATATAAAAAAGAAAGAAGTGAAGATTTCAAAATCGTACGACAAATCCAATTTTACACCTGATGAAAAATTCTTTTACGGTTGTTCTTCTGCCGGGATGGGTAGAGCGAGTGGAGAAGTATATTCAATACCGGATTTTAATGTTGAATTTGACGCACTTAATGGTTCAAGAAATTACAACCGTTTTGAAGTAGATTGTAAATATGACGAGAATAGCAAGAATATAATGTTTATTTTAAGCGATGATAAAG
>CAYLRQ010000096.1:0-3033 GCA_964386335.1 uncultured archaeon
AGTTGCACTTGCAAATTGAATGTGGATTATTAAGGATTTCAAAAAATCTTTTTGCATCTGAAACTCTTTGGTTTCTTAATTCAATTTTTGTTGTCATAAAATTATATTGAAGAAGGAAACAGATAAATTTTCTTGCAAGGAACTAAATAAAATGTCGTATAACATATGCGATTAAGAGAAATTTGTGAAACGAATATGACGTAGGCGATTTTGCCATTGCTGTTTTTTAGCATTAAGTTTGTTCCAAACAAAGATAATCAAACAGGAAATGAGATACCAAATAACAAGGTCTATACATAACGGGGTAGATATTGTCTCTCCTTTTTCTGGACTTACAACTATTCCCGCATTACATCCCTTGCTCAATACTTCAAAAGTTCCAACAACTTTTACTTTCTTTCCATAGCAATCTTCCAAAATATTAATAGTGCAGAATTTTTCTGTTGAAGCCTGTTTTTGATTCCTCAAAATCCACCATTCACTAATCAATAAAATTTCAACAACTAAAATTTTAATTAAAATTTTAATTTTTGAGTTTATACTATTCTTCAAAATTCCTCTTACATCTATTTTTAATAACCTCTCCCAATTTATAACTATCGTCTATTTCTTCACATAATGTCGGTTTTCCGTTTTGAATTGCTAATCCTTCAATACAATAATCACGTGAAGGATTATTAGGACCACCAATTTCATAAATTTTATTGCACTGTTCAACTGTAACAGCATGATCCCGGTAACACCACTCTTTCTTAAATTTATCACTTATCATATCACAAAACTTTAAGTCCCCACTAATCTTTACAAAATACTCAAGACACTCGGCATTTCCGTTACAAATGGTGGGGTCATTTTTCTTCTTTGTTAATTCTATATTATATCTATTCAAACATTGATCCTTAGTGTAGGTTTTTAGATTATCACAAATTGAAACATCCTCTCGACCCACAGCAGCGAAAATATAACAAGTTTCTATAAAGGTAGGTTCAAGATCTTTAAATTCTGGCCTTTTATATACATCGCATACATCTTCCTTTCCCGTAATCTTAGCTGCGTTATCAATACACATAAATATTTCCGCCCTTTTCCCCAACTTTAGACAATTTTCTACATCAGCGGGAATTTCTTCTTTTTCTAATTTCAAACTTCCATTAAAATCAATTTTTTGCCCTTCCCAAATATATAAAGGAGATTTTTCTTCTAACTTCAAATTTTTAATAACAAGTTCTGCGTTAGCAGTAGCATCCGCGCTCCTTAAATTCTGGTTTCCTCTTATCAGAAATAAAATATTATCTTTTGATAACACGAATAAGGTTATATCGCCCATATCAAATGGCTCCATCAACTCTTTTGGTTTTGGTCCATAAAAAATATACTTAAATCCTTCTATCCCTTTAATCTTCACTGCCTCTACATTCTTAGCGGTGGGCATAGAACCAGCAGGAACACTTATTGCAAGCAGTGGAAACCTCTCAAAAGATTCTTTGTCTTTAAATGCAAGAATAGAAATTTCAACATCTGGGACTATTACCCGTTCAGGAGCTGTTTCTTCTTTTATCCATTTCTTTGTAAACGAATCTACTATTCCCAATTTTTCTGTTTTTGTGCCAAAAATTCTATAGGAATTAAATGTAAAGGTCTCGTAATCTTTTTCTTTTAATCCTTCTAATTTTACAGGAACAAATTTTTTTAATAAACTTTCAGGTTGTTTAATCGTCCATTGGATTTTCTTTTTTTCTTTTCCTTCACAAGTTGGCAACTCTGAAATCGCCCTTATCAGTTCTTTGCCATTCATTTGAAATAATTCTCTTTTATCTAAAGTTTGAGAGATTGCATTCCAAGGATCTTGCGCTAGTTGGCCTGTACTTTGCGCCCAAATTTCCCTTTGAGTAGTATTGATTGAAATTTCATAAGAACTATACACATCGGTAATAACTTTTGATTTATCTTCTTCGGTAGGTTCAGTATTTTTTATTGCTTTCATTAATGCTTCTATTTTTGCTGGAAGGATATAAGTTTTACAACAAAGAAACTGTGACTTTGATTTCTCTTGACAGTTTTCAATCACCCAATTATCTTTCTCTTGATAAATTTTCTTCCAGTTTTCAAAAAAACCACCCAATCCTCCACTAGTATGTTTAATAATAATTTCTTTTACTTCTTCTCTCTTTGCTACTTCTTTTTCTTTGCATCCTACATATTTCCTTTCGTTTTCAGTTAGATAAACATATGTAGGTTCACATCCCTGTTCTCTCATACATTCTTCTTCATTGAGTCCTTGGCAAGATTGGATAGGAATTGGTTTATAAAATCTCCAAATCCACCATCCACCAATTACAACAACTCCAACAACCAAAACCCCAATCAAAATTTTAATTTTTGTGTTCATAATAATTTTCCTTATAAGTTATTTTATAATTTTATTTATAAATCAATTGGCTCGCTCGCATTTCGTTGAACGGCTCGCGACTATACAAAGTTTTGCGCTAATAAAACTTGGACGAAGGATAAAAGCCGTAGCCGTATAGCCCATAGCCCTTGTTAGGCAAGTTTTGACGAAGTCAAAACCAAAATTGCAAAGTGATTTTGCGTATGACACAGGCGATTTGCGGCTATTGTTTCTTACTTCTAAATTTATCATAGATAAAGATAATTAAAGAAGATAACAGATAAAACACATGATGTGCACTATCCAAGCAAGTATCATAAGAACTAGAAAGGAAATAAGACTTTCTGATATAACACCAACAAAGAGGGGAACAATGTGGTGTGATACAAATTCCCAAAAATAACTAGAAATGAAATAATAACCTTCTCCTCCTCCAGGATACTGGACAGAAGTATATGGAATATAAGAAAGAATTGTTATTACAATTGTTAAAACAATCTTTCTTCAATCTGGTTTTAAAAATTCTTTGATTGTTTCTTTATTTATCATAACCGAATTGTATCACAATAAATTTCTAAAAGCAAAATCGCCGAGTAATATGGTTGCTTAACCTTTGTTGTCCAAGTGCGATAGCACCGAGCGAC
>CAYLRQ010000097.1:0-2983 GCA_964386335.1 uncultured archaeon
AGTTTATTTATCAAGGGTATTTAAAATTTTAAGGTATAAATATTGGGGAAATTGGGGTGTAGTTTATTTACTAAGGAGTATTTACTAACAATTCTGCCTTGACTGATAAGCTTATTTTCCTTAAAAACCATGCAACAAATAAAAACTAAATAATATAATGAACTTAACCTTAAAAAAAGAATGCAGAGAAAAACTGAAAAAACCCATTGGAAAGCTGATTAAAAAGGAATTGGAATTGCTTAGAGAATTAAAAAATAAAGAAATAATAACTGTTGGAGATAAAACTACGCAGACAATTCTTGGTTTTGGTTTAAAACCTAAATTGGCGATAGTTGATTATAGAATTGAGAGAAAAGATATAGAATTTAATTATAAAAATTTCTCAAAAAAATTGAAAGCAAAAAATAAGCCGGGGCAGATTTCTATTGAATCTGTAGAAAAAATAAAAGAATCCAAAAAATATAAAAATTGTCTTCTGGAAATTGATGGGGAAGAAGATTTGCTTGTTTTGCCATCTGTCCTTGAATTAGAAAAAGGGATAGTGTGCTATGGGCAGCCAAATGAGGGAATTGTTGTTATTGGAATTAGCCATGGAAGTAAGGAAAATGTAAAGAATTTGTTGGAGAAATGTTTTCAAGTGTGAAAATTAATCAAAACTTATTATTTAAATTATTCTCTATGTTTATGAAGTTAAGATTTTTATTGATTTTATCTATAATTTTACTAAGTTTAAGTCCAGTTCTAGCATTGAAAGAGACAACGATATATTTGCCGGCTGTTCAGGAGACCAAATATGGATATGAAGGCGCTCTCGCTACCTTAACTGTAAATATAAAAGAGGGAGAGGGACATGTTTATGTTGATACGTGGCCTTTAACGAAAATTGATACTCAGGCCTCTGCCAGAATGGCAAAACAGGTTGCCTGCGATATTTTGAATTTGGATTGTTCAAACTATAATTTTTTTTATACTATAAGATCAGAAGCGCAGATTGTTGGAGGACCGAGCGGAGGAGCGGCTATGACCATTGCGACTTTAGCTTCTCTTCTCAATACCACCATTAATAACAATGTTCTGATAACAGGAACAATAAATTTAGATGGTTCAATAGGTCCAGTCTCAGGAATTATGGAAAAAGCAGAAGCCGTTGCAGAAAAGGGAAATATTTTTTTAGTACCTTATGGACAATCTGTTATTAACATGAAGGAAATAACAAAAAAACAAACAGAGCCATTTGTTAATCAAACAAATTCTAACACCATAAATTTAAAAAAATATGCAAAGGAACATTGGAATCTGACAATTAAAGAAGTTAAAACTGTTCAGGAAGCCTTTAAATATTTTACAAATTATGAAATCAGAACGAAAGAAATAACATTTAAAAAAACAAAAGAATATCAGAGGGTTATGAAAAAACTGGCAAATAATCTGTTTGATTATTCTGCCGAATTAAAAAAGGAATGCAAAGAAAGACTTGATCACTCAAAAATAAGTTATAATTATGAGAGACGGGTTGCGCAATTGTGTAATTTGTCTTTGAAAGAAGCAAAGGAAAACTACGAAAAAGAGAATTATTATTCTTCTGCTTCTCTGGCCTTCTCAAAAGCAATTTCTTATAAATATGGAATAAATCTAATTTCTTTGCTGGAGGCGAAAGATAAGAAAAATTTTGTCAAAAATTATTTAAAAAATATAGAGGATCAGATTTTTGATGTTAATATTTCAAATATCGAATTATATGCCATTACAGAAGAAAGGCTTTCCGAGACTCAGGAAAATGTTGAAATTGCCTGGAAACATTTTTACAATGGGGACTATATGAAGGCAATTTATTATGGTTCTTTGGCAGATGCAAGATTATATACGGCAACTTTATGGAGGGATTATTCGGACCAGTTTCCAGATTATATAAAAATTACGGGAAATTTGAAAGAAGTTTCAAACAATGTTATTTCGGAAGCTTCTTCGATTTTAACTTATCTTTCACTTACAACTTCAAATACTTTTTTGGAAAAAGCAGAGGATCTATTAAATAAGGCGAAAAACAATTACAATTCCGGAAATTATTATGCCGCTATTATCATGGGATTAAAAGCCGAAGCTGATGCAGAATTATCTTCAGAGATTTTGCAAAGCAATGAAGATTATTTAATAAAATTACACAGAAAAAGGGCTTTGATTTCGATAAACAAAACAAATTCTGTAATTGGTCAAAGTTATTTTGAATATGCAGAAATTTTGAAGAAAGATAACAAGAACGCCGCTTTGATGTATTACACTTATGCAGAAAAACTTTCAAAACTAAATAGATTATTGAATAAACAAAATATTCACGAAAATATAACACCAGAAAAATATTTATCTCCCGTTTCCTGCACCTGTGAGAATTCAACTATTTTCTTTTTGATTGGTCTGGTTCTTTGTTTCTTTATTGGATTTATTTTGGGTAAATTATGATTTTATCAGACATAACAATTTCAATAAAACTTGTTAATTTAATTTTAATATTTTTTTGTATATTTATTGCTGTTGCGGGTTACTTTAGAAAACTTATAGATTTTAAATCTCTAATTTTTACCTGCTTTTTTGCAATTTTTTTTATTTATTTTTTCCCATTGTATTGGTTTGCTTCTTTGTTGATTCTGTACATAACAACCAGTTTTGCAACTCATTACAAGAGAGAATATAAAATAGTTGCTCACAAGAAGGGAAGAGAATTAAAAAATCTGTTCAGCAATCTTCTTCCTTCTCTGTTGTTTTCTTTTTTTTATCTGTTCTTCCCAGATAAAATTATCTATTTTGCCTTTCTTTGTGGAATTTCCTGTGCCTGTTCAGATACTTTGGCATCGGAAATCGGGCAATTAAGCAGAAAAAATCCAAGATTGATAACAACTTTTGAAGAAGTAAAAACAGGAACCGAGGGAGGAGTTTCTTATTACGGATTGTTTTCTGGCTTTATGGGGGCTTTGCTTGTTTCCATTCC
>CAYLRQ010000098.1:0-2971 GCA_964386335.1 uncultured archaeon
AAACCACTTTCTATCAGTATTTTGCCTCTTTCTCCCACTTTTTGCAACTCTTAATTAGATTTTTTGACTTTTTACACAGCCTGACGTCTGGCGGATATACGACGTTGCGACCGAAGGGAGCAATGTCCCGAAGGGCAGGACGTTAGCCCAAGCGTATATCCGCCTGTTAGCAGACCCGAAGGGCGAGCAATGAAGTTGCGAAGAGTTCCGCACGCCGCCGATCATTTTAATCATTTCCATCATCTTTCACTATAAATAATATTGTAGCGTAAGTTGAATATTCTCTATCTTGCCAATTAAAAGTAATTTTCATATTTTCAAAAATAGGTTCTTTGTGTTTTCTGAAAAATTTATCAATATGACTTTTAAGCAGTTCTTTATTCCTTTTTAACTTCCAACTTTCCTCAAGGTTATTTAAATCGGCTAAAACAATGAAAAATCTATTTGCAGCATCAAATCGTCTAATTCCCTGATTTTCATAAAACCAGCAAATCAGGGGAATCGGGTTATTGATTGATTCTTTTATTATTTTTCTACGAATACTATGAAAATTTTTGATAAACTCTTTTGCCTCTCTAGATGGATGTTCTGAAATTCTTGTCAAAAGCTCCTCAAAGACTTCTCTATTTCTTGCATTTCTATCATAATTAATATTTAATCTACGAGCAAATTTTTTTAGTTCTGTCAACTCAGAATCCAACCCTAATTCTTTCCTCTTTATTTGTAAGTATTCATCTGGAAAATATGTAACTTTAAGATCAAACGGAAAATTAAACCAGAAAAAATCTATCTTCTTTACTAAACCTGAGGCAGGAAGGATATTTGGTTGTCTCTTTATCATGTCCTCAATTAAAATAGATGTCCAATGATTATACCAAGAACAAATTATGTATCCACGAATTCTTGGATTTATATCGTTCTCAATTCTTTCTACTAGAACATTATAATCCCTTATTTTCTTCACATAATTATTTACAATTGTTTGCTCTACAGCATTTTGGTAAAAACCACCCCAATCGAATACTTTCACTTTATACAGCTGACTATAAAGTTGATCTTCATCCTGTATTAAGTTTTGCCGTTCTTCATTGTACACTTCAATCAAAAATTTATCTAACACATCCTCACTTATTTGCTTGCAGAATAGATATTTAAATAAATCCTTTCCAGGTATATTAGTTACATCTATCCCCACTTTATTAGCCAGCCTTCTTAAAAGAGGTGCTCTTGAAATAGACCTTATCTTTAGAAAACACACCCCTAGCTTGTATTTGAGTAATTTTTCAAAATCATTCTCATCATAATATTTTTTTAATCTTCTAAATTCTTCTTTAATATTCATTGTCACCGCCTTCCCACCCATAAGTTACCATCTCTTTTAAATTCTTTCTGCAACAACTTAAATAAGTCCGATAATTTGAATAATTTGGTTTGTTTTATAAAATAAATTGTAAGATAATTTATTATTTGATACGTGTATTTCCCATGATTTCCACTATTTTGTATATATTTTTCTATCAGCTCTATAATATTGTCCTTTTCATGATTTATAGAGATTACATCAATCTTATTCTTATCTTTATCCATGAGTAATATTTTTCTAAATGTAAGAATGAAATCCGTTTTTAATCCTCCTGCTCGTGTATCCTGAACAACAGAACCCGCAGAATATTCAAATGTTTCAATATCAATTAATTCAAAGTTTAAATTATTTATGATTGAAAATAGGTTAATCCAAGTATTATCATCCAAACTATTGAACATCAAGGAAAAATAACGCCCATGTTTAAGGACTCGCTCTATTTCTTGGAAAACTTCTTTTAATAACTGGAAATAGTCTTCCTTATTTTTGTTTCTTTCTTTCGAGTCACTTACAACTATTTCTTTATTGTATTCAGGGTGCTCTTCGAGCCAACTATTCCACATCAAACTTAGTTCCAGATATGGTTGACGGTCTCCATGCGGTGGATCAGTTATTACATAGTCTATAGAATTATCAGGAAAGTTCTTAAGGACATCTTGTGCAGGTTTCTTAAATAACAATAAATTATAATCTGAAAACAATAAATCCTCAATTTTACTTCCTTCTCTAACAATGTAATTCATTTTATTCTGTATTTTCTTTGCTTTTAGAATTTTTTTATACCTATTTTCAAAACAATTCCAAACATTAATCTCAAAATGTTCTTTTGGTATCCAATAACCAATAACCCAACTTCCAACTTCCTTCTTAGGTGATTTCCTTGTTTTCCCATTGAACTTCCCCCTTCTTTTTACTACAAAGACCATGTTGCTTGCTTGACCCACTGAAGCAGTAAAACAGAATTTAAAAAATGCTCTAATATTCTCATCATTGATGGCGTCAATTTCTTTCCATAAAATAGAGAGTGCAAGTAAGTTTCTTGGAGTGAACAAGTTATAAACTTTAGTATCCTTATTTGCGTTGATTCTTGGATTGTAAAACAGCTTTTCTTTTGGATAAAAGTAAGGTATAGTCTCATAAGAAAAAGAAGTTGCTAGTTTAACATCTTCCTCGGAGGGTGTATCTATTACTTTTCTTCTATTTTTTTTATACCACACTTCTACTAATTTACCATTTTCCCATATAAAATGGGTTCCTATATAAACTCCATCATTCCTAACAACCCTATATAGTGAGTTTATTTTGCTTTCCACCCTTTCCCTGAGGCGTTTAAATTCATTTTCAATATCATGAATACTAATTTTCGATAATGTCTGTTTTGTTATGAAAATTGCAGATGGATTTATATCAATACCAATTGCCTTTCTCTTTCTATTAGTAAGCAAACTTTCTATAATGGATATTCCAGAACCACAGAAAGGATCTAGAACTATCTCATCCTCATTAGTATATTTTAGAATAAAATGCCTAACAATATTATGTGGTTTTTTTGACCAATATTTATGTAACGCATAAATGCCTTTATACGTATCGGCAGAATGATTGAAG
>CAYLRQ010000099.1:0-2971 GCA_964386335.1 uncultured archaeon
GTAATATATTCCGAAAAATCTATTTTGAATTACCCCAAAGAGATTGGATCTGATTGTATTATTGTTCATAATCCCAAAGCAAAGTTTCCAATTGACCTAAAGATATTTTCATTTTTTAGGCAATATAAAGCAAAATACAATAAAGATATTCTTTCTATTAGAAAGATATAAAAATAGGCTTTCAGTATTTGTTATGACTTTGTTTGAATAACATGTCAGAGGAATGATTTTTTTATTTTCTTGTTGAATTAAATAACTAATCAAGAAAGTATTTTGATTATTTCAGTATTTAGACCTACCTAAAATAAATAGAATGCATTATTTAAAAAAAATTAAAAATTGATAATAAAGGAGATAGAATATGCAAGGAATGAGTTCATATGATAGTGGTAAAGAATCCCTAGCGGGGATTTTGAAAGAAATTGATGACGGCAAAATTCAACTTCCAGAGTTTCAGCGAGAGTGGATATGGGATGATGCTCATGTTGGCAGCTTACTTGCAAGTGTCACCCTATCATACCCAATTGGGGCTATAATGTTATTACAGGCTGGCAATGAAGAAATTATTTTTAAAACACGTCTTATACATGGCGTTGATCAAGAGAAATTTCGTAAACCGGAACTCCTAATACTTGATGGGCAGCAAAGACTTACTGCTTTATTCCAGGCGCTTTTTTCCCCTTGCCCGGTAGAGACAAAAGACATTCGAAGCAAGAAAGTTAAGCGCCATTATCATGTAGTAATTGATGAAGTTGTTTCAGATACTGGTGACAGAGAAGAGGTCATTATAAGTTTGCCTGAAGACAGAAAAAGAAGAAATTTCCGGGGAGAAATTATAGAAGATTATTCGACCTTAGATCTACAGTGTCAAGCAGGAATATTACCTCTAGATATTGTTTTTAATCAAGTTAAATTAACGGATTGGATGATGCGGTTTTTACAAATTATTCCAGAAGAAATGCAATCCCGATTGAAAAAATGGAATATACTTAATGAAAGAATTCTCACTCCTATTAATCAATATCAAGTTCCGGTAATCCAGCTTAAAAAAGGTATCCCCAGAGAAGCAATATGTCAGATTTTTGAAAAAGTCAACACCGGAGGAGTCCCTCTGACCGTTTTTGAACTCCTTACGGCAACTTTTGCAGCTGAAGGCTACAATTTACGCAAAGACTGGGATATAAGACGAAAAGAATTAGCAAAATATCCTATTTTTAGAAATCTGCAGAGTGAAGATTTTCTGCAGGTTATATCTCTTTTATCTACAAGGGCAAAAAAGATGGAAGCATTGAATTCTGGAGTACGTCCTGACCAGGTACCCGGGATTAGCTGTAAACGGCGCGAAATTTTAAAAATGAAACTTCAGGATTACAAAGCATGGGCCGATATCTCCCAAAAAGCATTTATTGAAACTGCGAAATTTTTGCATCAACAGAATTTCTTTAGCAGTAGAGATCTTCCTTATCGAACTCAAACTATTCCGCTAGCTGCAATTATCGCAGTATTGGGTAAAGATGCCGAACTCGATGGCGTGAAAAAACGATTGGCGCGCTGGTTCTGGTGTGGAATTTTTGGGGAATTATATGGTTCTGCTAATGAAACTCGTTTTGCCAAAGATCTTCCGGAAGTAGTGGATTGGGTAAGAGGAGGGGTTAGTGAACCTTCAACAATTACTGATGCTAATTTTGCAGCCTCCCGACTCTACTCGCTACGTACACGAAATAGTGCCGCCTATAAAGGTATTTATGCACTGCTTATGCGGACTGGATGTATAGACTTCAGATCCGGGAACCCAATCAGTGTTCATACCTATTTTGATGAACAAATTGATGTTCATCATATTTTTCCTCAGAAATGGTGTCAGAAAAAGCAGATTCCGAGAGAGGAATATGATTGTGTTCTCAACAAAACCGCCCTTTCAGCTAGAACAAATCGTATTATAGGCGATAAGGCACCCAGTGATTATTTAAGAAAAATACAAAGTGCCGCGGGTATACAGGAGGCGAGAATGAATGAAATACTTCTTTCGCACCGCATAGATTCCGAAGTTATCCGAAACAACGACTTCCACACTTTTCTTAATTTAAGGAGGGAGTCAATCATTAAGCTGATCGAATCTGCTATTGAAAAAACAGTTGTAAATGATATGGACACTCCACTGTTTGAATCAGAAATTCCTGAAGAAGAAGATGCCATTATGCATGAAAATTACGAAGAAGAAGGAATGATTGAATAAATAAGGACAACACATCCTATTTTCTTAAAGGAGTCAATAATGACAGAAAAAGAATGGATGGAAGAAGTAAAAGAGAGATTAGAACAGGAAGAATCATTCTTAAGAAAGAAAATCTTCTTTAGCACGGGTAAAAGGGTTCCATATTCATTTGAAATATTGAATTATAAAGATGATGAGCCGGGAGACAGAAAGTATATAAAATATGAAACTGATCTACTGGTATATCAGAAAATAAATAATGAAAAATGGAAACCTCGCATAATTATTGAAGGTAAAATTAATTCAGTAACTACTCATGATGCAATTACTTATAGCCAGAAAGCCTCAACTCATAAAAATGTTCATCCCTATCTTCGTTATGGTATTCTTCTTGGAAATCGAAAACATTATCCTTTACCGGGCAGATTATTCCGGCATGGAGCGTATTTTGATTTTATGTTATCTTGGAAAGCTTTTGAACCCGCAGAGGAGGAGTGGAAGAATTTTTTAAAAATAATCAAAAGGGAAATTAAATATTCAGAGCAATTGGAAGAAATTTTATTTAAATCTCGTTCCAAAAATCGCAAGCGTTATACAATTCTTCAAAAACGCTTATATCTGAAGTTAAAATAAAAGGGTCTTTACTATTGACAATTGATATTTTTTAAATAGGGAAAAATAAAATAACAATTATTTATTAGATTAAATGTTGATCATACTCCATATTATGAGAGGTGATTATTCATATGTACTTAG
>CAYLRQ010000100.1:0-2869 GCA_964386335.1 uncultured archaeon
AAGGAGATTTTCTTATGTCAATTCATGAGAGTAGCGTAAATTTTCAAAACCTTATTAAGGATTTGGCTGAAATATATCCCTATGATGTAGACGAGGTAATTTTGGTAGAGCTGATAGCTAATTCGTTAGATGCAAAACCCACGATAATTTCGATTGATTTTGATCGAAATAAAAAAAGTCTTGTGGTTGCCGATAACGGCAAAGGAATGACTGCCAAAGATTTTGAACAATATCATGATTTTGCAGCCGGGCTCAAAACTAGAGGTGTGGGCATAGGTTTTGCAGGAATTGGGGCAAAAATTAGCTTTAACATTGCGGAAAGAGTTATAACTGAAACACGCAGTCAATCTTTTTCCGGAGGCTCTAATTGGTATTTACAATCAAAAAAGAAATTAATTTGGGAAAATATTCAACCAGAACATCTGAAGCAACAAGGGACAAGAGTAGAGGTTTTCTTTTCAAAAGATGCGAAGCTATCGTATTCTTCCACAGATGACATTCTAAAAATAATAAAAAGGCATTATCTTCCACTTTTAGATATGAAATACCTTGAATTATATGGTCTGTTAAATTATTATTCTCGAGACCTTAGATTTGTAATAAACGGTCAAATTATTGATCCCATTGAAATAGAACAGTATTTCAATCTTGAAAAGGTAAAAGAGTTTAAACCAAAAAAGGCTGGAAAAAGAATTGGCTTAGGTATCCTTGGCTTATCTTCTTCAGAATATCCCCTTGGGGCAGAAATTTCTGGAATTTTGTTGTGTACTTTTGGGAAAGTAATAAAAGCGGACTTATTTAATCAATTTCCCGGGAATATAGGCTCGCGAATATTCGGAGTGGTAGAAATCCCCGAATTTGTTAATTTTCTTACTACTGCTAAAACTGATTTTCTTCGCGGTCCAAGGCATCGGAAATTTGAAAGTTTATACAATCCAGTTAGACAGGAGTTTAAAAATTGGTTAGAAGAATTAGGAGTGCAATCCCAAGAGATTATTAGTAATAATGAGGCAATTAAATTAGAGAAAGAGCTTAAGAAAATATTGGATGATATTCCAGAATTATCAGATTTTTTTGGATTCCGAACGAGAAAAACTATTTTGCAACCTAATAACAGAGGAACAATAAAAGCAATAGAGAAAGAAGGAAGAGAAATAACTTTTCCTGATGGTAAAGGTGAGAAGGGGAAAGGTTTGGGATATTATGATGATGGAGAACAACCTGGAACAGCATTCTCAGAAGATAAAAAAAGAGGAACTCATCCTGCCAAACCAATTGGCCGCGTAGGTCGCAGAGGACCTAAGATTACTTTTGTTGAAGCACCCGATATAAAGGATTTAGCCTGGGTGGAAGGAAATAATATTGCAATTAATTGTGGCCATCCTTCTTATATTAGAGTTCGATATAATTCTACTGCAAAGAGAATCCAAAATTTATTTGCCATAGCAAGTGCCGTGCAAAGATTTATAGCTAACGAGGTAGATGATGAGAAACTTATGTTTATAGATAAAATGATGGCAGCTTGGGGGGAAAAGAAATGAATAATTCTAAACTACCTTTTGTTTCTTTTGAGCCAATTAATAAAAGTTTTAGAGCATATTTATCAATGGAAGAGTTCATTTTGAGCGATAAAGACCCCGAACTAACGATTAGAAAAGCTGTTAAAATCTACGAGAATTCAATAATGGAAATGCGTACCTTTATTAAAGAAATTCAGAGTTTCAGGAATAATCGTAAGCTTTTGCCTGCCCTTAAAATATGGCAGCTTGGAAATGCTATATTCGAATTACAACATAATCTGAACAAATTATCTCTACAACTTGATGGTCTTTATGACCATCTTGTTCGTGATTTAGGTGTGAAGAGGAAATGGTTGGAAAAAGTTATTATTTTTCGACGATATTTACCTGATGAGAATGCTATTCCTCAATCGTTAAATTGGGGACGTTGTGAGAAAGGAACCCGGCGAATAGCAGAAAAATTGAGGAAAGGATTGCCCATAGAATAGATAAGAATGAATGACAACCAAATTATTTACATTTTAAATATTTTTGCCCAATATGAACACTGCTTTATCTTCGAAGATCTTATAATTTATGTAAAACCCGATTTTGATAGAGAATTGCTAAAACGTGCACTTTTGAATGATTCCAGATTTATATTATTGAATAAAGAAAACTCTGATAAAAAGTATTTCATACCAAAAAAAAGGCTTTTTCAATGGTTTTGCCAATTAAATCTCAGATTAGCAAAAGCAAAGCAGTTTCGGTTGAGTAAACATCAACTTGCAATGCTTACAAGCTTTCTTTGTATTCACGATCGATGGGATACCCCACCCGCAGAAGTTATTCAGTTTGGTAAACAGTTTGGATTCATTGGAACTACTTATACAGAGAATCAATATGTCTTTCCCTTGGCATATATTTTGTCATTCATGTCGCATAGATTATCCGAAGTTACCGTTAAGCATATAATAAAGGAGATTTCGTCGGATACAATAGATATAAATTTTTCTTTTAGACATCTTGCTCAGGAGTTAATTCAAGAGAAATTTTCTTGTTTTACTAAAAGGGAATGCTATATTATAAAAGCAAGAGAAGGTCTTCTAATAGGTAAAAAAATGACACTAGACTGGATTGGGATTCACTATGGTATCACAAGAGAGCGAGTCCGACAGATAGAATCCAAATTCTGGTATAAACTTCGACATCCAGTACACGCCCCCACTTTTTCTAGGGCTTTAATCTATAATATTATGAGTAAGCAAGGTAATTTGATTTTTACAGCAAATTCTTCTGAGGATTTAACTATAAGTTTCCTTGCTAAATGCTCAGGAGTTCCTTTTATAATACTCCCAGATATTAAAAAG
>CAYLRQ010000101.1:0-2838 GCA_964386335.1 uncultured archaeon
CTCCAGAAGAGAAAATTCCTATCGGTGAAGATGGGAATTGAGTTCGGTAAAACAAAGAGGTGATTGAAATGGCAGAAATATTAAAGTTTTCCAGATTTATGAAAACAAAAGAGAGAAATGGAATAGTTGCTGTGTTTAACTCACTGCATCCTCAGCCAGTATTCATTGACAAAGAGACATGGGCTAACTTTATAGAGAAAAAGGGACAAGGAGAGAATGGGCAAGCTATTTCAGAACTATTAGTCTCGCAAGGACTAATAATCAGCAACGAAAAAGAAGATAATATGGCAATTGAAAATATTCGACAAGAATATGAAGCCACTAATAAACAAGTATCTATTTTGTATCTAATTCTAACGCATCGATGCAATTTTAGATGCAGTTATTGTTTTGAAATAAGCTACGAAGACGAAAAAAGAGAAGGCGAAATGATGAGCAATGAAATCGCGAAGAAAGGAGTAGATCTATTTGTAAATCACTTAAAACAAAAAAGGGAAGAGAACAGACGCTGTCTGGTTATTCTTTACGGCGGAGAACCATTACTTAACAAAAAAGCCTGCGTTTATACCGTGAAATATGTTAGATTTTTGCAAGAGCAAAACATTTTACCAGAGAGAACTGAAGTGGTTATCATTACCAATGGCAGTATGATAACTAAAGAGCTGGCGGACTTCTTTAGGAATAATAAGGTCTCGGTTATTGTTTCCATAGACAGTTATTTAGAGGAAGTGAATAATTGCTGTCGAGTGGACAAGAATTTCAAAGGGACATTTTCCAGAACAATGAAAGCAATAGAGCTATTAAAAAGCGCGGGAACTGATTTAGGCGTTTCTGTCACCATAACTCCCTACAATGTTGATAGTCTGGATAAGATTCCTGGCTGGTTAAAAGAATTGGGAATAAACAGCTACGGATTGAATCGGCTTGTTGGCAGCACTTATGAGATGATTGGATCTAATATGCCTGAAGAAGAGTATTCAGCCAAAGCAGTTAGACAAATTGTAAATTGTTTCATTGAAGCAAGAAAGTTGGGAATATATGAAGACAGAATGGGACGCAAAGTCAACGCTTTTGTCAGCGGAGAATTTTATCCCACGGATTGCGGAGCTTACGGAGAGCAAATTGTCATTCAACCTAACGGCGATATAAGTATCTGCCACGCTGATTGGGATTATAGTATTGATTCCGTTAAAAACGCAAACAATTTATTGGTATGGAATTCTTCTTTAGTCAGAAAATGGAAAGAAAGACTTCCTTTATATAAAGAGAATTGCTTAAATTGTGAGGCGATTGGAATTTGCGGAGGAGGATGCGCTTACAGCGCCAAGCAATGCAACGGGAGCATTTGCAGCTTGGATATTGAGTTTTGCCGGCACACTAAAGAAACTCTTGATTTCCTCATTTGGGATTTGTACGAACAATCTAAAAACGCAGATAGATAACCAATTCGTTGTCTATCTGCCAATTTTTTATCTATGCAAAATTATTCTGTTATTATAAAAGTAAATAAAAATCTTGATAAGCAGGTTTGCCGAAATTTTATTGGCGCTAAAATAGACAATTTTGATTTTGGTAAAGAAAGAATTATAGACTTACATTCTGAATTAAGAAAAGTGAGAATAGAAAAAAACAAAAAGAGAAAAAATAAGTTTATCAACGATTATTTAGACAATTATTATAAGAATCGCCGCCGAGAAATTTTTAAAGCCAAGAAATTTATTTTTGGGAGCTGGCAAGAAACAGAGCAAAATTATTTTAAGGAAGTAATAAAATTATTTAATAACAAAGTTTATTTAAAAAATAAAAAATTTATTGCCTTCTTGTCTATTTTCTCCTGCTCTCCTCTCGTAGAACCGCAAGGATGGCAAATATACTATAAAATAAAAGATAAAAAAGAAATCAGAAGAATTTTTGCCCATGAGATTCTCCATTTTTTTTATTACGACTACATTAAAAATAACCGGCAAGTTAAGCCATATTATGATAAGCTAAATCAAAATGAATTATGGATAAGAGCGGAATTGTTTAATGTGGCAGCGCTTAATCAAGATAATTTTAGGAAAATAATCGGTAAAAAAGAAAAAGGATACGACATTCACAAAAAGTACTTTGGTCTTTTTAAGCGCAGTTGGCGGGAATCAAAAAGTTTAGACGACTACTTAACAAAAGTTGCTTGTCTTAAACTTGAATGAAAAGTTTTTTGACGGAAAGACAGGTGAATTTTGAAATTAAGTTTATGTGTATTTTCGCCAGAAAATTAAGATTGTTTCTGGTAAAATAAAACAGGAGGTGAAAAAATGCCGGTAATAATCCCTTCCCGCGAAGCATACAAAAAACTGAGAGGAGTATTTTCTGTAACAGCCGCAGGCGTCTGCGCGTTTTGCTCGGGAAGATGTTCCTCGTGCGGCAAGTGCCTTGACCTAAGTCAGGATTAGCAGACACGAAAACAAGCGAGAGCGGTAAAAGCAAAATACTTATCGCTCTCATTTTTTATTTATTGTACTAGTGCAAGCTCTTGACCCCATTCTAAATTATTGTATAAATCTGGTATCATCTGCAATAATAAAATAATACTTATAATTGCAATCAATATTGGCTGCTATAATAGGGTCTGCTGATTTTCTCCAATTATCCCCCCCCCCTGACAAGGGGGATTGGGGGATTTGAAAAAGCGGCTAAAACAAACTAAATTATTTTTTTAATATTTTCTGAATTTGTCTCTTTTTATAAAAATCAGATGAAAATCAGCAGACCCTATATAATTCTGCCCATTTTCCAACAGCTTAAAGGTATAGGTTCCGAGAGCGAGACCCCTGTCAAGACAGGGTAGAAAAATTT
>CAYLRQ010000102.1:0-2757 GCA_964386335.1 uncultured archaeon
TTACGGAAGTAGAAAAGAAAAGGACTGAATTTCTTCAGTCCTATTTAAAATGAATCTACTTTTGATTTAGCAACGTACTGAAATGAAGACGGGAAGGATCCCTATTTCTTTGTCATCCTCGAAGAGGGAATTTATTCCCGATGAAGGATCTCACAAAAGGATAGGTCAACATCTCGGGAGATTCTTCGCTGCGCTCCTCAAGAATTTATCCCGTTGAATCTTCTTTTCTATTCAACTGGGATGACAATTTCTTTTTATTTTGAGTTATTAATTCTAATCTGCGAGGATCAGCTAAATCTGCGTGTATCTGTGTTCTATTTATCTTTTGATTGGACTTGCTTGTCTCGGCGAAGTGTAACGAAGACAGGTTCGTTGCTAATATTTTTATTATTGCTTTACCCTCTTGACGGTTGATCTCTGTAATCACCGCAGCAATTTTTACGTATATTTTTCCATCGTATAATCGACATATTCACCAATCTTATTACACAAGTAGAAGGGCAAATTAATTAAAATAAATTCATGACCTTCCGGCGTCTTTTCCCTCTTTATCGAAAGTTTGCCTGCATACAATCTTACTGCTACTATTGCTGCTTTTTTACCGGCAGAAAGATTTATAAACTGATGCAAAGATCTTAGTTTCCCTACAGAACCCGACTTAACTTCAACAGGAATTATATTACCTTTATGATTAATAAGGTAATCGAGTTCAGCATCAGATTGTCTTTTTTCTCTTGTCCAAAATATTAATTTCTGACCAGGAGAAATTTCACGTGCCAAAAGTTCCTGTCCAATGATATGCTCTGCTATATTACCTCTATATACATCTGTTAATTCAGTGGAATTGAATACATCTTTTTCTATTCCGCTTATAAAGTTTACCAAGCCGGTATCAATGATCTGTAGCTTAGGAGATTTTTTCTTGTTTTCGATTAATGGCAAATTAACCGATGTAGCCGGATAAACCAATTGAAGGAGCATAGTCTTCTCCAATATCCTGAAACATTCCCCCACTTCACGAGAGCGGTAATCTGAATTTGCAAAACGATTAAATTTAATACGTTCTCCAGCAAAATAAAATGCATTGTCAATTATATGTCTTATGATACGGTTAACTGTTTGATTTCTCGCATATTTTTCGATATCAGCTTTATAGGAGAGGATAAGATTCCGTACAATTTCTTTTGTTTCATTTAAATCACTGTTTTCAAAGTATTTCTTTATTACTTCCGGCATTCCACCGATAAGAGCATATCGTCTGAATAGTGATATAAGTTTATCATGTGCAAATCCCGGGAAGGGAATATTGTTGATTGTTTCTAAAGAATTAATTTCATTAACCGCATTGAGATACTCTCTAAAGGAAAAAGGTCTTAGAGCAAAAAATTCGACTCTTCCAACCGGATATGCTATATCTTTATCAATTAATGATTCAAGTAAAGAACCGGCTGCTATTACAGCAATGTCTTTTTTAGTTTCGTAAAAATATCTCAGATATTTAATTGCTTCGGGAGAGTTTTGTATCTCATCAATGAAAATCAAAGTATCCAATTCATTTTTTTTCCCATTTTTTAAAAAGAACAATGCATCTATAACTTCTTCAAAATTATTCTTGTCTTCAAATATTTTCCGTTCTTCATTCAATTCTAAATTAAGATATATATATTGTTTGAATTGGGGGGAGAAAATTTTAACCAATGTAGTTTTACCTACCTGCCTTGCACCTCTAATCACTAGTGGTTTACGATCATGTTTTTCTTTCCAATTATTAAGAAATTTTAAAGCTTCCCTTTTAAACATTGATCTCGCCATCCCTGAACATTAAATAAACAATTGACCCATTGTAATACAGTAAGGGCAATGTTGGGTAAATATTGTAATAAAGTAAATTCATTTCATCGGTTGTTTTGTAATAAAAGTTTTTTATTTCTTTCTTTTTTCATTATCATTCACACTTGGTTGTCATCCTCGAAGAGGGAATTTATTCCCGATGAAGGATCTCCCGGTAGGATAGATTAATGTTCTTGGGAGATTCTTCGTCGCTGCGCTCCTCAAGAATTTATCCCATTGAATCTTCTTTTCTATTCAACCCTGTTAAATACAGCCTACGATTTTCCTTCAATCTGTGGAATAGAATCGTAGATTTTAATTCACAGTATTATTACACATTTCTGGGGGATTTAACAGGGTGAACTGGGATGACAATTACTTTTTTTTAGATTGCCGTCTGGGATTTATAACTGAAATCCATATAGTACATCTGCTTGAGGAGAATAATTTTTAGAAACAATAAAATATCTATCAAGACCTAAATCTTTTGCACGTAAACCTAATTGTTTATAATGATTTAACGTGGGATTCAGTTTGACCTCATAAGCGGTCTGTCTTTTGAGAATAAAATCGATTTCGACTCCACTTTTTCGTTGGTAATAATTCAACTCCCCTTGGGGAAGAAGAGCTTGAAAAATACTGTTTTCAAAAAGGTGTCCCCTGTCGAGACGGGCAAAATGATTGGCAAGACCAGAATCGCACACGTAAATTTTCGGTGCTTTTCGAATTTCTGTATCTCGTCCCTTACTGAGAGGTGAAATCAGGTTGATGAAAAAAGTATCGCTCAGAAAAGAGATGTAATTATTGAGGGTCGGGCGTGAAACTCTCAGCTCTTTGGAAATTTTCTGAATATCGAGTTTTGTTCCGATGCGCTCAGACTGTGTGAAAACGATTGACAGCGAAATATTTATCAAAATAAATGTATCC
>CAYLRQ010000103.1:0-2723 GCA_964386335.1 uncultured archaeon
TTATGTTTTTTTTGTCAAGAATGCTAATGTATAATGCTAAATGTACCTAATGTCTTGCGTGTGTTGCGGAATCGGAACGATCACGACCGAAAAAACCGACCAGCTGTTTGAATCGGAAGATTCAAACAAAGAGCACTGACCAGCCCTACAGCCGACACGCTTGTTATGTGTAGCTTTTTTATCATCTTTTAACACTATCATTAATCTGCCTTCCAAGATCAAAAGTCTCAGAAACTATTTTTTTGCCACTTTTAAGTTTCTTTGATTTATTAAATAATTTCCATAAATTTCTTAATCTTTTAATTTTCAATATTTTAAAAAATCGAAATAATCTGAATAATGGTAAAACCATCAAAATATCAAACCAGTTTTCTTTAAAGAACTGCTTTTTCGAATTATGAGTTATGAAAATTATAATTAAATCAATAATGAAAAATGTATATATGAAATATGAAAAAAAAGCTGAGTAAGTTTTGCAAAACAAGTTTGTTAACAAATCTGTAATAAAATGAAGTAACCAAAGTATAGTTACAATATCTACAATTTTACTCCAAATTATTAATCTTTTTGATCTAATTTCCATTCTATTTCATGATAGCCTTAATAATTCGCGATTCATTAATAAGTACATCTTTCATCAGTAATTTGTGGGGAAAAGCTTGGTGTCTGGAATCTTTAAAAGCATCCAGAATATTTAACATTGTTTTTGCAGTAATTAAGGATAAATTTAATTCAAAATCAAGTTCACATTCGTTTACGAAATCATCACTAAATTGTGAGGCTACTACTAAAGATTTTATAACTTTAAAGCCCATATCTTGAGCTCTTTTTTGATAAGCTTTAACTTGTCGGTAAACTGAACTGAATTTGTTGAAGTCTCTATCTTTGTGTGTTTTACACTCAACAATTATTATTTCTTTTTCATTAATTTTGAGGACAATATCTAACTTGTTTTTGTTGTCGTTAATTTGCTTTTTTAGTTTCTCATCTACGGTTAAACCAAGTTTGTTAAATATTGATTTTGTTGTTCTTTCGAAAATTAAACCTAAATCACTCTCTTTGACTGTTATACCATTTTCTTTTAATGCGTTGTAATCTCGATTGCTTATTAAATCGTAATTTTCAATATACAAACTTTCAGTGTCTCGATATGATTCAAGAATGTTATTAACAACATTGCCAATAGATTTAATTTGTTGATTTTTGCAGAATGAAATTAAACTGCTTTTTTCAACCAAATCAAGAACATCTCGGGGTTTTATATTGTAATCTAAAAGTAAAACAAATTTTAGTATGAAATCACCTTGAATCTCAAATTCGTCTTTCACAAGTTCGTTTGTTTCTGGGATCAAACGATGAAGATCTTTGAGAAGTTTTTCATAACCTTCATTTGAAATTTCAATTTTATCATCTTTTTCGATTGAGTTGAAATATAGAATGAGTTTGTTAATTTTATCTTTAAGAGTTACTCCTTTGGAAGGAAATGAAAGTTTGAGATTTTTCTCAATCAGAGTATTAATAAATTCTTTCTTTTCAGTTAGTGTAACGTTATCTTTGAAAATACCATTGGATAGTGTATTTCTGATACTTAATCCTTTTTCGATTATTACTTTAATTTTCTCATTTCTTTGAAGTTTTCTATCAATATTATGCTTTCTACAAATCAATGAAATTTGGCTATCTTTTAATTGCTTTAAAACACGTCTAAAATGTTTATTCGCAACTTCATACCCTTTCATCTTTCGTAAAATTCGAACAATTTCTTCTGGAATATATACTTCAAGATTCTTCTTTGAATAAAATAATACACCGATATCTTTTAAGGATTTAATAATTGTATCAATTTCCATTTTTTCTATTGGTAATACAGAATAATAAATACTACGTGTTTCATCTTGAGATAAATCTAAATTATCAGCTAAAGTATTTAATATTGATAACTCATCATGTGTTATTACACATTCTCGATTCTGTAGTTGATCATTTGTGTAAGCTGTTTTAACACAGTTATGATAAATTAGATAATCTCTTTTCCTCATTTCATCAATGCTACCTTTATTCTCTTCATTTAGTTCATTCTTAAGTTTTTCAACCTCATTTTTTGTATTTTCTATTTCTTTTGAATATAGTTCGAAGAACCAATTTCGAGACATAATACAATTTCCATCACGAATAATTATATCAATTAGAATATCCAAATTGAAGTTGTAAGCAATTGCATCCTGTATTTGTTTTCTGAATTCTTCTTGAACATAATCAAGTTTAAAAATTTCTACTATATTTTCATTACTTGCATTTTTTATATGCTCAATCTGAGTATCTTCATTATCGTTTTTACTCATAATATTAATGAGTAACTTGATAAATGAATTTTTTTCAATTTGATTAGTTAAATCTAAAATCTTTAATAACTTCATATTATCTCCTCATTTTTTTATCAATAGCTACACATAATGTTTGTGTCCCCGACCAAAAGGTTGTGGATATTTCCTTTAGATTCAGAAAAAGTTCGGGGATACTCCCGATTGGGGGTTGTATATGACCAATGTCGTAAATATTTCTTTTAATTTGCATATCCAATCCTATTCGTAGAATTTTCATGCATTGTTGTTTGAGCATGTTTTATCGTCAAAAAATTTACCCACAGTTAATCAACCGGCTGGCGGAGGAGACGGGTGACTTTCGCCTGCCACGGAGTCCTGTCTGTCTCGGCGTAGTGTAAC
>CAYLRQ010000104.1:0-2608 GCA_964386335.1 uncultured archaeon
TTTAATGATAATCTTGAAGAATTTAGAGAAATAAACAATAGAGTTGAAGAATATGAGAAATCATTTAAAATTTTATCTTTAGAAACAAAAAAAGAGATTCAAAAACTGGATTCTGCGAGAAAGCAGACAGAAGAAAATATAGAAGAATTTAGGAATAAACTAAAAGAACAATTAGTAAAAAAGTTCGCAGAGATGGATAATAAACTTGAAAATGAGATAAAAATTAATTTAAATAAACACGCCAGACTTTTAAACACTTTTGGCGAGAAATTTTTGAATATTGAAGAACAAATTAAAAATATGAAAAAAGATGTTGTGGAAAAAACAATAGATGAAGAAATGAATCGATTATTTTTAATTTTGAATGATAAATTAAAAGATTTGATTACTAAACGAGACTTTGATATCTTAAAGGCAAAATTGGAAAGAGAAGTTGAACAAATTAGAAAACCAGAAATAAAGCCTATAGAGGAGAGAATATACCTAATGGAGAAAGATGTAATCGAATTAAAAAGATTATTGAGAGGGATTTCGCAGAGATTGCCTGTAGTTGTAGAATAAACACGCTGGGGCTGGGATTCGAACCCAGGCATCCTTAACGGAAACTAGCTTAGCAGGCTAGCGCCTTATTTTGGAGATTTTTGATAAACTTAATCAACAAAAATCTTAACCACTCGGCCACCCCAGCATAAAAATATGTATTGAAATTAATAGAAAGCATATTCAATCGAAAAAATATTTCTTTAAATATAAAATGACGGGAAAAATATTATACGAAAATATATAATAATATGGGAAAAATAAAAGGTGTTTCTGCATGGATATTCATTATTGCGAGCATCGTATTTGGAATTATAATATTCACAGCAAGTGCTTCCCTCATTGCAAAGCAGATAGAGAATGCAAATAGACAAACAATTGCAGATAATATTGCTGATTTATACAATACTCTAAAAATGGTGTGTATAAATGAAGGTGTTGGATCGCAGAGTTATTATGAAATAGATTTGCCAGAAAATGTCAGAGCAGTCTATGTCTCAAAGTCCGAATATGCCGAACCGCCAGATAAAGTTTCTGTTTTAATTTCCAATAAAGAATCTTCGGTTGGGAATTATTTTTGCTATCAATTATGGGATGAGAATCTCCCAAAGTGCAGGAAACTTTTATGCAATTTAAATTTTACATACATTGGATCGCCGTCTCTGAAAAATGATTTACCAACCTTGATATCAAGAATTGTTGGTGGAACTCCTGTTTACAAATATAGGTTGCGAATCCGGAAATTGAAAGATTGGTTTTTAATTGTAGAGGCGAAGCAGATTATAAAAGAATGATTCGCAATTAAAAGATTTTAAAACAAAGATAAAAAGATAATAATCTAGACTTTACTTAGAATCTTATCAACCTTCTGATACAATTCTTCAATAGTTCCATTGTTCTCAATAATTGTATCTGCCAGTTCAAGACATTTATCCAACTGCTGTTTTTTTTCATCCTTTGAATTTTCCATTTCTTCAAGTTCTTTGAATTTTTCAAAACAGATATCTTCGCCCATTCTTCCTCTTTTTAGAATCCTCCTGTATCTTAATTCTATGTCTGACTTAATTCCAATTAAAAAAAAATTTTTATTCTTTTTAAATTCCATAATTTCGCCCGGGTTTCTTATGCTATCAATGCAATAATTTCGGCCTTTTTTAATTTTTTCAATGGCTTTAATTGCAAGAATTCCGCTTCCAAATTTTTTTCTTATTTCATTTCCAAGTTTTATTAGATTATCTCTTTTTTCGTCCATATTTCTTTTTCTCGCCTCTTCTCTTAAAATATCTGAAAGAGAAATTAATTCAAATCCTTTTGATTTTAAATAGTTTGCAACTTCTGTTTTTCCCGTACCATTTCTCCCAGTTAAACCAATTATCATTTTATTGTTTAAGATATTTCTCAGTAATATTTAGATCTGTGCCATATTGATGTTTATCATCTATTATATCTTTTTCCTGCCATTCTCTTACCCAATCTTCCACTTTAAATATCTTAATATTTTCGTCTCTCATTGAGCATATAACTCTTTTTAGACCGCAATTGATAATCATTTTTTTGCATATAAAACATGGAATGCTATTGATATTGTTTCCGTTCCTGTCACGAAAATAAATATACATGTCTCCTCCCAAAATACTTACTCCCGCTCTGGCAGCATTTATGATCGCATTTTGCTCTGCATGAACAGATCTGCACATTTCATATCTCGTTCCGTGAGAAATATTTAATTTATCTCTGAGACATTCATTTCTATCCAAACAACTTTTGGTTTTTCTTGGAGCCCCATTATAACCCGTTGCAACAATCTGGTCATCTTTGACAATTACGGCTCCTCCTTTAGCACGCAAACACGTTGATCTTTCAGAAATCTGCCTTGCAATTCCCAAATAATATTCTTCTTTTGAAGGTCTCTCCATAAATGAAAAATAAAAATAGGTATTTAAAGAAAATCAAAATAAGAGCTAGTTTATCAGAAAATTCCCGGATTACAAAACCTGTTCAATTATACAAATTTCAGGCACAGATTTTCTCCGAAGCAGAACCAAACGGAAAAATATTTGAAAAGAAA
>CAYLRQ010000105.1:0-2561 GCA_964386335.1 uncultured archaeon
GATATCGCCACGATCACCACCAACTTGACTATTTATAAAATTAATTAGATCCTCCTGGCGAGGTTGGCCAAAAACTAATCGATATACCGCTAAACTTCTAGACAAAGCAATTTTTTGATTTTTTTCTCTACTCATAGGCATTGCAGGAATATGACGTTGTATTTTTGCCTTACCTTGGGCAAATATCCAAAATGGAATTAAATCATTTGCTCTAGATTCTCTTTCCTTTAAAGCAATGTTAAATAATTTGTTCCACAAATTATTTTTAAAATGATTAGCTAACAATTTTTTTCCGTATTTTGTAGCAATATTTTTTCGTATAGCGTGCCCTTTATATCTAAATATCCTTCCTTCTCTTTGCTCCAAATCTACCGGATTTGGGGGCAAATTCCAATGATATATTGAATGACAGTATTGATGAAAATCTAATCCTTCCTGCCCTATTGAAGTTGTTGCCAAGATAAATGGTCTAAACGGGGAATTAAAGGCATTTCTCACCTCTGTAATATTACTAACCTCTTGTCCTAATTCTTTAATGCCCGTTCCAAAACGCATGGCAAAACGACATCTCATACTTCTTTTTTTGGTTTCTCCTACCTTATTGTTTTTGATTTTTATTTCATCTAAATATAAACTGGGAGTTCTTATTGAGACGACTTTTTCAATATGCGCACCTAACTCACAAACTATTCTTTCTTCATCACTAAGATTCATCAATCCCAACGATTCGAACAGTACATACATATACTCATCTAATAAAGACTGCAAGTTGCCCGCTATGTTGTACTGTAAAATCTTTTTCCAATAAGGACCATCTGGATATAATTGTTTTATTAAAGATATTGTCTCCGGTAAAATATATAAACTTCTGAAGCCAAAAGATATTAAAGCAGCATTATAAAAAAGTACTGGTTTATATTTACCATACTCACCTAAAGTTCTTAAACTGGTTACCGCCGGAGAGGCTAATGCAATTTTTGATAAAATAGAAAGTAAATCTTTCGGAGGATTTCCCAATTCTTTTACCATTTGAAGTGGCTCAAATTTAAAAAATTCTTCCAACTTACTAACATGTTCCGCAAAGTGACTTGGTTCTGATTTTTTATCTTGTTTTAAATCATCTTCTATATCTTTGTCGGATTTTTTACTTAGATTTTTTAAATTATATTTATCTCCTCCGTTAAGAGAAAACCATTCTTCTATTTTATCTTTATAAAAAACACGATCCATAAAAATTAAAGAAGCCCAATACCATCGCTGATCAAAAGGTCCTTCAGAATCTAACTTTTTCCTCAAAACGGTATTTTCTAAAATATTGCGAATTTTATACTTAATCTCATTTTCCATTTCCGCTGCCCCTGGTAAAGAACCATTTTCCTTCATATAATTTTGTGTAATTTTCAAAGGATTTATTCTTTTTGCTAATGTCATGCAAGGATAAAACAAAGTAATCAAATTCATTGAAGCAGGTTTACCTTCTTTAATTGCAAAATTCAATTCCTTAATTTTGCGCCTTTCTTTTCCCCCATACCCATACTCTTCCTGATTAAAATCTTTTGCATTTCGTTCTGCTTCGTAGCTACATAGAGAAGCAATTGTCTTGGGAACAACCTTCCAAGAAGAAAATATCAAACTTTTTGTATAGTCTTTCAAATTATCAAAAAATGAATAACTTCGATAATATGGCAGTGAAGGGGGAATCCAGAGAAGCTTCCAGGACTCATTTTTCATTGAATTTTTAAGTAGTACTTCTAATTTATGATTGTCAGAAGGTATTTTTCCATATTTACTAATTTTTCTCCAGGGGAGAAAACTTTTTTTTGCGCTTACTAAGGCATTCTCTACTTTTAAAGAGGCATTATTAATCCCTTTTACACATTCTTTCTTTAATTTGTAATCATCGTCCATAAAATTCAGTAAATAAGGAGATGACTTCCAATACTCCATACAATTTCTATGTCCTATAACTTGGGCTATTCGATCAATGTTTATGAAATTCAATATTTCTTTACTTTCAATCTCAACGTTTTCTGTATATTCTTTAACCATGTTATCTTGTTTGGAAATTCCTGAATTTCTCTCTGTTCGGCACATAACTTTTCCCAATATTTTTTCAATCTTTCTTTTACATTTATAAAGGTCGTCTAAATTATTTTCATTTATTTGATATAATAAGTTTTTATATTCTTCCAATTGTGTTTTTAATGACATGATATCCCTATTGGAATTCTTTGAATCATCTTTATTGGTAAGTAAAAATTGGGCAGTTCTAATAAAATCATCGTAATGAATCTCGTCTTCCTGGTATAAAGTGTACATTTTATAAGGTGTTGCAGATAGAAGGAGTAATTTGGCATCTTTAAAATCAAACATCTCCCGTGCTAATTTACACATCTCATCTTGTCCGTCTAAAAGATTTTTAAACCGTTGAAATTCATCTAATATAATAAAATCGGGTTCAAGAGATGAAATGCAGCTCTTTGCCAGCAACAATCTCAATTCACCAATAATTTTGTTTCTCTCTCTTGAAACATCAGTAGATACTTTTTTACCTTGATGTA
>CAYLRQ010000106.1:0-2427 GCA_964386335.1 uncultured archaeon
CTAAAAATCGAAGGAAAAGAAATCGATTTAGATTGAGAATTATCTTTCCGTGTAGGGGCTTGATTCATCAAGCCCATCTTTCTCTTATCTTTTATTTCTTCCTGGTGTAGGGGCACGATGAATCGTGCCCCTTTGTTTTTTCTTTTCTTTCATTCCCGCTAACCCATCTTTTATTCCAATTTTCCCACTTTTCTCTCTGTTTCATTTTAAAGGAAGATTTTAGTATACCTTTCAGTCTATTTAAAATGATGTAGAAGCAAAGCTTAGATTTTAACTTAACAAAAAACAAAAGCCGGTCTTGGTTTGGATTACATGAAATTTTTTCTAACGCAATTACATTCTAGGCCTGGCTTTATTTTTTTCAATAACTTTAATTTGGGAATATATTATTTAACATCAGGATATAGAGGGGAATAGAGGTCCCCTATATTTTATTAGCAAATTTACCCAAAAAATGATAAAATAAAAACGATAATAGATAAATGATTAATATATCTTTGTTCTTTATTTCAGAATAATATATATGATATGAGATTTTAGTATGTTTTACTTATTCTTAAAAAATGCAAGGAAATAATATGCCGAATAAAAATCATTTAAAAAAAATTACACAACAAATTGTAAATGAAGTTGCTCCTGATAAAATTATCCTGTTCGGTTCACGAGCAAAAAAGAAACAGAGCAAAGAAAGTGATTACGATATTTTTGTGTTGAAAAATGATATTGCTCACAAGAGAAAACTTGCCCAGAGAATTTACCTAAAGCTGGACGTAGATGTTTCTGTTGATATAATTGTGGAGACTCCTAAAAGATTTAATCAATTAAAAGATAATCCTTTTCTAATATATAGTGATATTGCTAAATATGGGCGGGTAATTTATGAAAAATAGAGAAATTATCTTAAACTGGTTAAAAAGAGCCAGAAGTAATTTAGAAAGAGCAAAGATGGGAAAGGTCTCTCAAGGGATACTTTATGAAGATCTATGTTTTGATGCTCAGCAAGCAGTTGAAAAATCTTTGAAGGCTATATTAATTAAACTTAACCAATCTTTTCCTAAAACCCATTCTATTGGAATTTTACTTAAACTTATTGAAGAAGCTGGTGTAGAAATACCAGAGAATATTAATCAAGCCAAACTGCTTACTGCTTATGCAGTAGATTCCCGCTACCCTGGTGATTATGAACCGGTAAGCAAAGAAGAATATGAGGAAGCCTTAAAAATTGCAGAGGATGTCTTTAAATGGTTAGATAATATTATAAAGTTCGAAGAATAAATAAAAGAAATAGGGGACGGTTTACTGTATTATTTTAAAAGAAGACTTTAGTCTATTTAAAATAAAATAGGGACAGACACCTATTTTCTCTCTCTATCATTTTTAAAAGAAGATTTTAGTATTTTTTTTAGTCTATTTAAAATAAATAGAAGTCAACTTTGAATTTTAACTTACCAAAAAACCAGGCTTAGTTTTAATTGTTAAGAAATTTTTTTCAATACAATTACATTCTAAGTCTGGCTTTATTTTTTTGATAACTTTAATTTGGGAATATATTATCCAACATTGGGATATGAAAAATTTTTTTCAACAATTCTATCGCAATATCGCTCTTGGTAGTGAGCTATTTATCTAATCAAGTACTTCACTTTCTTTAGCTTAGATTGGCCAGCTTTTTCAGATGGATTACTCGGCTGTCTCTCAGGCGGCTAAAAGATTCGAACAAAAAAGTAAAGTCAATCATAAAATAGGAGAAATCAAGCAAAAGATGATAACAACATTGGAAGAGAATTGAATATTAAAGGTTAAAGCTTTACCCAAAATTTTCACAATTTTTTTTAAAAAGAAGGATTTTTTAAAATTGTACCGAATATTTAAGTATAGTTAATAATTTTTACTGAATTAGATAATTAAAAAAAGTTGTTTAAAGGGAATTAAGGGAATGAAAAATTATATTTTTATAACTGAAGAAGGGGTTACATATCAGCCTAATAGTACATCACCCGAACCAGACATAGAAAACTGCCAGGTTATTGGTTTTGTCAAAGGAAATAATGAAGATGAGGCATTTAAAAACCTGAAAAAAGAAAATGAATATTTATTAGATACGAATTTTAATGAAATTATTTGTATGGAGCTTAAAAATGAGGATTATTATAAGAAAGCTAAATATTTTTATTTAGGTGAATACAAATGAAACAGTACGAAGCAGTAATAAAAGTAATGGAAGAAAAGGGTAGATACGCTACTCTTTGAGTATTATATCAATATAGAAAATTGTCTATATAAACATCGAACAGAATATATTTTCTCTAAAAACACTTTAAATGACAGAAAACCCTTTATTTATATACGTTTCACCACTTTTATGTATTATGAAATTATTGTTTTCTGAACCCCTTTGTTTTAAAGGCTTTCAGACCCCAAAGGACC
>CAYLRQ010000107.1:0-2407 GCA_964386335.1 uncultured archaeon
TTCTGCTTTCTGCTTTACAATTTTTGCTTTTTTACCTTTTCCCTTGAATTTTATTTTTCCTTTTTTTACTTTTAAACTCCATAAGCTTGTTTTATATATTGGATTTGATAATATTGTTGACCCAGGCTTCTTTGTATTATTTGTTCCATTATTTTTTCAATTTTTTCGTCTTTAGAGAATAGATAGCAACCCTTGAAAACATTATATAAAAATTTATCCGGAGCATCATCAATTACTCTAAGATCAATTTTGCTTGTTAGTTTTTTTGATAATAATTGCTCCAATTCAAATTCATAGTCTGGTTTTTCTAAACCATGAAATGTGCAGTTTGTAAATACCCCAACATCAATATCATCGTAATCTTCGGTATAAAGGAATGAACCGTAGATAAATGCAGCAATAATTTCATTTCTTGAAAATAAAATTTCTTTTATTATGCTTATGATATCTTTTTTTATTGTTCTTATCCTTTTATCTTTCATCTTTTGCCTGTTATTCTGTTTTATCGCGTCGTAGCGCAGCATAGACGGAAGTTTTGACGAAAGCGAATCACAGCTTAGTTGAACAAAGTGGGAAAGGATCTCCCTGACAATAACTTAAGTTACTTGGGAGACCCCTCTATAGGCTCAAAGTGACAATCTCATTTCAATTTTACTTAGAATTTCTCTTCCTTTTTCTTATCATGTTCAAGTACATGTATTTTATCAGCTCTAATGAGAATTTTGGATATGGTTTTGCCCTCATTGTTTTCCCACTGGTTGAGTTTCAAATTCCCCTCAACAAGAATCGGGCTGCCCTTTTCAGCACTGTTTTCGATCTTCTTTGCCTGGTTGCCCCACGCTTCCACATCTACAAAAGTTGTCTCTTCCTGCCAGTTTCCTTCTTTGTCCAGGTAGGGACGATTGTTCGCAATGGTTATCGTGGTAACTTTGATTTTCTTGTCTCCAACTTCTTTGATTTCCGGATCCCGTACGATGTTTCCACCGATTATAATGCTGTTAACACTTGGGGTACGTTTGCTCATTTTAATCCTCCTAATTGTTTATGTTGCTTATGAGCATTTATAATATAGTTTTTAAACATATTTCACATCTCATATCTATTAAAATGGTGTAGTTGCAATGTTAATTAAAAACCTTTTAATTTCATCATCGCTTATACCCTTACTTACATATTCTATTTTCTCACTATAATCAATATCTTCAAAATATAATATTTGTTGGCGAAATAATTTTTTATTAAAATCATCCATAAAAATTTTTTTTGCCCTTTTAGATATTTCCTTTAAACTATAATAATCTTTTAAAATAAAATATAAATCCACATAATCCTTCCATTTTGCTCTACCACCGAGAGCAAGAGCTTTCATAGCTGATAAGTCTAACAGGGTTGGTAAATTTATTATATTATTAAAACTCAATTGATGTTTAATATTATATGGATAATTATAAAAAGTTATTTTGACAGAACTTATTTCAATCGTAAATTCTTCATAACTTTGGTGTATTATTTTATATGAAAATCCATTATTTTTAATTTTATCTTTAATTGCTCTTTTCCTTAATTGCCCATTCTTGAATAAATCAAAATCAATAGACCTACGATGACCTAAATGTAAAGCAACTGCAGTTCCTCCAACTAAATAAAATTCCCTTTTAAATACTTTTATTAGTCTAAGTAACTCAACCTGTTTTTCGGTTAATATTTCTTTATGAAACTGAAAATCACGATTGTGAGTCTTCATTTTTATCGTTTACATCATTATCGAAAACTATCTGTATTCCAACTTTGTTCTATTGTTAAGTCAAGTTTCAAATTGCGGAAGAAAAATGTATTACAAGCAATCCTGATTGTGCAATGAAACAGACAAGACGCTTTCATGCTTTTGACTGACTGTTTATTATACAATTGACTTAACACTATATAAATTACTTAATATTCCTTTGAAAATATAAACTAAAAAAATTAATCACATCTGGATAATAATTTACTCTTTTTCTATTTGTATCTTTAAAAAAAATTTCAGCTACTTTTTTTATACCAACTAATTCAAATAATCTCTTTACGCTTTTTTCATTACCATAATTCAATATTGATTCTACCAATAAATTCAGACTGATATCTTCTTTTGATTCTTCTTTAATCCACCAGAAAAGATGACTGTTTTCTCTTATGAATTCTTTAATTTCCGGATTATTCATAACTTATTAATATGTTATCCCCAAGGAAAGAGTTTTAATTCCTGACGCCTTTCGGGGCGTATCCGCCAGCTGGCGGAGAAGACTGAAATGAAGATGGGAAGGATCTCACAGTAAGATAGATCAACATTCTTGGGAGATTCTTCGTGGAGTTTATACTGAGTGAAACGAATGTGCTCCAGAATGACAATCTCACCTTTTTGCTTTCT
>CAYLRQ010000108.1:0-2405 GCA_964386335.1 uncultured archaeon
GTTTATTATTGAAATATAAATTTTTTTTGCGATGCCCTTTTTGCCTGCGAACTCAGGCGTACGTGCCTCACAACAAGAGGATTAATCCAAGAAAAGTCAAAAGGTGTATCTTTTGCGGAAAAACCTTTAAGGTTAGAGAAAACTTGATCAGAGAAGCGGATTACGGAGATGTTGTGAAGAAATATTAACACTTATTATTAAGAAGTAGTGATTGGCTAAAAGTTCCATAATGGATGTAAAATTCCTTGATCTAAGGCTTAGTGAGGCTCTTATATATTAAAGTAAAGAAAATTTATGACCATTATGGGAATTATGACCAATCTATCACTCGTTAATAATAATATTGCTTTATTTTGGTTCAATTTCCCATAACCAATATGAGTATATTGTAAAATTAAACTATTTAAAGTTTTTGTGTTATAATATTATGGAAATAGAGGAAACCTTGTATGAATTGTTGGAATCTATTAATGAAGCCGCAAAACTACTTGGTAAAGAGAAAATAACAAATGAGTATGTAAAACAACAATATGGAGACGAAGCACTCAAAAAAATTCGTGCTTGCGGTCTTTTTGATTATGATAATGGATGGTATATTAATGAAGAAGGACGACGAATTCTGAGAAACAAAAACAAGACTCCTGTTAAAAGAGAAGAAGAAAAATACGAGCGGATGTTAAGAGAAGGTTTTGTAGCAGTTGACGAAGACGGCAGGATTGTTAAAATCATACGAGAAAACGTTGTGAATTATATTTTAGAGACAGAACCTCCATTTTTTACCGTTGACGACACAGAAGAAATGTATAGATATACTGATGGAGTTTATACACCTTGGAAAGAATCTCAAATCAGGCACTTAATAAAAGATCTTGTTGGTAAACTGGCAACGAGAACAGAAATGGCTGAAATCATTAATCAACTAAAATACACAAAAGTAATAAGCAGAAGTGAATTGAACAAAGACAAACGTTTGAACTTGTCAAATGGTTTATTGGATTTAGAGACACGAACTTTAGACGAGCATACACCTTTTAATTTTTCAACAATAAGAATACCTGTAAAATATGATCCAGACGCAACTTGTCCCAAAATTGACGCTTTTTTACATGATGTTTTGGATGATACTGATGTTAAAGGCATATATGAATTGGCAGGTTACCTTTTAGTTCAAAATTATGATTTTCAGAAAGCTTGGATGTTCATTGGAGAGGGCAACAATGGAAAATCAACCGTGATTAGCTTATTGGAAAAATTTATTGGCCAAAAGAATTGCTCGCATGTGCCTTTACAAACATTATTAAAATCCAGATTCAGTTCTTCTCAGTTGTATGATAAGTTAGCCAATACTTATGCAGATATTCCTGCTAAAGGTTTGTATGAGACTGGCGTTTTCAAAATGCTAACGGGAGGAGACGAAATTTTTGCTGAAAAAAAGTTTAAAGATCCTTTTTCTTTTAAAAACAAAGCTAAATTAATATTTTCGTGTAATGAGTTGCCTGTAACTTCTGACAAGACTCATGCATTTTTTAGAAGATGGATCATCATTCAATTCAACAAAACAATTAAAAATCCAGACAAAAATATTTTGAATGAAATTACAACACCAACAGAATTATCCGGGTTTTTGAACAAAGCATTGGACGGCTTGGAACGATTAATTAAAAATGACAAATTTACCAATGAAAAATCAACTGATGAAATGGCAGATTTATACCAAAGAATGTCAGACCCTGCTTATGAGTTTTTTTTACAAAAATTAAAACCAGATCCTGAAGGGTATTGTATATCTAGCAAACTTTACACTGATTTCATAAATTTTTGTAATGAAAACAAATTGCCTGCAAAAAGCAAACAATATTTTTTCAAGCAATTACCCACATTTTGTTCATGCTATAAAACACGAAAGCTTATTGAAGGCAATAGAGAATGGGTAGTTCAAGGTGTTGTGTATAGATAAAACTATGAACAAATCAATTGTTTGGATATACTGGGATCCACGAGTAAACAAACGCAAAGCAAGAGAAAAAGTAGAGAAAAGAGTGGCTAAGACTCCAAAGCAATGCGGAGAATGTCATAGACTTATTAATGCTGGAGAGGAATATTACCACGACATATTCTGGAGAGAAGGATATAAAAACCATTACATTTGTGAAAATTGTTGGAGAGGAGAAAAACTATCGGCAAAAGCCCAAAATACAAAATTTGTGAAAGTTCCTGACTATTTGAAAAAGAGAGTTCAAAAGAGAAACAGTGTTATTTTATAACAGCGTTGTAATTGCCCTTTAAATAATTACACACATAGACCAAATACAAAAAATAAAAAAATGTTCAATTATATATTGGAATTCTTATATTGGAAATCTTAAAATACTTCTTGTTTTTCGTATTGCCTTTTGTCATAATAC
>CAYLRQ010000109.1:0-2389 GCA_964386335.1 uncultured archaeon
TTGCCTATTTACGATAAGCTAAAAATAAAAAACTTTAATTCGCTTAATCTCAAATGTATGCAAGACCAAATAAATAAAACTAAATTGTTTATCGGCATTGTAAAAGGATTCCCGGGTCCGGCTCTTACTGCAACGGTTTGAAAAAGAGAAAAGGTTCTAGAACAACCTAATCATTTTTTTATACTCCTCTTTAATCGGGATATATTTTTCATAAATCGGAATTGGTTCGGAACCGAATTTTCTGGCGAGAAGTTCGCTGACAGAATCAAGAAAAGATCCAAAGAGTCCAAAATCTTTGGCAAATTTATCCGTTTTCCCTTCAATAATGCTATTATTGTAATTTAGATAAACAATAAAGTAAAACGAATTAATTAACAAAGATAAAGGAATGGAAAAAGATAGAACAACGGCAATAAAAGCAAACCAAAAAAGAATCATTGCTAAAACGGCGCCTAATTTTTCAACAAGCGCTTCCATGCTAAACAAAGCGTTTATATCACTCATATGACTCATAATATAACAGATAAAAAATATAATTATCATTGTTATTAAAAAAGAAACAGCAATTCCATAAACGCTTAACGCTGTCCACTCCCTGTTGATTTGATAACTTTTTATTACTGCCCGTTTCGGCGAATTATGATATAAAGCGTATTCCATTGGAACATAGCGTAAAACTTGTTTGATGTAATTAGGAAGAAAATAACGACTGAGATTAAAACGTCCGGCGAAACCCCAAAATTTAACCATCATTAAAAACGCTTCAATCCGAGCAGAAACTGTTATTGAAATTAAAACCAAAAGAAACTTCAAGAACTTGGAAAAATTTTTAATTTCTTGATTGATTACTTCCTTAAAGGAAAATTTTCTTTCTGAATTATCTTCCATCAAAATTTGCAGCAGCTGGCGGTAAAAAATAACATAAGCAAACGAGATTAACAATGGAATGCTAAGCGCGCCGAGTATAATTGAACCAAATATCCAAATTAAACCGGCAATGGCGATAAAACTGTTAAGAAAGTAATTAGTTGATCCACTCGCGACCATATTTAACGCTATCGCTATGCCATAAATAAGCGCTATAAAAATAATCGGGACAAATAAATAAATTGCAAACAAAAAAAGCGCGTTTTGCAAAAACATCGCTTTATGATTGGCAAAAATTCTCAAGGAAGCCAACATAATTTTAACGCCCGCCAAAACGCCTTTCGGTTTCAAGAAAATAAACAGAACTACCGCGATTATTACCAAAAGAATTAAATCGTAAATTGTAAAAAATGGCATATTTTTTATTTTGTTATCAAATTATTACTATTTGTGATTTGGATATAAGCGGCAAAAGATAATAAAACATAATAAGCAACACGATACCTAAACTAATATAATTTAATTTTACAACATTTTTGCTTATCTCTTTTGGCTGTTTCATTATTAAACCAAATATTACATACCAGAAAAGAATATCAAATATAAAAAATGCTGTTCTGAATAATAAAGAATAGCCCAGAAAATTATAATTAAGATAAGGAAATGGATATCCCACAGAATCAATACTTATTATAATGTCGGATAAAATGACATCAACAATTATAAAATAAAAAAGAAACAATAAATTTCTTTTCCAATATATGTTTAAAAAATAGCTTTTTAATATCTCTTTTTTGACAGTCTTATCGCTTTTAAAAAATTTCAACACACCAATAAAAAATAGCAGAAACATTAAAAGCAAAACAATAGACAATATGTTTGGCATGCCAAAAAATAATAAGAGCATTAACCAAAAAGCAAAGGATAATATATATGGAGCACTTATGATCAATAGAATTACCAGCACTAAAGCAATTACTAAATTTTTCTTATTCACATTTTCTAAATTCATATTTTTTTAAACTTAACAGATTAAAATAATTTAATCATCTTTTTGTACCCTTCTTAATTATCCTCAAAATACTTCATCCAATATTTCTCATAATCAATATTAAATTGCTTCATAAATTTCACCTCGCTAATTTGAGCGCACCATTCATCGCCATACATATGATGAGATCTTCTAATATCAGAAAAATACTGATAATTGGTTATGGGATTACATCTAAGTTTTAAATACGCGTAATTTAACGAATTAACGATAAACCCGCTTTCCTCCTTGAAATTTTTCAAATGCTCCGCTTCATGAACCATTAACATAGAAAAATAAATTTGATCTTCTAAAGAATTGAACGGTTTGGCAAATATTGGCTTAAAGGTAATGGACATTTCCGGAAAACTCGCGTAGGCGAGAAAATTTGGAGTAGGAAGATTTCTTGGAATATTTTTAGAAACAATGAAAGAATCAGTGTGTTTAATTATTTTTTCATAAGCGCGAGGATCAACCGTTCTTAGAAACTTG
>CAYLRQ010000110.1:0-2330 GCA_964386335.1 uncultured archaeon
ATTTATCTATGACTTCTCCCTTTTTGTAATAATTTACTCCTCCGTCTGAATCTGTACAGACTGCATAAACTATTCCATTTAACAGAATAAATACGACAATAGGCAAAAAATATATTCGTATTTTCATAAAATATATTAATTCTTTTTTATATTAAAAGTTTTTGAGTTCATAATATCTATTTTCACTCCAAAGAAAATCATAAATAAAAGTGGAATATTTATCGATAAAATAAATCATAAATATCTTTTTTAAGTTTAATGATGTTTGTTTTTCCATAAGATTCTTTTTTTATGATTCCTTTATAAACCAGATTTTCAAGAGTTCTGAATACTTGCACCTTTGATAAACTGGTTTCTCTCGTCAATTTTGATTGCAGACAGGAGCCATCATTTTCCAATAATTTTTTTAGGATTTCTCTCTCGGCTTTATTGAACATCTTTAAAATTACTTCTCTGTTAATTTTGTATTTATATGGAAAAAAGAAGTGATACAAAAGAGTCCCTATGAATAAGCCCATTGAAGCGAGAAAAGGAATGAACAAAGGAACTGGTATTGCGCAGCCGCAGACATTTCCACTCGATATTTCTATCTGAACATAAAAAGATATTGCAGCAACAATAAAAACAAAAATTGATAAGATGAGTGTTCCGAAAATAATTTTTTTCTCCGGTTTCATAAGTTTCATATTTTGAAACTTAAATATAAATATGGTTTCATCATTAAAGTATTATGAAGAAGTGTGTATTGATTTTGTTTTTGTTAATGGCGGCAGCAATTCTGCCTGTAATTTCCGCTCAGGAAGATAAAACAGTGTGCTTTGTTTATTTTACAGGAGTAGGATGTCCTCATTGCGCAAAAACAGACCCCGTGCTTGTTGATTTGCTAAAAAAATATCCAAATACTGTTGCGATAGAATATGAAATTTATCAGCAAGGAGAGAATGCTCAGTTGCTTTTAGAATATAATAATAAGTATGACTCGGGATTGGGGGTTCCTTTAATAATTCTAAGCAAGGAAAAACACATTGCTGGAGATTATCCAATTCTAAATAATTTGGATATAATAACCAAAGCAGAAAGAAATTCATGCCCTTTAATTAATGGCTCGTCTGTTAATTTTGAAAATCTCGATTTAATTGATTTGCCCGGAAAACCGAAAATATGGATGAATGATAGAATTCTGATAAAAGTTAATGAAGGGGGAAATAATGAATTATTAAGAAATTTATTAACAGCATATAATATTTCTTCTGTTCTTGAAGGAGTTAATTACAAAATTGTGGACCCACAGCCAGTACCGCTTTCCGGAAAAAATATTTATTTTGAAAATGCTATTGAGTTAAATGGTTGGATATTTCAATGGAATGGCGAAAAAATAGTCGCTCATGAAAACCAAACGGGTCAAAATGATACCAAAGTAAATGCAAATAAAACCGCCTATAAAAACCAAACGGGTCAAAATACTGACGGAGAAGAGATAAAAACAAAACTTACACTCGTAAAACTTGTCTCTTTAGCTGCAGTAGATGCAGTAAATCCTTGCGCCTTGGCAGTTTTAACTTTAATGCTGATTGCAATTTTAACCTACAATCCAAAAAAGAAAAGAAATGTATTATTAGCGGGCTTGGCTTTTACTATCTCAGTTTTTGTTATGTATCTATTTTATGGTTTGATTATTATAAAATTTTTTCAAGTTGTCCAAACTTTGACTGCGATAAGGTTGTGGCTTTATAAAATTCTTGGTTTTTTTGCAATTATTTTGGGAATTCTAAATATAAAGGATTTTGCAAGATATAAACCCGGCGGATTTGCAACAGAAATGCCTTTATCGTTAAGACCAAAGGTCAAGAAAATAATTTCTAGAATAACAAGTCCCAAAGGAGCCTTTGGCGTTGGAATTTTTGTAACCCTCTTTCTTTTGCCTTGTACCATTGGACCTTATGTAATAGCAGGGGGCATTTTATCTGCATTTGAGATAATCAAAACAATTCCTCCTTTACTTCTTTACAATCTAATTTTTGTTATGCCCATGATTGCAATAACTTTAATAGTGTATGCTGGCTTTGCAAAGGTTGAAGATGTTTCTGGATGGAAAGAAAAGAACATTAGAAAACTGCATCTAATAGCAGGAATAATTATGCTTATCTTAGGTGCAGCAATGATTTTTGGATGGGTGTGAACATCCTATCATTTAAAATTTAGAGTTTGTGTTGGTTAAGAAGTAAAATAATAAACTTTCAAATATATTTTATTGAAAAATGCTCTCTTCGTTTTTAAAATGAATAACCCCGCAGTAGAACTGCGGGGTATCTAGAAGTTGGTTAATCTGG
>CAYLRQ010000111.1:0-2318 GCA_964386335.1 uncultured archaeon
ACTGTTAATTCTACCTAATTGTTGGATATCTTAACAATAATGGCAAAATCAAACATTTAGGAGATATAACTCCATATTAAATCATCTTGAAATTAAAACCATGGTATGCCTTTGCAATGGCATATGTGAATAAGGATGGAAGCGTAAATATTTTGAATATGCAAAAGATTACGAATGCTGTCCAAAGAAAAATGATTTTTTTCTTATGATTGATTATTAATGTTTAATGAATATAATGCTTTAAATTTTGTGATTTAGGTATGCAGAGATTTTTCCAAATTTTAAAGAAGATTTGAGACATGTTTGTACTCATTTTAAAATTTTTATTTAATATAAAAAGTATGGCAAAAGAAAAAATAATTGGAATTGATTTGGGAACTTCAAATTCTCAGGCTGCTGTTATGATGGGCGGAAAACCGACAATTATTCCTTCAGCCGAAGGAGCAACTATGTATGGAAAAGCATTTCCGTCTGTTGTTGCATTTACAAAAGATGGACAATTACTCGTCGGAGAACCTGCAAGAAGGCAGGCAGTTTCAAACCCGGAAGGGACAATAACCGAAGTAAAAAGAAAAATGGGGACAAATTACAAGTATAAAATTTATGGCAAGGAATATACGCCTCAGCAAATATCTGCATATATTTTACAAAAAATAAAGAGAGATGCAGAAGCATTTATTGGAGAACCCATTAAAAAAGCCGTTATTACGGTTCCCGCTTATTTTAATGATAATCAGAGAACAGCAACAAAAGATGCTGGAAGAATTGCGGGATTGGATGTCGTGAGATTGGTAAATGAACCAACAGCGGCAAGCATGGCTTACGGTTTGGATAAAAAAGGAGAAAAATACAAAATCCTCGTTTTTGATTTGGGTGGAGGAACTTTAGATGTAACAATAATGGATTTTGAAGAAGGAACATTCAATGTTTTATCTACTTCTGGAGATACAAATTTGGGAGGAACAGATATGGATAAAGCAATTATCGATTATATTATAGAAGAATTTAAAAAACAAGAGAATATTGATCTAAAAAATGATAAAATGGCTATGCAAAGAATAAGGGAAGCCGCAGAAAAAGCAAAAATTGAACTTTCGGCAGTTCTTGAAACGGAAATAAATTTGCCTTATATAACTGCAACAAAAGAAGGACCAAAACATCTAGTAATGAAACTTACGAGAGCAAAATTAGAAGAACTGGTTGAGCCAATAGTGGAAAGATGCAGAAATCCAATAGAAAAAGCAATAAAAGATTCAAATCTGTCAAAAGATCAGATAGATAAAATTATTTTGGTTGGAGGACCCACAAGAATGCCAATTGTCCAGAAATTTATTGAAAATTTTATGGGAAAAAAACCAGAAAGAGGAATTGATCCTATGGAGTGCGTCGCATCCGGTGCTGCAATTCAAGGGGCCGTATTATCGGGAGAAATTAAAGATTTGGTTTTGTTGGATGTCACTCCTTTAACTTTGGGAATAGAAACTCTTGGAGGTGTTATGACCCCGCTAATAGAAAGAAATACCACAATTCCTGTCAGAAAAAGTCAGATTTTTTCAACAGCATCTGATTTTCAGACGGCGGTAACAATACATGTATTGCAGGGTGAAAGACCTATGGCGAAGGATAACGTAAGTTTGGGGCAATTCAATCTTGTGGGGATTCCCCCCGCTCCAAGAGGAGTTCCCCAAATAGAAGTGACTTTTGACATAGATTCAAGCGGAATATTAAATGTTTCTGCAAAAGATTTGGGAACTGGAAAAGAGCAGAAGATGACTATAACTGCTTCAACAAAACTCTCGGAAGAAGAGATAAATAAAATGATAAAGGAAGCGAAGGAACATGAGGAAGAAGATAAAAAAAGAAGGGAAGAAATAGAAATTAGAAATAATGCAGATTCTTTGATATATACAACCGAAAAAACCCTATCAGAATTAGAAAATAAATTGCCGTCGGAACAAAAACAAAAAATTGAAAATAAATTGAAAGAAATGAAAGAAGTTTTAAAGGGAGAAGACATAAATAAAATTAAAGAAAAGAGCGAGGAATTGAGAAAGGTTATTCAAGAGGCGGGAGCCTCAATTTACCAGCAGAGTGCTCGAGAACAAACTGCAGAACAGGAAGAAAAGCGAGAAGAAAAGAAGTCCGATGAGAAGGTGGTTGATGCGGAATATAAAGTTGAAGATGAAAAAAAAGATAATGAAAAATAAATTCATATAATGTAAATATTTACAGAAATATGATAAAAAAATTAATATTTACTAATCGTCACCTAATAAATTCATGAAATGCAAGTATTGTGGAAGTAGAAGGGTAATAAA
>CAYLRQ010000112.1:0-2310 GCA_964386335.1 uncultured archaeon
TTTTTTTTCTTATTTTTATCGTAACATCCAGTTACATTATTTACGGGAATTATCTTGTCCCGTATAATCTTGTGGATATATAGCATTGAGCCGTCCGTATATTCACGGACTTCCAAAGCTTTTTTCCCACAAACTGGACAAATTATTTTTTTCATTTTTATTTCCTTTATTGTTTAGTTTAAACATTGCGCCCCGGCGGGATTGCGAATCCCGTTAATCCGCAGACCGGGGCTATGAAATTACCAATCAAAAATGATATTTTGGGGCAAGTCGAAGGTGTCAGTTACAAGTTTTATTGGACGCCCTCTCCCCACTGTTTTAAAGATGATAGTACGACCCCTATCGTCGCTATCGGCGATGAGGTCTTCACCGTATTCCCAATTCGCAGGACGCCCATTTATCTGGCAATTATTTGCCAGATACACAGTTTTTCCCGAAATCGTATCGATTCTGGGAACTGTGTTAATTACAAGAGATTTGTTTCCCTTGTAATTGATTTCGAACTTTTTCATTTTTTATTCCTTCTGTTTTGTTAGGGTATTAATTTAATTAGGGAAAGTTTGCGCCTGCCAGGCAATTCGATTGCCGGCATCTCACCATTATGGCAGGCTATTTTTGATTATCTTTTATTTTTACCAACTAGAAGAATATTCATAATAATCATTGAAATTCTCTTCTTGACTTAAAACCTTTTCTAAAGCGTTTTTAGTTTTTATTAAATCCTGATAATAGTATTCATCATAATCAGTACTTCCAAAGAAAAATCCTTCTATGGTGGGAAGGAGCTTGTGAGCTATCTCGGGATTTTTAATTACTTTTCCTTCTTTCCATTGAATTTTTCCGTTCGGGGGACAGTTTTTTCCATATGTAATTCCTGTATTGACTTTTCCCGGAACTAATTCACAAGAATCTAAAACAGTGTTTACTGTTTCTAGTAATTCCTGTAATTGTTCTCGAGAGAGACTGTAAGTACCACAATCATCTTCTCCCCCTTGAATATTTTCCACAAACCAATTATGGATTGCGTTTGCTTTTCTCCATTCGCAAATCTCGTAAGTTATTTCGATTACTGGAAAAAATTCTTCGATTATTTTTTCCCCTCTTTTTACAATTATGGAATATTGTTCTTCGGGGGAAAAATGTGTCCAGTTCTTAACAATCTTTTTTTTGCATAGGCGCATGTCAAGTCCCATTTTAGAGCTCCTTTGTTTTAGGATAAAATTAAATTAATTAATTTGTCTGCGAATTCTGACAAATTACGGAGTTTTCGATAACTCCATTCTGTTGAATTCCTTATTTTTCGTTCAACTGTGGGCTGAACGAAATAACTCGGATAAATTAAGAAAGGGAATAAATCAGGATTATTTTGACGAACTAATTCCTGAATTTCTTCCCCAGTAATATTATCCATAATAACTCCTTTGTTTTAGAAAATTAAAAGGAAGGGGGACAGAAGAAAAAATCAAAGGAAAAAAAACTCCCATCCCCCTATAAATTTCTATTAAAAATTATTCTACGAGATATTCGTCAATGAATAAGACGCCTTTGTAATAACTAAAATTATCGGGAAGTTTTTGTTCGCCGGCTTCAAATTTGTCAACAAATGAATTAGCATCATTCACTTCCCTGAAAATTTTTACAATTGCGCCATCGTTAGTTGAAACCACAAAAACAGTTTCCATTTTTTCTCCTCGTTTTTTATAGTTTTTTAATTATTGGAAATATGATAATCGATTGCGCTTTTTGCGGAATCATAAAGTCCGCTAATTTCTGGGTCTCCGAAAAATCCCCAACAGGAATCTAACATTTCTCCGTCCGGATTTTCAGCTACATATCCGTAAACAAACCCAGCCAAATAATTATCATATATTTCCACTTCTTTTTTAAGATACTCTTCAATTTTTTTAATTCTTTTGTTGGTAAGGTATTTCCAATTATATTTTTTCCTTACCGTTTCTTTAGTTACATAGATAATTCCTATCTGTCCAGAATCCCATTCTGCATGTTTTGCTTTACCAATCCAAGAGCAGGTAGAAATTCTGGTAGTGCCATGATCATACAGGAATAAGTCTAGGAATATATGATCTCGGGCAAATTTTTCCAGTGCATAATTAAAAACTTCTTCTGCAAAGTTTTTGCCCTCTATTTTTAGATCGGTTTTACTATACTTTTTTTCGATTCGATTTGCAATATCCCAAGGATCTAAATCGAGTTCGGAGCAAAACCAATCCAGCGCCGTTCCCGGAGGATTAATATCTCCGATAGAATAGCGAGAGTGAAAACAAATCATGGTTCCTAGATTATCCCAAT
>CAYLRQ010000113.1:0-2306 GCA_964386335.1 uncultured archaeon
ATCTAGCACTTCAAGCAATGATAAGTTCTGAAAGCAACTTATTAAATTAAATAAATAAACTTGCAGATATAAAAAAGAAAATCAGATATAAAAAAAGATTATACTTATTGAATTTTTATATAATTAAATTTAAAGATAAAATGGAAACAAACAGGAGAAACAAAGCAATCAGATATGGCAGCCAGTATGGAAGTCTCAGTTCATATTCCGGATTTCTTTCCCCAAATTTTTTGGCTTTGCAAAAAATATAAATTGTTAGAATATACAGAGGAATTATAAAAAGAGTCCCCGTCAGTGATAAAACTTCCGTGAAAGTTGAAAGTCCGGCCAAAGCAATAAGAGGCGGAGACATTGCAAAGATAAAAGAAATTTTTTTGTTTATTCCATAATCCTGATTATAAATTTCTATAAGTGCATTTCCAAGAGATATAAAACAGGTTGCCATCGCAAATAAAGCAAACAGATTTCCAAAAATTGAGAAAAAAATTCCATAATGCTTTCCCAGACTGATCGTAGCAACTTCGGAGATTTCTCCATCCAGAGCTCCCAGACACGAAAAGGTAAATAATATGTAAAGAAAAAAAGGAATGGAGAATCCTATCAGAATACTTTTTTTCAGATTTTTTCTTTCAAACCACAAAATTTCTTTCATTTGCGGAATTGCAAAAAGTCCTGAAAATGCAAATACTATTGCGCCCATGGGAGTAAAAAAATAAAATAATTCGACTTTTGTCAGATTTGCCTTATCAAAATGAACTAGAGCACCAAGAGAGATTATGAAAATAAAAATGATGATTAAAGGTGTGAATATGTCTTCTCCCTCTTCCACTCCTTTTATCCCAAAACAAGTAATTGTCGCCATAGGAATAAAAAACAATAATTTCGCAATTAGCGAGGGAATATTAAAAAAATCAAAAAAAAATGAAATTATCTCTCCGCCTCCCTGAATATAAGCAATTAACGCTCCATATATTGACATAATGGAAAGAAAAGCTATTAAATGTTTTGCCTCTTTTCCGATATATTTTTCCGCAAGTCCGGGAAGTTGATGCGGGTTTTTTGTTCTCAAAGTTACTTCTCCAAGCATTAAGGAAATTAATAAAATCATGGTGCCTATTAAAACAATATCTATTAATCCAATCAGAAAACCGGATTTTTCAATTACATAAGGCAAACCCAATACGCCTGCTCCTATAATTGTGCCCGTAAAGATAAAACTTGCCTTTAGGACTTTGTTCATAAATAAACATTTTCTAATCAAAAAATAATTGAGAAATAAATTATCTTCTTTAAATTTTTGTTTTTATTTATGGAAAAAAAGAAGATAATAAGGATTGCAAGAAAAGATTTAGATGCGACTTTGCCCATTGAGAGATCGCTCTATAAAATTAAGGGAATTGGAAAAAATTTCGCTCATGCTTTAAGAGTTTCTCTTGGTTTTGAGAAAGATAAAAAATTGAACGAATTATCTGAAGAAGAAATTAAAAAATTGGAAGATTGCATTTACAATCCAAAAAAATACAATATTCCGGTCTGGCTTTATAATCACAGAAAAGAATTAGAAACCGGAGAAGACAAACATTATGTTGAATCAAATCTCGTCTTAAAAAATAAAAATGAGATTTCTTTTTTGAAGAAGATAGGATGTTATAGGGGAATAAGACATCAGTTTGGACTTCCTGTCAGGGGTCAGAGAACAAAAGCGCATTTCAGAAAAGGCGCTACGGTAGGAGTGGTGAGAAAAAAGGAAGCTCTCAAAAAAGGTGGTAAATAATGGGACATCCAAAAAAGTTGAGAAAGAAGTGGAAGAGACCCAGAAAAATGTTTGACAGGGAAAGGATAAAATTTGAGAAAGAATTAAAAAAGAAATATGGTTTTAAAAGGAAAAAAGAAATCTGGAAGCTTGAATATGATTTCAAAAATATAATAAGAAGAGCCAGAAAGATTCTGGCTACAAAAGACAAAGAGGCGGAGAAAATATTGCTGAACAAATTAGTCAAGTACGGATTAATTAACGAGAAATCCGATCTTGAAGATGTTTTAAACTTGAAACTGGATGATTTTTGTTCAAGAAGATTGCAAACAATTGTTTATAAAAAAGGTATTGCAAATACAATAAATCATGCGAGGCAATTGATAACGCACAAAAAAATTATAGTTGGCGACAGGATAATTAATCAGCCAAATTACTTTGTCTCAAAAGAGGAAGAAAAAAAGATAAAATTGAAAGAAAAACCAAAAAAAGATAAATCCGAAAAGAAAGAAGAAAAATCGGTAAATGCGGAAAATGTCTCCGGAGAAAAAAC
>CAYLRQ010000114.1:0-221 GCA_964386335.1 uncultured archaeon
AGTTTTTCTTTCCATTTTTTCTCAAGTTCATTTATTCCATTAGAATATCCTTTTCTGATAATCTCTAGATTATTCTCATAGGAATTTAATCGAGACAGTTTTTGATAGACGCTTTTAAATTTTTTCAGACCATAGCTCTCAATCAAAAATCTAACAAATGATCCTGCTTGCGGATAAATAACGGGCGGTTTAACTTTATCCCAATTGTTATTGTCAACCAG
>CAYLRQ010000114.1:231-2305 GCA_964386335.1 uncultured archaeon
CAATTTATTTATTTATTTTCATTTTCCATTCTTTCTCAAGCTCATCTAATTTTTTAGAATACACTTTTTTAATAATATCCAAATTATTCTCATAAGAATTCAATCGCGATAATCTTTGATAAACATTTTTAAATTTTTTCAGACCATAGCTCTCAATCAAAAATCTAACAAATGATCCTGTTTGCGGATAAATGATAGGCGGTTCAACTTTATTCCAATTATTATTGTCAACCAGTTTCAAAAGAGAATAAAGCTTATTTTGCCGCAATAATTCTTTTGAAATTTCATCTATATCCCTGTCAAATAAATTTCCTTCCATAAACTGCGCTAGCCCCTCGCAAAAAAGGTAGATAGATAATCCCCATGGAAGAGATAAAAGATGAGTGTCCTCATGCTCGCCGATAAACTTACAGTCGTTATTATACACTGTATGAATCTCGAATTTATTGGTTTTAGGAATCCCGTTTGTTGATTCAAATTTTTCCCAAATTGAATTTCCCGGACTGTCATCGCCCATTAGTTTCAATTTATCCTTGAGAGTCGGATAAAGATAATAATGAATTGTTTGACTATTTTTTAAATTAAGAAATAATAATATTTTTTGATAATGCCTTTTTTTGAGTTGAATGATTTTATCAATATCTTTCTCAGCCAGAGAATTTTTAAGGCAGTAAAAAACATAAGGCAAACTTTTTTTAATTTGCCAGTTTTTCTTGTAGTATTCTGTTTTATACCAAGGAATGTTTTGTTTGATTGGCATAATATTTATTTAGCTACTATAATTATGATACCTCAAAAAACAAAAAATAGCCACTCATTCTTTAATTAGAAACGAGCGGCTTAATAATTTATTTAAAACTCAGTTCAACAAGCCCTTTATTTATTGTCTCAATGAGTTCTCTCTGGCAATGCGGTTCAATCAAACTGTCTGAATCGACATAAGCATTGAATCGGCATCCGCCTCCGCAGATTGGTACAAAAGGACATTCCTTTGAAAGGCACTTTTCCAAATAACTAAAGTTATTAAAGCGAAAATCATAAGTATTTTTCGCGGAAAAAATATTGCCAAAGATAAATTCCTTTCGGCCAACAGTGCTAATACACTTCAGTAAGCTTCCGTCTGGTTCTATCACAGCTGAATTAATTGCTCTTGCAGTGCACCAAGGACCTGCCAAATATTCCCGAGAGATATTAAATCCTCTCTTTTTTGCCTCTCGGCAAAGCCATAAATATTTAGCGGCGTTTTCTCTTTGGCTCAATCCAAAGTCGTTAAACCAGAAACCTGATACTTTTTGTTTTCCTTTCTTAGAAATAGTCGAAGTAATAATTCCGAATGAGAGTTCTATTCTATCTTGAATATTTCTAGTCGAAAGGGAGTCAAAAAGCGAAGGAATAGCGTCGATGTTCTGACGATCAAAGTTTATTCTTAAGTGGATCTTTTTCACCAAGTTTTTTTTAAGAGCCGCTAGAATATTCTCAGTGATCTTATCAAATGTGCCGCCTCCGTCTTTTCTAACCCGTCTCTTATCATGGACACTTTTAGGTCCGTCAAGAGTTATTTGAACTCTATCAAGTTTATAATGTCTTAAAAAAGACACTGTTTCAAGATCTAGGAATTCGCCATTGGTTAAGATTCCAAGTTCAAACAACAAGTTTCTATTCTCGGCTAGAGCGTGCAGCTTTGGCAGAATATGCTTTATTACCCTTTTGTTTAATAATGGTTCGCCTCCATACAAAACAATTCTAAATCTCTTGCAGTTTTTATGGCTATCAAGATACTCTTGGCACCACCGTACAATATTATCCGCCATCTCGCAATCCATTGCCAAGTTTTGTTCGATGCCCTGTTCAAAGCAATAAGGACATTCCAAATGGCAATTTCTGGTGAGAACTAGATATACTCCAAAGGTGTTGTCTTCTGCTCGAGCTTCATGAAACAGTCTTAAATACTTTTGTTTCTCGTCTAATTCTTCAGGGACTAGCATTTCTAAATTCTTCAGCTGATTAATAAAGCTTCCAATGATAGAGGGAACTTCTTCCAACCCTTGCTTTTCATCAACCACTTTGTCTATTA
>CAYLRQ010000115.1:0-2304 GCA_964386335.1 uncultured archaeon
TAATTAAATCTTTAATGCCATTTTCAATCATCCACCTTACAGAATAGTCAATGAGAATGTCTTTAGAAGATTTGTTTTTATCAAAGGTTCCAAAACAGCGGAGTTTTCCATTTTTAATATTTTTCTTTACAACGCAATATAATGTGATATTTTTAAATTTATTTTTGAGCGGACTTTTGTATGTCCATGATATTGTGAATGTTTTACTGCTAAACACATGCTCATCATCCCAGTAGCACCAAATTTTTTTTTCGCTCTGATATTTATAAAGAAAAGCATTTCTTTTTTTTCTTACCAATGGATTTTGTTTCAAACATGCGGTAAGTGAACAACCCATCCCACTTTCCATATCAGCAATAAATTCCCAGCTGTTTTTCCCAGTGTATTCACTATCGACATAGACCTTTACAAAGATATCTTTAAATTCTTTAAGGAGAAAATCTTTCACAAATCCTTTAAAAGTCGTAGTTCCTCTTGCTGAAGCTTTACGAAATTCAATAACAATAAGAGAGTTTGTGTCTAAATCCCAGGCGATATGTGGTCTTAAGCCATTAGCACAAATTTTCTTTTTTGGTGAATACCCTTTTCCAATCTTTCGCAATTTTGAAAAAATAACATCCAGATCAATATGGTGAAAGTCAAAGGCGATATGCTTTCCGGTAATGAGCCCCAGCTCCTTGCCTCTCTTAACCAACCACTTTTGCAGAGAAAAGACCTGTTTCTCAGATATAGTATCCAAACCATTTATAAACGAACTTTTAGAAGGGAGGTTTACAAGATGTGCAAAAAAAGGAAGAGTTGTTGTGTCGTATTGACAAGTTTGAGAATAGGTTGGTATTCCATAAAATATTCTCACAATGCTGAGTAAAAAATAATCGAACCATGCATATCCCTTTTTAATAAAAGCCAACCCCCATTGGTTGAGAATCTCGTAAATTCCAAGTTCTTCAAGATAAGCCCAAAGTATAAATATTCCTGGTGAATCAATGTGTTGTCCATTAACATCTGAATTATCCAGTAAAAGCTTAAACTGCCTGTCAATCATTTTTGATGGACTTTTTGATAGCGATTTTGGTGTAAATGATTCATCCTGTTCCTCTTCTGTGTCAATAGGATTTTCAAGCCTGCTTAAATTGCTGATAAACTTTGAATTGAAGGAGTTCACAGACCATCGGGAAAATATATACTGTATTGATGCCTCTGTAACGGATATATTTTTATATTGTAATTGCGAGACATAATAAGAAGCTGTCCTTTCCGGATTTTGAATTTTGTCAATAACAATAGTCGCTTCATTTTCCAGACTAATTTTTTCTTTACGAAATATTTCTTTACCTTTATCTACTAATCCGATAAAACCATATTTGGAGAAATTCTTCCAGTAGTAAAAAAAAGTACTTCGTTTTATTGTCAATTTGCTTAAAACTTGTTCTTTTTTACCATGAGGTGCAAGAGCATAAGAACGTATTGCTTCATATCGTTTTTGAGTTGAATTCTCAACACTTTCTATATTGACTAGTGTTGACAACATGCTTGCCCGGCTGTTGATGTCAAAAAAATCAAAGGAGTTTCTTACTTCTTTTAAATTACGACTTAGTCCATAAGAAGCATAAACAGCATGAACATCTTTTTGTGAAATTTCAATATCGAAACCGTTTAGTATTATTGTTGCAGTTGTTGCTGGTAACCTCTTAAAGCCATGTTTGAGTGCAATAATTTTTCTTTCTACATGTTTTTCAATAGAGTTGTTTATAATATTTTTGTAAAAATGCTTGACAATACCAAGTATTCCATGAACTGCATATATTGCAGAAAGTTGTTCAATATCTTCTTGTATGCCATTACAAAATGGGCAATGAGGAAGATATATATTATTTTTTTGTTTTAAAATAATATGTTCCCCAATGTGAAGAATGTAATCAGCATGAAGAATATTTTGGTTTTGTCCTTTTGTTAAAGTATCGATAATATAATCCAAAAAATTATAATTTAAAACAGCCATATCACCTCCAAATGTCTAATCACTATTTTGTTTTAAATATAGTATTTTAACAAATACAAGTCAACCACTATTTTTATGGAAAATGTCAAAATTTTTTCCAATTTTTAAAGTAATTAAACAAAATCAATGCATTACAAGGAAGTTGACAAAAAGGTGTGAAAAAATAGTCACTGACCAGTTTTGGGTCAAAATCAGAAAACAAATTTGCTAAGTCATTGAATATTCGTTAAAAATTTATGAAAAAATATGAAAAATGACAAGAAATTGCTAAAAACTGACTGTCGAATATGTCTGAAATAAGA
>CAYLRQ010000116.1:0-2298 GCA_964386335.1 uncultured archaeon
ATCTTTCATGCGAACTAGTTTTAATAGAGTTTCTTAAATATGCCAAAAACAAAAATATGAAAAAAGAACAATGTTACAATACCCTTATTTTAAAAATATCTGAAACAAATCCTGATGAAGCAGTTAAACTTTGCGAGACAAAATCGTTATCAAAAAGCGATTGTTATGCAATGGTCGCAGAAAAAATATCTTTTACTCATTCCGCCGAAATTTATAATAAGGCATTAATGATTCGCGATAAAATTAAACGGAAGGAACTAAAAGAAAGTTGTGGAGAGAATTGTAAATGGAATTATGAATATAAACGAAAATAAAGATAGAAAAATTAAAATTAAGGGTATAGAAAAGAAAATTCCGATAAGGGCGATTTTATTTCATCTTGCCATTCTTGGCATTTCCATTGTCGTATCCATTATTCTATTTATCAAGCTGGAACATTGTATTAGTTGGATTGAAATACCTATGGTTATGCTTGTGCCGCTGAGTGTGATGGTTGGAATGCTCTTATTTATATGGATAATTTGTGCTTATTATAATTTTCAGTACAGCAGATGGGTAAAGGATCTACCTTTAAAAGAAAGAAAAAGAGAAAAAGAAAATTATAAAATAAGTGAAAAAATTACTGACTACATGTGTAAAAAATATGGGAATAATCATAGCTTTGAAGCAGTTGATGTTAATGATGAAAAAAACAAATATAGCATAATTTACAAAAAGCAAAATAATCCTCAAAAAATAAAAGTTTCTTTTGATAAAAGAAGTAGCGAGATAAAAGAAAGTTATGCCAATTAAATCCTTTCCACTTTCAAATTCACAGAAAAATAAATTAGGTCTGGTGATATGCTCTTACAGGTTAAAACCTGAGCTCCAGATCCTAATTTGGAGTTCACTCTTATAACCCCTACTTATATCCTTTCCTCGTTCAAATTCACAGAAAAAGACGGAATTTGACAGTTTTAAAAGTTTAAGGTACACTTGAAAATAATAGATAAATTATTAAAAGTTTAAGGTATGGTTGAAATTTTTAAAAAGTTGGAAAAATATAATTATTGGCGGAAAAAGAAAATAGAAGCCGGTTTTGCCAGAGATATTTATTTAAACCGAATTGAGAAGTATCTTAACAATAATTTAGTAAAAGTGCTGGTCGGACAGAGAAGAGTCGGGAAGAGCTATCTTCTTCGCCAAATTATCCAAAAGCTAATTAAAGAAAAAGTAAATCTCAAAAACATTTTTTATCTCAACAAGGAGATAGTTGATTTTGACGAGATTGAAAATTATAAAGATCTCCGGAAACTGATTGAATGTTATAAAAAAGAATTAAAACCGAGAGGGAAGATGTATATTTTATTGGACGAAGTTCAGGAAATTGAGCAGTGGGAGAAAATTGTTAATTCCCTTTCCCAGAATTGCAAAGAAAAATACGAAGTGTTTTTAACGGGATCCAATTCAAAACTGCTTTCAGGAGAATTAGCCACTTATTTGAGCGGGCGCTATGTCTCTTTTGAAATATTTCCGTTTTCTTTTGAAGAATATGCAAAATATTTTAATGTCCCGAAAAACAAAAACAGTTTTTTGGAATATTTAAAAGCGGGAGGATTGCCGGAGCTGTACAGATTAAAAGATGAAGAGACGAGAATTCATTATGTTTCCTCTTTAAGAGACACAATTCTCTTGAAAGACATTGTTGAGAGATATAAAATCAAGGACGCTTATTTACTGGAAAGAATATTCAGATTTATGACGGACAACATTGGCAATTTGTTTTCCATTAAGAAAATTGTTGATTATTTAAACAGTCACAAGATAAAAACTAATTTTGAAACAGTATCTAATTATGTGAGTTATCTTCAGCAAACTTTTTTAATCCACGAGGCAGAATGTTTTGATATCAAAGGCAAAGCGATTCTCTCGGGCGGCAAAAAATATTATTTAAATGATTTATCTTTTAGGAATTATCTCTCTTCAAGTTTTGATTTTGGCTTGGGCAAACATTTGGAAAATATCCTTTATCTTCATTATCGGTCACTGGGATATAAAGTATATGTTGGTAGAATAGGCAAAGAGGAAATTGATTTTATTATTGAAAAAGAGAAAGAGAAAAAATATATTCAAGCAACTTATTTATTGTCAAGCAAGAAAGTTATTGAGAGGGAATTCGGCAGTTTGGAAAAAACGCGCGACGCTTATGAAAAAATAGTTGTCAGCATGGACGATGTTTCTCTGGGAAGCAAAAACGGAATAAAACATCGGCGCGCTTGGGAGATATAGAAATATATTATCAACATTTTTTTTATTAAC
>CAYLRQ010000117.1:0-2270 GCA_964386335.1 uncultured archaeon
TTTTTACACAGCCTGACGTTCTGGGCGTTTGTGAAGTTTGCGGAGCAAGGAATTTGCACGGAGCGTTAGTGAAGTTGGATGCACGTGTTACACGCCCGAAGGGCAAGGCTGTAAGCGTCAAATTATATTTCAATACCAATGAGATATGCGTCTATATATCCATCTTCCCAACGTTTTGCTGGATTGCGAATGTATTCTATTCTTGCATTTTCTGTTCCGACACCATAAACTCTATAAATGTAAAATTTATCTTCCTTTTCTTTCATTAGCCTCCATTGATCTTTTGACACTTGAAACCAAGCTTTTCCATATTCAGGTGTAGATTTGACCTCGATAAAAATCTCGTCTCCATCTTCTGCAATTTTTATGTCATAATGTTGTCCACTTTCTCCATTTTTATTTAACCAAATAATTTCCACAGTTATATCCCCATCTTTTTGCAATCTAAAGCCTTGGTCATTTTCTGAAATGATATGAGAATATCTCCCAAGCAGATCTTCAAAAGTCATGTCACTTTCAATTTTGAAACTGAAATAGTGTTCTAATTTTTTCTTTAAAATACAATACAAAGCATATTTTTCTCCTTCTCGCCCAATATTTTTCTTTGCTTTTTCACTCAAAATTACTCCACTCTTTGATGTTCCTGTGACATGTACTTTTCCTGTAGAAGATTCGCCTTTGTCAATTTCTTTTTGAGCCTCTTGCTTTGGCACATATTCTTCTATCCGGAGGGGAATTTTCTCAGCAGAAAATTTTGGAATCCACTCTTTCTCTTTTGTTTTATCTAAAGTATCTTCCTGATCTTCATCAGTTAGAGCACCCGTTCCTGCTGATATTTTGACGGTTTTTCCAGTTTCTATCCTTCCTCTTCCTTTCCTTCTCCTTTCCTTTTTCTCTCCTTCAGTTCCAGTTGGCTGTTCTAATCCTTTCTCTATTTTTTCTACCCTTTTTATTTTTTTAATTCTAGAAGATTTCTTTAAAATCTCTTCTTCAGATTCAGGCAATGACACTATATTTTTAGCCCTCATTATGCTCTCAGCATTGGAAATATCATTCATTATGTTCATTATAAAATCATCAAGACCTTTAATTTCACCAAATACTTTAGAAAACTCCACTCCAAGGTCGTAGATGCCACCATCGCTCTTCATATATATATGATTCTCGTCCTTATGATAAATGCATTTTTTTTCAGCCTTTTTGTTTATCGTTCTCCATTCATTAAGTTTTATTGAATATTCCACTTTCAAATTGTCAGTAACACAAACTTCAATTGTTCTAATTTTCCCAAGTGTCCCGTTTTTCTTAAGTTTTTCATATTCCAAATTCTCTTTCCAGTAAAGATATCGTAAAACATACGGTACAGTAGTTTGAATGACTTGAGTAGATTTATTATCTTTTGAATGTGTTGCCCCTTCTAGCAAAGGCTCGATCTCAACACTTTCAGATAAATAATGGAGGTTACAAGCTTTAATAAAGAATCTGATTTTATCTGGATGATAGCCATCTGGTAGCCAGAGAAAACCGATATCTTCCTCATCCTTGAATAATTCATAAAGCTCACTATTATCGTTTATGAAAATATCTCCATCGTTAGACCAGAACTTACCTTTATCAGTGAAAAAAATTGGTTTTTTGATAAAATTACTCCACCAATCCTCCTGAGATATAAGATTTTCAAGCTTATCTGGATTTAAGTTGCGATTTAGTTCTTTATATATTCTTACGATTACTTTTTTATCTTCTTCTGAGATATCGCTTTTTCTTTTTTCGGATATATAACACAAAACATCCGCATAGTCTTTCGGTGCGGGCTTCTCGCTTATACCAAGTTTTTCCACAAAGAATCTTTTAAATTTTGGATAATATTTCTCAAGGTATATTCTGTTTTTACCAAAAACATTGCTAACATCTTTCCATATGACTTCTTTGCTACTGTAGTAATTTTTATCTGCATCAGGAATAAAAATCAGAGAATTTTGCCTAAACACCTCTTTGACTTTAGTGGCATCCTCTTCAAAATGCTCGTCTAAAAATTTGTATAATTTTTCAAATTTTTCTTTATCTTTATTTTTTTGCTCAACAAGGGCTTTTAAATAATTCAAGACTCCGTTGAGATCAGCCTGCGTATTAATTCCAAGGTGCTTTATAAAATCTTCATTTTCAATTTTTACTGCTAAGTATAGGACAGTATCACCTAAAACCTCCCGAATTTCAGGTTTATCTAAAAATATCTCCGATGGCTTTGCTAAAGTGTTTTGAGTTGTTGG
>CAYLRQ010000118.1:0-2259 GCA_964386335.1 uncultured archaeon
TTCAAATAGGGTTGTGTATCTGTATACCGCATATCATAAACCATTATGAATAGAATATTTGGCTGTTTTTCATTCTTTATTTTTCCGGGTTTTAGAATTACAGAATACTAATAAGCCTCCAAGAATCGTAATCAATATAAATGATCTCATCAGAACTTTTTTTTTATAAAACTGATTTATTCTAGTTAAATGGTTGTTTTTAATTATTGGTGCAATTTGTATTCTAATATTCCAAACATTTCCATAATTACTTGGGCGTATTATTTATTATATCCACTAAAATCATCACCCGTTTTTATATTAGGAAATTTTGCCATAGAAGCTCCTTTTTCTTGCAGTAATTTACCCATTGGTCCATATACCCAAGAATGAGTGAATAAATGAAATTTCATTAAATTGTTTGTTTCACCAGGGTCATTTACCACATCATATACTGGAGGAAAAATGTACGTTTGAACAGGTGACCATAAACTTTCTGCAGTTTTTAAATGAATTTTAAAGCTTCTCCATTTTACTGAGAAAATATCTTCTCCTACATAACAAATTACATGTTCACGATTTGATTTTTCTTGTTTACCTAATAAAAAATCAGCTTGATTTATTCCATCAATTGGTCTATCTGTAGGAATTCTTTTTTCTTCTCCAATCATGTTTACCAAGGTAGGCATCCAATCTAGAGAGGCGAAAATTTCGTCAGAAACTCGTCCAGATTCAATTTTATTTGGCCATTTTACCATACCTACAGTTCGTAAACCACCTTCGTAACCTGTAAAGCCACCACGCCAAGGTCCAGTAGATCCACCGCCTATACCTTCTGTAACAGCACCATTGTCACCTGTTAAGATAACAATTGTATTTTCTTCTAATCCTTCCTTTTTAAGTTTATCTAATATTCTACCAATATTATAATCTACTTCTTTTAATATATCACCATACATCCCCGTTTTGGTAATGTTATCAAAATCAGGATGATGACCAAGAGGTGGATGCACTTGAGTTAATGCTATGTAAAGGAAAAATGGTTTCTTTTCATTTGCTTGTTCAGAAATATATTTTTCAGAACGCTCTACAATTTCTCGGTCTATTGTTTTACGACTTTCCAAATTTAACTCACTTACTTTTGTTGAAGGTTTCCCTTTTTTTCCTTCCCAAGAATAGGGTTGAGGAAAAACGCTGGTGTCAAATTGTGCTGTTGAGGAATATCCTGCTTCATCGGTTGTATTTTTAAGACCAAACCACTCGTCAAAACCTTGATCGGTTGGTAGTCTTCCGTCTACATCTCCCAAATGCCATTTTCCAAACAAAGCTGTATTGTAACCTGCATCCGATAATAATTCAGGTAAGGTATATTCCCAAGGAGCCATTCCATAAGGTAAACCGTAAGTTACTTTATGCGTTCCAGATCGTATAGGCAAACGACCAGTCATAATTGCTGACCTAGTTGGCACGCATTGACTTTCTACATTAAAATTTGTCATACGCAAACCTTCATTTGCTAATTTGTCTATTCGAGGAGTTTGAATTGGACTTCCCTGAATACTTATATCTCCCCAACCCCAATTATCAATTAGTATATAAACAATATTTGGTTTTTCTTGTGCATTCACTGTTGTAAATAATAAACCTACAACAAACGAATAGTAAAACAGTTTTTTAAACATGTGTACTCCTTTTGTTTGTGATTAATGATTTTATAAAATTTATTTATTCAGATTTATTTGAATAAATACTTGTACTTGTTTAAATTATATCTAATTATTCTTTTAAAAACACTATTTGGAAAAAGTGAAAAATCTTATTAAGACAATTTATATTATTTTTGTTAGTGGAGACATCAAAAATGCGTAAGATTGAGAAAATAAATAGACTTAAAAATGGTTGGTTTTATCATCAACACACTCTAACTGATTTATCAGATCTTATGGAAACTATTTTTGATTGGGAATTGGATCTTCGTCAATTGGATAAAGGTAAGTTCACATGTGAATTATTTCAAATTGGAAGTGAACAGATACATATAATCTATAGTAAGATTAATAGAAAAATAGAAATGAAAGGGAATGCCCCAAAAGGAAAATTTTCGTTTGGTATACCGAGAGTTCCTAATTCGACTATAATTTGGAATGACCACAAATTTGAAGAAAGAAGAATTCAAACATACAAACCATCCGCAGAAATTAGAGCTGTAACTCCTCCAGGATTTGAAACTTATTTAATCTCTATTTCTGAAAACCTATTTGAAAAAATGGCTCATGCAAT
>CAYLRQ010000119.1:0-2198 GCA_964386335.1 uncultured archaeon
TTTTCATTAAGAGAATTTAAAAAGATTTGTATCCATAGATAATTGGCATTATCAGCTCTGGGAATGCCATAGGAAAATCTTGTATCGTTTTTTATCTTTTCTCTATTTACTCCACTTACATTAAAAGGAGGATTGGACATCACATAATCAAAACGGTGGAGCGAATGGTGAGTATCTTCATAAAAGGTATTTCCCTGTCTAATATCCCCCTCCAAACCTCTAACTACGAGGTTCATCTTACATAATTTGATAGTAGATGCTACCTTTTCTTGACCAAAGATAGCAATTTCATTAATGGGATTTTTATGATGGCGTTCAACAAACTTGGCACTTTGTACAAACATACCGGCGGATCCACAAGCCGGATCATATACTCTTCCATGGTAAGGTTCAATAATCTCGGCAATGAGTTTTACAATAGAGGTAGGAGTAAAAAATTCTCCGCCTCGCTGCCCCTCGGACATGGCAAAATTTCCTAAGAAATACTCATATATTTTCCCAAACATATCACCATCTACATCCATGGGAATTTCTGAAAATAACTTTAAGACAGCAATCAACGTATCATTATTTAGACGATCATAATTTCTGGGTAATACGCCTTTTAGATTGTCATTCTGAGATTCAATCATCTTCATTGCTTCATTAATGGTTCTTCCAATATTAGAACCTTCAGGCAGATTTAGAATGTTTGAATACCTGGCCTCGTGCGGAATATAGAGCACACCGCGTGACTGATAGTCTTCTTTTTTAATAGAAGTCCGTCTTGAACCTTGAGATCTTTCTTTTTCAAATTTCGATTCCGCCAATTGAAATTTGTAATCTGCATATCTTAAAAAAATCAAGCCCAATACTGGGATATAAAATTCATTCGGTCTTAATGCGGTATTCGCTCGCAAGTGATCAGCAACATTCCATAACCTTTTTTCAATATCACTATGATTGTTTGCCATTTTGACCTTCCCTCCTGGAATGAATGAGAAATATTTATATATTTAAAAATGAAAGTTTGGATAACTTCCTTTTGGTATTACCAGATGTTTCACAATAAGCCTTCATCTGCAAAACTAAAATAATCATTATCTCCAATAATAATATGATCAAGAACTTCAATATTTAAAATACAGCCTGCCTGTTTTAGCTCTGAAGTAAATTTTTTATCAGGACCGCTGGGATTAGGATTTCCTGAGGGATGATTGTGAATACAGATAATAGAAGACGCATAATATTTTAGACACTGATGAAATATTTCCCTCAATATAGGATTGACTTTGTCAACTGTTCCTTTTTCTATTTCAATAATTTCAATAATTTGACTTTTTGAATTAAGAAGAATTGCTTTAAATAATTCTTTTTTAAGATCCCTCATCCTGGGCATCATGATTTCTGCTACATCTCGAGATGAATTTATAGAATTTTTCTCTTTTAATATCTCATCTTCTCTAAACCTTCTCCCAATTTCAATAGCTGATTTAATCTGGGCAATCTTTGCAATCCCCAATCCTTTTATCTCTTTCCAATGTGAAATATCAGCATGGCTCATACTTCGAAATGTTTTAAATCTTTGTAAAATTCTGCGAGCAAGATCAATAGCACTTTCACCTTTTATGCCACTTCTTACCAGAATAGCTAATAATTCGGAATTACTCAGAGTGTGTTCGCCATTTTTTAGTAATTTTTCGCGAGGACGGTCCTCCTCCGGCCAATCCTTGATATGAGTGCTGTATTTTTTGACTTTTTGCATTCAATTTTTCCTTTAAAAGAACACTACTAATAATTTTGATTATTTATACGAAATCTCTTTTATTTTATACTCTTTTTTTTATTTTTGCTAAATTATTTAATAAATATTTATCTTTATCCCCTCTTCCTCCCATTCACGTAAATCAATATTGACGAGTTTGGGAATTTTAAGAAGATCATTTGGTTTTTTCGTTTTTATTTTATCTTCCAATATCCGCCTTTTGCAGGACCAATTCTTTCCAGAATATTATTTGCTTTTAATTTCTTTATGTTTTCTTTTATTTTTCGATCTGAAATACCAACTTTTTCAGATAGTTGTTGTGTGGTGATATATGGATTTTCTTCTATATTATTTAATATTTTCTTTTGATTTTCAGTGACTCTTTTGGTGACCTTTTTGGTGACCTTTTTGGTCCTTGTAAAGGTCACGACAAAGAAATTATTATAACTAAATT
>CAYLRQ010000120.1:0-2183 GCA_964386335.1 uncultured archaeon
TTTATTGCCGGAGACATTGAACCTGAAAGAACTGTTTTAAACTGCAATTCTCCCATATAAGCTTGATACCAGAAATAAGAAAAAAAGCTCAGTAATAAAATAATTATTAAACCTAAAATTTTGTTTTTCTTCATACTACTATTTGAAAATAAAATATAAAAAACTTTTCAGATTACTGGCTTGCATCCTGATTTAGAGTAAAAATCATCGTCAGGTTGAAAGTGTCTCCCTGAAAATCATTGCCAGCGTCTTCATCAAATTTAATATCCATTGTATAAATAGTTTCCTCATTCGGAGTTGGTAAATTATCGAGTTTATCCATTTTTAGATCATAGAAAGTTATCTTTCCGTCTCCATCTTTGTCTTCAATTTTCCAATCGCTGCTATTCCCTAATATCCTGCCAAAACAATACCTGCCGGTTGAATGAAAAGAGGTATATTTTTTTCCATTCAATGTATTAATGCAAAAACTTCTGCTATTTTCAATTCCACGATAAATGCTTTTGGTAATTACCATTTCTTTTGCCATTTCATCAGGATATAAATTAGTAGTGCAATTTGTATCTGATTCCAAATAATCCGGGTCTGATGTGTTGCAGGTGTCTTTTACTGAATAATTGCAGGTTATTTCAAAATGGTTGTCCTTGATACTTCCGTCATTGAAAAATTTAATAAAAGGTGTATTAAAAACCCATTTATCTCCCGGTTTCATATTTGTTGCTGTCCAAGTTCCAGTAATTCCGTTTCCCCAACCTTCATCATTATCTGTGATTTTCAAATCCAAAGATCTGACACTAAAAGAATTATTTTTAGAAGTTTCAACATCTTTAAAAAAAGCCCCTGTTGTAGAACCGGCAAGGATAATTGAAACCAAACCAATTATCAAAATTGAACCCAGAATGGTTTTGTTTCCTTTCATCTTCCAGCACCTAAAGTAAAAATTTCATCAAGGTATTTTACACTTGCACCCTGATTTTTTGCATAGTTGTAAAGTGGAAAATCGGAAGTTAACAATAATTTTCCTGATTTCACCAAACTTATATCTGTAAATCCAAACTCAGAAAATTTGTTATCATCTATTATCTTTTCTTTTTCAACATAAATTTCATTTATTTCTTCAAAAAGTTTTCTTAAAGTTTCTAAGCAATATTTTGAGAAATTCTCTCCAAAATTGGATTTAATCAGAGAATAAAATTCTGCAAGAACTTCTGGTGTGGTTGAAATTTTCTTTTCCTTTAAAAATTCTGTTAATATCAAGCATTTATCTTCTCCATACTTCCGGCCTATCTGCTTTATTATTTCTCCACTTGCCATAATCAAAGGTTTGGTATCCAAAACGATTTCATTATTCTTCATAGTCCCTCCCTTTTCTCAAAATATTTTTAATTTCACCTGTCTCTTTGCTAATATTAATTTTATATTCTGCAAAAGAATCGGAAAATAAGTTTTCTTTAAGTCTGCATTCAATAATAAATTCTTTTTCTGTTTCTTGCGTTTTTAAAACTTCAAAATTCAACAAATCTATTAACTTTGCCCTGTCGGCTATTTTTATCTCTGCACCCTTCATTTTTGCAAGGAAATCCCTGCATTTTTCCACAGATTGCTCAAGAGTTATCATATTTTTATCTTATCCCAAAAATAATTTCTCCTTTCATCTTCCCGCCTCAAAATTCTGCTGTATTTCGGCGGGGGTTAAAGCCCGATTATAAATCTTAACCTCATCAATTGTGCCGTTGAAATATAAACTATTAGTATTGGTATAAAATTTACCCATCTGAAAAGGATTGTTAGTAAAAGATATCTCATGCGTATTTGTTGCTTCCAGATTTCCATTTACATAAAGTTCATTTGTGTTGTTTAAATGATGAACAAGAACCACATGATACCATGTATTTGTTGACGGAACCCAATTAGTTTTTAAATAAACCCAATGACCTGAAGAATCAGCCATTAAAGAAGCAATATTTCGATCGGTTCCGATTTGTATATTCCAACCTTTTCCTCCTCCGTAATTTACATTTGTTAGTTTGGAAATTACTCCCTGCCAAGCAGTTATTGTGTTTGCATTAAACCACACCTCGGCAGAAAAATCATCGGAAGGATTTAAAGATGGAGAATCAGGAACTTCAACATAATCATTAACCCCGTCAAAACTCAAAGCTCCTCCAGATTTACCGTTTGTC
>CAYLRQ010000121.1:0-2153 GCA_964386335.1 uncultured archaeon
ACACAACAAATCGTTCCAGCGGGCGGCTAACAGCCGCCGCTGAACTCAAACGTTAGGCGTAACTATAGCTTTATAATTTTAAATATTGTTATGGTAATTCTTAATTATCTACTGTTGATATTTACTTATTATATTATGGAGAGTTTATGAAAAACAAATTTTATTTACCATTTATCATTTTAATACTTTTTTGTTACCAATTTACTTTTGCACAAATTTCATTTATTCAACCCCAAAAACCGAAAGAAGGCGATGTTCTCAAAATTTGTTATGAACCTTTTGCTGAAAATCCCATGTTTTCAATTAATGACAGTGTTTTTGCGGTTATCTGGATTACATATCAAGACGGTAATTTTAAGCAAGAGTGGCAAAATTTAAAACGAAAAAACAATCAATTTGTTTGCAGCCAACTTGTCGATAAAAATGCAGCTAATTATACATTTCATTTTATTACACTTTCATCTAAGTCGTGGGATTATAATGCTGCTGTTTCTACAATGATTTATCGTAATGATGGAATCCCTGTTAGAAATGCTTGCCATAAATCAATGAATATGAATACATTTCACGAACATTTTAACAATGAACTTCGGCATTATCCAAATAATTATTCTGTTTATAGGGATAAATGGTTTTATTTCAGTTGGGAGCATCAAGATTCTTTAAACATCTTAGTTACAGCAGATATCAAAAAACTCCAGGAAATAAAGGTGGAGTCTGTTGAATTATTTTATTCTCTATCCTATGGATATTTATTAATTGGCGATGAAGAAAAAAGCCGAGACGTAATAAAAAAAATGATTAAAAAATTTCCGTCTCACCAATTAACTTTTAATGCTTTAATATCATACAATTATCAAATATTTACTCAACATATTAAAGGCAAAGGACCAAAAGAGATACAAGAGCTAACTGAAAAGTTGATAAATCAAAATCCTGAATTACCGTATTCATGGAAATTATTAAGTAATAATGATTCCAAATATTCAAGTTTGACAATTGAAAATATTTGTAAACATTGGTGCAAAATAGAAAATCTTAATCCAATTCCATATAACTTACTGGCTAAAATATTAATAAATAACGATTCTAATTTAGATGAAGCTTTAGAATTTATAAGTAAATCAATTGATTTAACAATAGCTGGAAAATATAGATTATATAAGGATATTTCGGGGAAAATGAATGATGAGTTTCTGGGGTTGTCATACAAAATTCAAGCTGATATTTATTATAAGCAAAAAGAATTCGCAAAAGCTTTAAGCTCTATTAAAGCTTCACAAAGCTTAAGAATTTTCAATATTGCTGATTCATATATTACAGAAGGAAAAATTTGGTTCGATTTAGCAAATTACAAACTTGCCGAGAAGGCATTTTTAGAAGCATGGAATAAAGGTGATAATCAAGCTAAAAATTATTTATTATCTATCTATAATAAAACTCATAACTTTCCTGATGATTTTGAAAAATATTTTAATAAGCTGACAAAGAAAGTTGCAGCAAAGAAAGATTCATCAAAAATTGCACCTGATTTTGACGTAGTATCGCTTAAAAAAGAAAAATTGAAATTAAGCACATTAAAAGGAAAAATAATTGTATTAAACTTTTGGTTTACAGGTTGCGGTCCTTGCAAGGCTGAAATACCAGAATTGAATAAGTTGGTTGATAAATATAAAGATGTCGTATTTATAGCTTTTTCATTAGATGAAGAAAAAGTGTTAAAACCATATCTCAAGAAAACAATATTTAATTATTACATTATTCCTAAGTCTGATAAAATTGCAAAAGACTATCAAATTTCTTTATACCCATCTCATATAATTATAAATCAAAAAGGTGAAATTTATTATAAAAGTATTGGCGGTGGGAAAAATATTGGAAAGGAATTATCTTTAATGATTGAACGATTAAGGTAGCATTCATGTCATTGAAGTTTTAGTATTTTATATGCAAGTAGTGTATACGCCTAACAAAGTCATGCAGTTGACCGCCTCGCGCTGGCGCAATTTCTGAAGTTCAGTGGATTATCGGAGTTCTGTGCTTTTTATCAAGTTTTGATGGTATATTACGGCGGCAACTGATGACTGCCGTTAGACCCACAAGAGAACGAATAATGAACGATATAAATGAAGATCAAAAGGTAGAAAAAAGTT
>CAYLRQ010000122.1:0-2150 GCA_964386335.1 uncultured archaeon
TAAGTTATTTTCATAATTTTATTCCTTAAGGTGTTTTCACCTTTTAGGTGAAAGGCAGTCTTTTAAAATTGCTTTATTATAGCATACTTACGGGGTTTCTTGTAGGACAAACGAGGATTTGGGGCGGATCTGGGGACTTGACGCTACTAAACGTTTGTGCTAAATATAATCATACGGCTGGTCTATAAGTGCAAATACATTTAATTGAAACAGCTTAAATATCTGGTGGGATAGAAGAGTCAAACAGTGTTGGTATATCCGATACTGCTCATTAGACAAAAGACACTTAGCAACGTCACGAAATGAGCAGGGTGCACAAGACTACTAATTGACTACAACTAATCATTAAAAAAACAAACAATGAATGTTTTTTCACCGTCTTCTCTTATTATTGGTTATAATCACCTTATTGCCACAGAAGCTTTAATCACTAAATCCGAATTTTCTCTTCCTATGTTCGAAGATTTTAATACCTTAGTTGAAGGAGTAGTACTTTTTGACAAGCTTATTATTTTGGGCGAACACGGAGACCAACCAGCGGATACGGTATTTTCTGCTCTTCAACAAACAGGAATTTTGGAACAAATTGAAGAATCACAGTTACGCATAATGTTTAAGAACGTAAATTTCCAAAATAAATTTTTTGCTAATCTCCAAAATTGTTTTCTATGTAATCAAGATGAAATCAGAGCTCTTGACGTGATGACTGTAGTTAACCAACGAATATGTCCTACTGATATGGACCGTTTATTTTATCTAAAACTGTTTTCCTTTTGTGTTGCCCTTGGTGGCTATGCGGAAGTCAGTATTGAAAAAATGACTAGGTGGCTCCGTAGAGAGGCATTTGATACTAGGAGTGAGAGTGCGTGTTTTTGGTTCCTCGCTAGAGCACTGGTATATGACGCTGTCGCCGAGATTATGGGGACTTCATTTATGCCTGACTTTCCGCGTATGTCCGTTACAGCTTTAACATCTGCTAAGAGTGTTAAACCTATTTCTAAAGGGATATATGATGAACTAGTAAAACTGTTTCGGTCTGAGGTGGAAGCTTTAGCACTACTCGGTATGCCAGTGAGATTTTTTGTTCCTCCTCTCACTGCAATTATATTATCAAAGGCTCCCGCTTCTCCAACGGACTATATTTCAGAGATACTAAGATTACGAGACCAATTTTCCGTATTCCGAAGAAGATACTCAGAGCTAGCTCATATCCTTGAGAACGAAGATTTGCCGTTACGCAAAAAATTGGCAGCTAAGAAAAAGTATTATGATGATGTGGTTAAGATGTTCAAAGGAGAAGTCAGCAAAGCGAGTTTAACTATGCGAATAGTCTGGGATAGTCTTATAGCCCCAACCATAGGTGACTTTAGCATCCACACAGCTGCTACTCGTGTAATATCTTTATTGTTGAAACAGCTTAACAGAGTAGGAATTAAAGGAAGAGCTAAATCTCTCTTTGATCTTTGGATAAATACTTTGAATATAAGAGAATATGGAAAACTGTTAGAGAATAATTTTGAGTGCATGTTAGATTCAGATGAAGTAGAGAAGTATAAACTTTACTCAAGAGGGATCAGAGAGATTATAGACTATAAAACTGCAATTATCTGACCTCACAAATATTTGAGACTCCTGCAAAAAACCGTTGAAAGCGATTGTAGGCTATATTTTCTCAAAACAATTTTAAAAGTTAACCCTTATTTTTTAGCCCAATGTCCTGTTATTTGATACCTTTCAAGAGCTAATCTTAAATGACCTTCTCTGTCTTTATCTTTTTTAAATGATTTGAAAACCTCTTTTTCTTTAAGCCTGAGCTAATTTAAGCATCCGTTTTAAATTCATGGCATGCCAAGAATATAAAAATGCCCCTGATTCTTCACAAGCCCTACATATCTCACTCTGACCCGTACCATAAACCTTCTTGAGGTCCAAATACCTTGTCGACAGATGGCCTTATCTTAGTTAGCCGCTTGTTCCTTCTGCGTTGTTTAGACGAAAGATACCTATTCCTTGGTGCCTTGTCCATAATACCACAGTAAATCCCTAATTCCCAAAATCCGCGATTGATTTTTGGAAAAGGGTATTTTTGACAAGAAAATGAGTGGAAATTAGAAGAGAAAAGTAGAGACTTCCATTTAAAAAGTGAGTAT
>CAYLRQ010000123.1:0-2143 GCA_964386335.1 uncultured archaeon
GGGAGTTGTTTGGACAACTTTCAACCTGGGTAAGTTGTTTTGAAATTGCCGGTAAATTGTGTTGCCATAGAGATGATGATATTCATGAAATAAATTTTAATACAGGAGAAGTTAAAGAATTAGATAATTGGGGTTTAGAAGGAAATGAAATTACATCTATTAATGAGTTTAATGGCAAGGTGTATATCACTACATTAAGCGGAATTTTCTATAGAAATGTTGATGAATTCTTTACTTACAAAGAAGATGATGGTAAAGAAAAAGGAAAATTAACTTTTGAAAAAAATAAAAGGATTTGATGAAAAGATGAAGAAATTACTGCTTATTGTACCTTTTATTTGTATTATATTACTTTCATGTGCCCCAAGACCAAGACCAATTATTCGGTTACATCCGATATCAAAAGAAATTCATTGGCACTTAGGAAAAGAAGTATTTAGTTATAATGACAATGAAATTTCTGTTGCTATTGCCTTTGAAGAAGCTGACAGAAAGTATTTAATATTTAATTTAGAAATTGCTAATCAAACAAAAGATACAATAATGTTTGTTCCAGGCCAATTTTACTATACTCAATATATTAAACTAGAAGATTTAACTTACATAAGAAAAACTAAAGAAGAAGTATATGCTATTGATCCCGAAGAAAAAATACTAGAAATTGAAAAAGAAATATCGCGGGAAGATGCTAGTTATGCTGGATATAAATTGAGGGAGGCATCAGTAGGTTTTTTAAACTTTTTAGGTTTTATTGCCAATTTGGGGAAAACTAAAACTCGAGAAGAAATGGAACAAGAACAATTACAAAGAGAGGAAGATAGAATAGACAAACAAGAATTTGAGAAAAGGTATATGGGAAAAATAAAAAGATTTAATAATATAAGAGATAAATGGAAATCAACAACTCTGCGAAAGACAAGTTTAGGACCGAATCAAATAATAAGTGGCAGAGTATATTTCCCAAAATGCAAAAAAGAAAATTATTTCATTTTTTATTTTCCTATAAATCACTCCTTAATTCAATTTCCTTTTCAAAAGGAGCTTCATTATCCTTAATATGGAAAAGTAATATAGGCGCTATCCCCCGAACTGTCCGAAATATTGGATTTGTTTTATGTACAAACAGAAATCGGTCATCTTGTGAGATAACCCCGCTGCTCATAAATATAAAGAAGTTACAAATAATAAAGGGGTGTTTAGCTTTTGAAAAATATTAAGAATTATTTGACAAACTTAAATATTAGAAAATTATTTGAAATAAAAAATTATAGTTATTTAATATGATACACAAAAGCATATTATTAAAGAAAAAAGCAATACAACAATTTACTATTGTGTTTGTTGTTACAGTTGTATTTGCTTTTCTCAATAGTTGTACAAAAACAATAACTGAAACAGTTATAGAAGAACCCTCATGGAAACTGGTGGAGGAATTGGATGGGGTTAATAAAATAATCCTTAATGGTCATGTTTATGAAGAAAATAAATTTTTCCTATCTACGCTTTATAAATTTTGGAAATTCAATTCTGGTGAAGATGAGCCATTGAAGGTCTATAATAACGATTATGGTTTTAATCCATTATCAATGAATTATAAGCCCGTTATTTCTGATTATATTTCTGCCTATTCCAATGAGAATTTAACTGCTATCGTTTTGAAATTAAACGAAAATCCTATTGTAAGATCATATGGTTATGAATATATAAATATTGAAGATATAGATAGCACTTATTCACCAGGTTCACATATAGTAGTAAATAGTTTTTGGGAACCAATAGGGGCATTCAATAATCAAAACCAATTTTTAACGGTTGTTAACAATCCAAATGGTCAAGATTTTTGCATAATTGATTATGAATTTGATAATTCATTGTCAGGCATAGAAATTAAATCAATTCAAATTTATAATTTCTTTTCTGGTGTTTTGAGTATTTCTGATATGAAATCATTTGGTAGTAGATTTTTCATAGGAACACACAATTTTACTTATCCTTATCTCGTTTATCCTACAGGAGATTATCATGCAATGGATGTTCCTTCCTCTCTGGAATTTTTCAGTTATAAAGATACCTTATATGCTTTTACTACAAGCTTTTCCCTTTATTTTTCTAATGATCTTGGTGAAAACTGGGAAATATATGC
>CAYLRQ010000124.1:0-2100 GCA_964386335.1 uncultured archaeon
GTTTTTACGCGGGTAAAATGTTTTAGTGAATTTTATTTGCTTGGAAAATATTGGGGACTGGTTGGAAGGCAGTTTTTGCGAGAGATAATTTTATTACAACAAAAACCGCCGTGAATGGCGATTTTTGTTTTAAATATAAACTTTTATTTAATTTTTATTCATCAACTTTTTTAATAAAATCAGCTACTTTATTAAAAACATTTGATTCTAAATCAATGTAATCAATAATACTATCAACATAACAATCTGGATCCGGCGTTGCCATAAACACACGAAATTTTGATTTTGATTTATTGTTCTCAGTCGCTTTATTCGTCTCAATTTTTTTACTTTCCAAACAATCAAAATACTTTTTTACACAATCTAATTTCTCTTCTCGTTTGTCATGTTTTAACGCTTCTAAGCAAAGCGTTTCAAGGCTGCCTTTGTTTTCACAATCTGGAAATAAAAAGATGCCAACATTTATTTTTTTGCTATCTTCTTTATTAACCTCATTTAATTTATCAGGCAAATTAAAATTTTTATTTGAATTCTTAGATAAGCTTTTTTTAAGTTCTTTAAAACGATTTTCTGGATTTTCATCAGCGTCAACTATTATCAGCAAGTTTTCCACATTTCTATTTATAAATTTTCTTTCCCGCAATCCTGTTTCTAATTTTTTAAGCACATCAGAAATACTTCCAGACGGATTAAATTCTACTAAATTTAAAAAACTATCTGAAATTTTACATTTGATTAATCCAGATAGCAATCTTTTATCAACGCCGTCTTTGGAGCTTTCGGTTATAATAATCGTTTTGGACATAAATTTGAAACTTATCTTATTTCATCTTTATTTTGAAGAGCATATTCAAGTTCTTCCTCTGAATACTTTACAACAATCATTTTTTCGTTTCTATCTTTTTGTAGCCGTAAAAGAGAAATCAAGTTTTCTTTATTTACTTTTTTAGCAACTCTAAATAAACTCTCAACTATCTCATAAGAATGAGTAGTAGCAAAAATTTGCCTATTTTCTTTTTGCTGCAAAAGATTAAAAATAGTGCCCCAAACTTTTTCCCTGCTATTTATATGAAGACCATTCTCTATTTCATCTATCAATGTTATTCCTGAATCATACTCAAGAACATTACAGATTAAATGCATACATCTTAAAATGCCATCGCCGTAAATGTTAATGCTTACTTTCCTTGAAAATCTTTTATCTTTTATCACAATTCCCTTGATTGTATGAGATTCAATGTCTTGAATATTTGGTTCTAAATCTTGCAGCATTTTTAATACGATTCCTTCTTTATTCGCAGTTGATATTTCAGCAAATTTTCTGAATAAATTTACATTGTCTGAAACAGTGCGATTATTCATATAATTGCCGTTCAACAACTCTTGATAATCATTATCTCCCTTCCAATGAATTCCTTTCTCGTCTTGAAATATTTTTGCTTGGTACATTGTTTTGTGTTCTTCACCCCATCTGCCAAAAGCTGTTCTTAATCCAACTAATTTTTTTAATCCCGACTCTGCGGTAGCCACAGATCTAATTTTATTTTTATCGTCCTCTTTTTCCAAAGAAATTGTCTCTTTGGTATAAAAATATGGTCCAACCCTTATTTTCCTGCTATATTGTCCATCAAGGTCAATTTGAATTATATTTTCGGAATCCAAATTATAAAAATACAAACGCCAAAAATCTTCATCGACATTTTCTAAACCGCGAAACATATTTGTTCTAAATGCTAACTCCGCGTTATTCGGATTTATGCCAATGAATACAGCATCAAGAAGCGTCGTTTTTCCAACGCCGTTTTCGCCCACAAAAATATTTATTTGATTCAAATCTTGCAATTCTAAACTTTCTACACCGCGAAAATTTTTAATTTTTAGTGATTTAAACATAGCATTAAACATTACTTTACTTATCTAAACTATACAGGACAAATGCCTATATGTCAATTTTTGTATTCTTTTCCACAATCTCAATCTCCTCCTCCCCCAACCCATACAACCCATAAACCATCCTATCAATCTCCCTCTCCAATTCCCCCACATCCACTTCCGGATTACCTTTTTTCTTTTCTAAAATTTGATCAACTAATTTAATGA
>CAYLRQ010000125.1:0-2059 GCA_964386335.1 uncultured archaeon
TACTTCAACAAGTTCTGATATCGAAACTATTCCTTGCGAAACTATGCTTCTTGGTAACTACCCAAATCCTTTTAATCCTTCTACTACTATTTCGTTTGAGTTTAGCAACGAACAGAGACTGTTCAACTTCAACCTCACTAATAATCAAGCTTGTTAGTTTTTCTAACATAAGAAAGTGCACATTTTTTTTAATCAGCTAGTATTTCTCAAATTGACTTTTTTTAAACACCAAATACAGGTATCAACTTTTCATCAAAGTTCAAGTTATTCGCTATTATTTGCAAGATTTGAAAGCCGGATATTTTCTGAAAATCTTGTAAATATTCACTTAAAAAAAGACTTGCCAACATACCAATTTTCTATAAAATAAATCAAAAATGAATCTAAAAGTAATTTCGTAAAATTAGCCTCTGAAAAGGCTGGTAGTAAGGGAAAAGCAGTTATTGTCATCTGCACAAACGAGAAAATATTTTTCCAAAGTAATGAACCAATAAGCTTTGAAGTATCAGACAACGAAAACAACCGAAAAGTCCTCTATGTGCTTCTAAGAGAGCTTAGAAAGGAAAATGGTAAGAATGTTTTCACGTTTCAGGATATTTCTGATATATTTAATTTAAAACATCGGCAAGATACCGATAATTTCTTTCGCTTTTATAAGGCTTGTGGAGAAGATTTTTTGTCGTATTTGCAAAGAAAAATAAAATTAGAAAAAGCTTTTTCAATTATAGAAAGTCTTATTTTAGAAATGCCACTATTGCCTATTCAAGAGCAGTATAAAACATTTTCTAAAGACTATCCGGAATACGAAATGTCATTTGCTACTTTCCAAAAATATTTTTCTCGAATTGATTCCAAAAAATTAAAAAAGCGTTATGATGAACTGATCTCTTCTAAAAAGTGCCGTATTGATAAAGAACGTTTTTTGAAAGAGCTTCTTGCAGAAGAAAATCTTTCCAATAAAACACGTAAAAAAATCATCTCCATATTTCCGGCATTGCAGCAAGACGGAAAAGAAGTAAAGAATGAAATCTCTTTCCATAAAGACTTAGAATCATATACAAAATTCCTTTTAATTATGTTCCTTGTTGGTTGTGATATGAATTTTGAACCTCTTGCAATGCTTTTTGGTGTATGTAAAACAACAATCCATAATTGGTTTTATAAACTTCCTTTTCTCAAAAGAAAGATAATTGAATCAATAAGATGGTGGAGCGGAATTATTAGTGTTGATGAAAAATGGGTAAAAATTAACTGTAAATGGCATTATGTACTTTCTATTGTTGATGACACAACCGGTTTTCTTCTGTATTTTATGGTAGTTTCAGACCTAAAAGCTGATACTTGGAAAATGTTCTTCCAAGGATTTTATAGGCTCTACGGAAAACCAAAACTAATTATTTCAGATGGCAGTTCTTCGCTGGCAGCCGGCAGAAAAGCTGTGTTCCTAACTGTTCCACATCAACTCTGTAAATTTCATAAACTCAAAAATTTGATAAGAAATATCTACTTGAGTTATGAAAATCCTGAAAAACACAAAAGAATGATACGCCTAGCCAAAAATATATTCAATAACAAAACGCATTTTGGAAGAAAAAGAGCTGCGAGAAAATTGATGGAGATTAGTTCCCCAAAAGTATCCAAGTATGTGAAAAAAAATATATTGGGTAATTGGAAAAATCTTACAAAATCTCTTACTTCAAATGCTGCTGAAAGATGGAATAAAAAAATCGAAAAAATTATTGCTAAGAGATATGGTTTAAAATCAGAAAAATTTGTAGACCAATTGATCACAAGTTTATGGTTAAAAGAAGCAATTCGGGATAAAAGGCATTTTGGAAAATGTTTCATTAATCAGATTGATTTACTAAAAGAATGTCAAGATACCATAAAAATGTGCAATATTACCAAAGCTATAGCTGATAAATTATTGAAGAAGGTGGCATAAGATGTGAACAGTCTCAACGAACAAACCAACAAAACGAACAAGCAGAAATTGACATTTATAACCTTAAAGGACAACTAATAAAGAAATTAGAAATTAGGAATTAATACCGTTATT
>CAYLRQ010000126.1:0-2050 GCA_964386335.1 uncultured archaeon
TTTTTTATCATTTTTTACTGGATTTTCCTAATTGATCATTATCTTCATATTCGCAATTTCTTCCCTATTACATATTTGTATCCTTCAATATTTAAATAAGATAGTCTGGAAATATTGAATGGAGGAAGCAGGTCATTAATCATTATATCCGTATACTGTACTTGTTTTTTTGGAACCTGTAATTTAATAAGAATCTTTTCCTCTGGCTCCAGCAAGTTTAAATATCGGCTCATTATCTTGAAACTGGTCACTACATTGAAGGGCAAGAAATTTATAATTCTGTTCAGTTTTTTTGGCAATAAAGATAAATCAAAATCTTGAGGGCTTTCTACAAATTTTTTCAATCTTGGGCTTTTAAAGTCTATTTTCTCTGGAGAAATATAATAAACCTCTTTGGAATTTAGAATTGCAAATCTTAGTATTTCTGGAGTTCCAAGATACAGAACCTTGCCGCTTTTCTTAAAGAACCAATATAATAATTGAAAATCTGTCCAGTCCATATTTAAGTTTAATATATAAACCTATTATTTTAATAAAATTAAATAATGATGGAAAAAATAAGATCATTTTTAAAGCAGTGCAGGAGAATCATGAGCATTGCCACAAAACCGGATAAAGAAGAATACATAAATTATGCAAAGATTATTGCAATAGGAGTCCTCCTTCTTGGAATGCTTGGATTTATCTTGTATGTTATATTCTATTATTTGAGTTTGTATTTTGGTTTGTAATTGTTTAGAAAAGATATAAATATATAAATAATTCTTAAATAAAAATCCTTAATTATGCCGGAAATTATTGTTGGAAGAGATTGGGATGATTTAAAAAAATATGGAGATAAGGGGACAATAATTATTGGAAAAAATATTGTCGGAACAGGAACCGAAACCCATCTGGCAAGTGAAATAAAGGTTGATGTTTTAAGGCCTCATGTAATTGTTATAGTTGGAAAAAGAGGTTCTGGCAAATCATATACCAGTCAGATTTTTGCGGAAGAAATGTACAAATTGCCAGAAGAGATAAAAAGAAATCTCTGCATTATTTCAATTGATACTCAGGGAATTTTCTGGAGCATGAAATATCCGAATAACAAACAAAGAGATTTGCTCTATCAGTGGGGTTTAAAACCTGAAAGATTTAAAGTTTTTGAATATGTTCCTTTTGGACAAAAAGATAAATTTGATAAGATGGGTGTTTTATATGATAGAACTTTCTCCTTCAAACCAAACGAATTAACTCCCGCCGATTGGTGCTATTCTCTTGGATTTGATGAAAATGATCTAGAAGGAATTTTGCTGTCAAAAGTTTTGAACAAAATGAAAGGTAATTATTCCATTGATGATATTGCATCAAAATTAAGAGAGGAGGATTTTGATGAAAAAATAAAACTGAAGGTTGAAAACATGTTGCTGAACACAAAAAACTGGGGAATTTTCTCAAGTGAAGGAACTGATATATACGAATTTTTGCAACCCGGAAAAATTGTGATATTTGATGTCAGTCTTTTTGGAGGAGGTGTCGGATGGAATGTAAAAAGTTTAATAGTTGGATTGCTGATGAAAAAAATTTATGAGGCGAGAGTTATGGCGAGAAGAAAAGAAGAATTATCAACAATAGAAGAAGAAAAGAAAGAAAGAGATATTCCATTATGCTGGATTATTACCGATGAGGCTCACAATTTCATTCCCTCTACAGGAACGACTGCTGCTTCAGATATAATTTTAACTGTAATCAGACAGGGAAGACAACCAGGGATATCCCAGCTTTTTATCACCCAGATGCCTGATAAACTGCATTCTGATGTTTTGTCTCAGGCCGATTTAGTTATCGCTCACAGATTAACTTCCCAGAGAGATATTAATGCTCTAAAAGCAATTATGCAAACTTATATGCTTTATTCTATTGAAAAATATCTTGACGAACTTCCTAAACTGAAGGGGGTTGCATTAATTTTAGATGACAATTCTGAGAGAATTTATAAAATAAGAGTTAGGCCAAGACAGAGTTGGCATGGTGGAGAGAGTCCCGTTGCATTATAATTCAAGTTTGA
>CAYLRQ010000127.1:0-2038 GCA_964386335.1 uncultured archaeon
TCATCTATTTTTGGAGTAGGTAATGCCTATTATCATTTTTCTAATAAGGAAATGTACGTTGAATCAGTATTTGCAGGCGTATATAAAAAAAATGAATTGTTAAAATTAAATAAATATGATGAAAAATACATAATAGGTCAAGATTATGAGATTAATTATAGAATAAGAGAAAATGGAGGGAAAATTTATTATTCTCCAAAAATTCGTTCTAAATATGTTGCTCGTTCATCCCTAAAAAAATTTGCAAAACAACGTTATATATATGGACTTTGGAAAGTTAAAACTCTCATAGATCATCCTAATTCTTTAGCCTATAGGCATCTTATTCCACCTACTTTTGTAATATTTTTAGTAATTTCTCTTATAATGTTATTTTTTAATTTAAGATTAGGATTAATTATTCCTACGATTTATATAATTACTAATATTTTTTTTAGTATGAAGATTTCTCTTAAAAAAGGTCTTAAATATATTTTTATTTTGCCTTTGACTTTTGCTGTAATGAATATTTCATGGGGTGTAGGTTTTCTTTGTGGTTTAAAAAAATACGGTATACCTAAGATAAATACAAAAATAATTTTAAATATTTTTAATAATGTTAAATAGAGGATAAGTAAAAATAAGAAAAAAGGGGACTGGCTACTTTTTATTACAAAAAAGTTGTCTGCCTCTTTATATTGTTTACAAATCCCTATAACCTTTCGCAATTTATTTTTAGAAAAAAAGGATTTTTGAGTAGTTTTGTAGTAATAATATAGAAATATGACAATAAAATAATGATACGGTAAATTTAAAGGTTTAGGGCAGTGCTGATTTAAAATATTTTTGGTAAGATAGTTTTATAAATCCAGAAAAGCATAAAGGAAAAGTACATGGTATTCTTGATTTTTATAGTATCATTTGCAGTTAGTTTTGCGGGATTTCCCATAGTTATTCCTCGACTGAAGAAGGCAGGAATTGTAGGGAAGAATATGAATAGCGAAAAACAGGAAGAGATTCCTGAAATGGGTGGGCTGGTAATAGTGGCTGGCTTTGGAGCAGGAATAGTTTTTGCTATTTTTTTAAGGACTTTTTTTGATTTATTCCTTTCGGTCAGTTTAACCCCGATTCTGGCTGTCTTATCTACTGTATTGATCGTGGTGATAATTGGTGTTTTTGATGATTTGATTTCTATGCGGCAATGGATTAAGGCGATTATACCGGTATTTGCAGCTTTGCCTTTAATGGCCATTAAAGAAGGATACAGTATGATGAGAATTCCTTTTGTAGGGCTGATAGATTTTGGTATCTTTTATTCTTTAGCTTTGGTGCCTTTAGGGATTACCGGGGCAGCTAATGCGGTTAATATGCTGGCAGGCTTTAACGGTTTGGAAGTAGGGATGGGAGTGGTGGCGGTAGGTTCTTTGGCTGTTATTGCCTATTTGATTGGAGAGACTACTGCATTTATATTATCGATTATTATGCTAGGTACACTTCTTGCCACCTTATATTTTAATTGGTATCCGGCAAAAATATTAGTAGGTGATGTTGGAACATTAACTATTGGGACGGTTATTGCAAGTGTGGTAATTATTGGAAATTATGAAATGGCCGGTGGAATTATAATAATACCATATGTAGTGGATTTTATTATAAAGGCAAAGAATAAGTTTCCTTATAGTTTTGGGATTTTTAAGGATGGAAAATTGTACTGTCCGGAAGGCGGGCCAGTAGGGCTGGGCCAGATGATTATGAAGGCATGCGGCGGGATTAGTGAGAGGAATTTAGTGCTGGTGTTGATGGGGATTGAGGCGGTGTTGGGAGTGGTGGCGATATTGCTTTATGTGTAGTTAGCGTAAATATAAAAAAGTTGCCAAAAGGTGCCAGGCACTTTTTGGCAACTTTTTTTATCAGTCAATCATCCTATAGGAAGTGAGCGGGCAGGGAAATAGTATACAGTATCTAATATCGAGTATTGAGGGTCGAGGGAAGAAAAGATAAAGAGGGGTTTGGGAAAAGTTGCCTGTCCCCTTTTTTGCTTCAGCTGTTAGTTGTATTT
>CAYLRQ010000128.1:0-2036 GCA_964386335.1 uncultured archaeon
GTTAATGAGACCTCAGCCAAAGAATTCAATTTAACTGTTAATTCTGGATAGGGAGGGGATATTGAGAATTCGGTCTGTAACAAATATATCTACCTTAACCTGGTTGGTAAAATGAATAGAAATAATATTGAGAATTCTGTCCTATAAGAAATGGGGAAAACCTTGTATAGAGTTTAAGTTATACAAAATATTATTGATTCTTGCCATTAATATTTACTAATCGTCACCTAATAAATTCATGAAATGCAAGCATTGTGGAAGTAGAAGGGTAATAAAGAAAGGTTTTAAAAAAATTTAAGTGGCAAAGTTAGAGAGCATTTGGGAATAAAAAGATTAAGTTCCAGAAAATTAATAGTTAAGATATTTTTGTTCTTGGTTTTACAGAGTGTTTTGGTGGTTAGAAGGTGACGATAAGTTTATATTAATATCCAAAATTATTTATTTAAAAACAAATTAAATTTAGATGATGATATTCCCTCTGAGCTTTGGCTATGATTATTGATGGGCAATCTGAGATCAAAACTTTCTTTCTTTGGATAATGAGAGAAATCTGATTTTTCGCAAGCCGAGAAACGGAAATCCTCGCTTGCCACGCGTGTTTTAATATTTCCAAAAAAGAAAAATTTCTTTTTTGGATAAACCTCCCCGAATTTAAACAATAAAAGGCATATGCCTTAATTTTATGGTTTTTTATTAAATTCTTCATTATTCAATTTCCTTTTTTGGCCAAGAGTTTTTAATTAAATTTAACAGATAAAATGTTTATGCGGAGGTGGCAGAGTAGCTATGCGTCCGGCTGCAGTAAATTTGAAGAAACCGGTTTACGGGGGTGCAAATCCCTCCCTCCGCTTAAAATGAACACATTATGTGCAAGACCACTCAAAAAGATGAAATTGTAGAAAACTTGGCGAGAGTAATTGATATACTAAAAACTTTGAATTTCAATCCTTCTCCAAATAATACTTTTTTAAACTTGGAATTTAAAGAAACATATGAGGGAGTAAGGAAAGCAAATATTCCTTTAGATGATATTAATGTCTTTCTGGAAGAGGAAGTAAGCTATCTGGGATATCCTCTGGATTTTGCCGATATTTTTACTCTTAACAGCAATCCAGAGACTTCAAGACCCCTAAAAAGGATAAGGGGAAGTAGATATGATTATGAGTTAACTTTTGAATTTCCCGAAGGAGAATTAATTCTGAAATCTTATTGTTCTAAAAAAGAAACTGGAAGTATTCTGGACTGTGCTGACCATATCTCACGTAAAACAAGGAGAGAAATTAATTCATATGGAGTGATGGGAGAAATCGACCCAAATAATAAAATTGATGATTTTTTTACAAAATCAGATTTATTTGAAGTACATGGTAGAATACTCAAAGTAGAAGGCAAACCTGTTACAGAAGAAGAAATAAAAAAAATATATGTGCGTAAAAACTTGGGAGATACTTGGAATTATATAAAATCTTTGGGAGAGGAATATATAATTAGTTGCAGAGAGGTTCTTCCAAATGGTGTGATTATAGAAACTACAACTATTTATCCACTAAATGAATGGCGAGAGATTGTAAAACCTTATTTTGAATAAAAAGATTTATTTTTTGTTATTTTAAGTAGCAAAGAATATTTAAAGTTTTGTTAAATTTGTTTATGGCCAAAATAGTAAATACAATCTATCTTGCTACAACTATAGGGGCTATGATAGAAGAATTGCTACAAGGACGTCCAGAGATGGCTTTTGCTATTCCTCTCACTGCTGCACCAATATATATAGTAAGTAATGAAATTGCTGCATATCTCAAAAGCAGGAGAGAAATAAAAAAATTAGAGCCCTATGAAGCAGAACTAATTGGACATTGTGAAGTAGGAATGGATCATAAAGGGAAACCAACCTATAAATATTGGTACTAAAATTTTACTGATAAATTGATTATTTAAATTTTCAGTATGGATGGCAGAAGATGTTGTAAAGTTGATGAGGAATAGAAAAAACATTAGAAATATTAGTATAGTCGCTCATATCGATCATGGAAAAA
>CAYLRQ010000129.1:0-648 GCA_964386335.1 uncultured archaeon
TGATAACCTAATTCACTTCTTGCTTTCTTAAGTATATCATTAAAATTATCTTTTGGTAATTCTCCGATATAAAAATTATCCATCGGATTACATCCTTTATTTAGAGCCCACGCACAAGCTGTAACTCTACCATCAGGTAAAATTCCTATCGTTTCCATTCCTGCATGACAAGTATAAGTACCACTTAAAATATCCATGGAATGCTGAAAAACAACTTCCGTATAACCTTTTAATTTTTTTAAAAAAATCATTATTTCAAGATATTTTTCCTTCTGCAATATCAAATCATTTTTTTGAACACCTCTTCCGACTGGATAAAATTTTAAAATACTCCATATTTTAACTTTTTTTTCACAAAGCCAATTGTAAATTGATAATAAATTTTCTTCACTCATCGTATATTTGTGAAGAGTAGTAACTGCCGAAGCATTAATGCTATGACTTGATAATTTTTCAATAGCTTGCATAGTATCAAGATTAAAACCTTTTGGACGAAGTGGATTTTTTACGTTCGGAAGATTATCTAAAGTAAACTCTACCTTATCAACTTTTTTCAAAATTTCAATTTTTCTTTGATTAATTAAAGTTCCTGTCATACTAACATTAATTTTTTCAAGCTTTGCCCCATGGACTTTTAATTTGCTCACA
>CAYLRQ010000129.1:658-2019 GCA_964386335.1 uncultured archaeon
TTATATTATACAGTGATGATCCTAATCCAAAGTGTTATAGGCACTAGTGTCGCGTTAAAAATCCAATGAAAATAAGCGTTTCTGAGCCTGGTCTTCAGAAGTCTGTAGATCAAACTCAGAAAGTAGCGTATTTATAGGTGTTTTCTCAAATTGAGACACTGATAGAATCTGTAGAATTTCGTAGAGATTACACCTGATATTTAATTTCTTTTTCATGATAGCCACTAGAAGAAAAGTACATAGAGCAACACAAATCTGTGTTTTAACTGCGTTTACTGAATAACCCCAGAATACTTGGATCTTTAAATGTTGTTTAATCCATTTGAAAAATAATTCAATTTGCCATCTTTGCCTGTAAAGTTCTGCTATTTTGATAGCATCAATATCAAAATTGTTTGTCAAATAAATATAACACCGATTAGTTAATGCGTCATAGTATTTTATTCGTCTAAGTTTTTCGGGGTATCGTTTTTTAGAATAAAAATGTTTTAGTGTGATTGTTTGATCGCATCTAAGTCCAGTTGAGCTATCAACTTCTTTTGAATATAATCTTTTCCATGAAATACTCTTTTTAGCTCGAATAACAAAATATGCCTTTGATTGGTTGATTTTCCATAATCTCATGAAGTCGAAATAGCCGCGATCCATTATGTAGAACGCACCTACTTCGAACTCAAGAACATCAAGAAAGTTAACATCATGTACTTTAGCCTTTGTTATATGGAAAAAAGAAGGAATATTGCCTCGTAAATCTAATTGGGTATGAATTTTAACAGCTGATTTTCCTAGTTCAAAATATGCCCATTTAAACGTTGCCAAACACAATTCAATAACAGTTGAATCAAGAGCATAAACTGCTCCATCAAGTTCAATTTTAAAATCATTGTCATCAATATATAGCTCTCTTGTTTGTTTAATGAGTAATTCAGCTAAATCACGATATATTTTCCAATCTCGATTTTCATTGGCACGAGCTAAAGTTGATAAAATAAAATTGTTTGACTTAAAACCAAGGTGGTAGAGTAAATCAGAATGAGCATTCAGGCACAAAGTAATTCCTCGTAGACTTTTTAAATTAGTCAACTGTCCGAATATCAACGCAAGTAATTGGTCGCGACAATCTAAATTACGAATACGACAATTACCTTTATAGCGACTTACAAATTGATTAAATTCACGACGAGGGATAAATTTGATAATTTGAGAAAAAATATATCTACCTTGAAACATAATGATTTTATTAAATTATTAATAGAATCATCTTATCAGAATTCAAGTCGTGTACAATGAAAAAATGCTTGATTTATTTTATTATTAGTTAAATTTTAATGTACGAAGTATTGCTTAACGCGACACTAGTG
>CAYLRQ010000130.1:0-2015 GCA_964386335.1 uncultured archaeon
ATTTATTGATAGGTTGAAAAAAGAGAAAAACAAAAAACAGCAATTATTTTAATTGCTGTTTTTTTGATAGTTTTTTATGCTTTGATTGGACAAATAATTAATTTTATAATAAAATTAGATAAAATTTGTGGTCAGGTCCGAGCTTCCCATATTTCTCAAATGTTTCACGCCCTCATCGTCTAGTGGATTAGGACGCCAGATTCTCATTCTGGCAACAAGGGTTCGATTCCCTTTGAGGGTGCTGTAAATAAAATTGATAATACGCAAATTTTTACTTCATTCTTCTTGAATTTAGTATAATTCCTGTTTATTATTTACAAAATTTATGAAAATTACTTTATCTATTATTAAAGCCGATATTGGAAGTATTGGCGGACATATAAAACCCAGCGAAAAACTTATTCAAACAGTAAAAGATTATATTAAGAAAAAAAGCAAGGGATTGTTGATTGATCATTATATCGGACATACAGGAGATGATATCGCTATTTTATGTACTCATAAAAGAGGCGTTCTTGATTCAAAAATCCATAAACTTTGCTGGGACGGTTTTCAGGCAGGCGCAAAAACAGCCAAGTCCCAGGGTTTATACGGAGCAGGACAGGATTTATTAAAAGACACATTTTCAGGCAATGTTAAAGGAATGGGTCCTGCGGTAGCTGAAATAGAGATAGAAGAAAGACCCGCAGAACCATTTTTAATGTTTGCGGCAGACAAAACAGACGCGGGCGCTTTTAATTTGCCTTTGTATTTGTCATTTTGCGACCCAATGCACACTTCAGGATTTATACTTTCAGCAAAAATAAAAAAAGGGTTTACATTCCGCATTATGGATGTTTCCTATACTAAATCAAATAAAATTATTGAACTTAACTCGCCAGAAGAAATCTATGATATTGCTACTCTATTAAGGGATCCTAATAGATTTGTTGTGGAATCAATTTATTCAAGACATACAGGAGAACAAGTTGTTTCCTGCAGCACCACGCGTTTGCACAATATTGCTGGTAAATATGTCGGTAAAGACGATCCAGTAATGCTGATAAGAACTCAATACAATTTTCCTGCCACAGGCGAGATACTCTCTCCATACACAATTGCTCCGTATGTATCTGGTTTTATGAGAGGAAGCCACACAGGACCATTAATGCCTGTAAAAAAGAATTCTTGTATTTCATTTTTTGACGGTCCGCCTGTTGTTAATTGTTTGGCTTTTTCTGTAAATCAGGGAATATTGACAGAGCCTGGCGACGTATTTGAACATGTATATTGGGATTATGTAAGGAACCAAGTTTCTGAAAAAGCCCAGAGATTAAGAAAACAAGGATTTTTCGGTTCAGCAATGTTACCGGAAAAAGAATTAGAATACGGCGGTATTACAGAAAACTTAGAAAAATTAGAAAAGAAATTTAAGATTGAGAGCGTAAAATGAAATTCAAAGCATAAAAAACTATCAAAAAAACAGCAATTAAAATAATTGCTGTTTTTTTGTTTTTCTCTTTTTTCAACCTATCAATAAATGATAAACTGAGAGTGTTCAATGATATTTTTCACAGCGAAATTTTCAAATAAGGATATTGTTGAATACTCTCAAACTGAAAAAAAAGAAAAAAATAGGGGGGGTTATGGAAATGGATAAGTGGTAATATTATTTGCAACCACTTTTCCCATTTCAAACGCTCCGTCTATTGTCATATAGACTATCCCACCCACTAATGCTATTACCAACACCAATGCTATTGTTTTCATTGACACCATTTTTGTTCTCCTAATCGGCGAATATCCAGACGCGCTCTTTTTTTTCAGAGCTTCTTTGCTTGTGATTACTTGTCTGAATAACCCGAATATTTATTAAACATATTGAGAATATTGAGTTCTGTTTAATAAATATTCCGGTTATCCAGACTATTTTATTTCCCCCCTTATTTTATATTTTGAGAGCGCAGAACTCTCATTATTAACAAAGAACTATGAAAGAAAGAAAAAATGTTTTTCTTTTCTTTTTTTTGCACTTA
>CAYLRQ010000131.1:0-1996 GCA_964386335.1 uncultured archaeon
CTTACATAATAAAAGGGTATATTTTTAACTGCGGGAATTAGTCACCATTAAACTCCCACCAAATCAATTTATGAAGACTTTTTAAAACATTATGTTGTATATTTACAACAAATTGCTTGACATACTATACACATGCAATTTTTTATTGCGCCATGGAAATCAGAACTATTTATAACCGTATCGCAGTATTGCGAAAAGAACGAGGTCTTTCACGGAAAGAGCTGGCAGAAAAGATAGGGGTAAATTTTCAGACAGTCGGCTACCTTGAACGTGAAGAATACAATCCCAGTCTTGATCTGGCATTCCGCATCAGTGAATGCTTTGATCTTCCTATTGAATTCATATTTTCTTCCAAACCCATGAAACCGCTCAGTGAAGAGCTATTAAATTTAAAACGAGGAGTATAACTAATGAACAAAACAAAACATAACAGCAGATTATCGGTGCTGATTAATTATTTCAGCATAATCATCATTTTGGTGCTTTTCTACATTGTAAGAATGGGGATATTGAAAACAGTCTTTTTGGCTTTTGAGGTCATTCCACTTATTGCTGTAATAATAAGTTTTCGTCATGCATTTGTAAAAACAGGTATTTGGAAAATGACCCATGCATCTTTCAAAAAATTAGATGAGCGTGAAGTACAGGTCGTTTTCAAAGCTACAAGTATTTCTTACAGCTTATTCGCCATCGCTATACTGGTGATCATTTACATATTTATTCTATCCGGACTGGGGCAGATCGATGCTTTGCTTGCAGTAAGTCTTCTCTATTTCGCCCACATACTTCCTGCGTCGATAATTGCATGGAATGAAAAGAATTAAGGGAATTACAAAATGAAAAAAAGTTTTGTGATCTTCACTTTCAATATCCTGCTTATTTTACTACTCGGTTGCACTGAGAAGAAATCGACTTCCGATATTGCCGGTATCTGGGAAGGTTCAGTACAATTTCCAGGATTCAGCTATAAAATAGTTTTCTTATTTGATACAGAGAATAATCTTGAAGTAGAAGTGCTTTTTCCCGACCAGTCAGACAAGAAATTTTCTGCAAGCTCTTATTGACAAGTTTTTTTGTGTGAATTCGTGCCAATTCGTGGGTAAAAAAAGAAGATCTCAATCTAATAGGTATTATAAGGAAACTTTATAAATATAAAATATACTATTTTTTCTTTTTTATTCTCTTTATCTTTTGTCTTCGTTGTTTTCTATTTAAGCCATCTGCTTTCAGGTTGTGATCTATTGATTCAGGCACGAAATCGATATGTTTAACAGAGGGAATTCTAAAAGAAAACCATGACTCACGATTTCTATTTGTAAATGCAAAATCACCCATAGTTATGATATTCATCCCAATTAACACATCGAAATTATAAAATTGTAGGCTTTCAGTCACTCTTACATCTTGCACAATAACACCATTAGGTAGGGCAACATTAACAATGTATGTATTAACCTCAATAGTGCTGTGAACGCCTGTAGCTAATGTTTTTCCCGTTGGTATTAATCCCAGATCATCTACAATTTTTTTAGAAATAACGCTTCCTGTTGCTCCAGTATCCCATAAACCTTTAATTCCTTCTTCCAAAATATTACCGCTTATTGGTTCTTGAATGGATATGTCGGTTATTATTGTACCTGTTAAACCATTAAATCTAGTTGTGAAAGCGTGGTGTTTGATCATTCAGCAAAACACCAATTTGCAAAAAACCAATTATAATAGTCCAAATCCTTAGTACAATATTCAATTAAGAAATTTCCTAACCCATATTTTGAAGCGGAGGATTTTAATGCTCTGATTCGATTATCATAAACACCCACAACTTTCTCACCAACAATAACTATATATTTTTTGTTGTATTTTTCTATTAAGAAATCTCTATTAATCTTAAAATAATTGAACTCTTTTTCTAACATTTTTTCTCCTTCTAAAAAAGATATATTAAAATTTGGTTACCACAAAATATTTATGATTAAGAATGTCAATAAAAAAATAT
>CAYLRQ010000132.1:0-1923 GCA_964386335.1 uncultured archaeon
TTGAAATTAAGAAAGAGTTCAAAAAAGAAATTTTAACTTATTGTTTTAGTCAAATAGGTTTTAGTGATTTAAAAAAGATTGTAGAAATCAAACCTAAACTGAATTATCATAAATTCGACGACTGGTTTAATGATGAAAACATCAAATTAGATGAAGAAGATATACACTTTTTGAAAAACTTAATTGATAACAATATTTTTTATTTAGAAAACTATAAAGAAGAAGATTTGAAGGTTAAATTTATTACCCCAATTTTAAATCGGATTAACTTTGTCAATATTGATAAAGAAATCAGGGATTTTTATGATGAAAATTTATGTTATCAAACAGAGCAGTTTATTCTAAATGGGGAAGCTGATTTTGTCGTCGCTAAAGGGTATTTTTTTTCAGAGCAACCCTACTTTTTTATACAAGAATTTAAGAAATCAAAAGCGGCAAAAGATCCTGAACCGCAACTTTTAGCCGAATTAATTGCCGCGATTGAGTTGAATAGTTTCACGACGATAAAAGGCGCTTTTATTATTGGAGCGATTTGGAATTTTGTCCTATTAGAAAAATTAGGAACTAACAAATATCAATATTTTGTCAGCCGGAATTATGATAGTACCGATTTAGAAAAATTAAAAAGTATTTATAAGAATTTGCTATTTGTGAAAAAAGAGATTTTCGGGTATGACATGGAAAGCTCATAGCTTATAAAATATAAGCCTTTTATTTATCTTACCGGTGGAGAGCAATGCCAATGAAAGATATGGATGTTATTATTGTTCCAAGAAATCAACAGCTAACAGTTCATCCAGAAAGGCCCTATTTGGCTAAAAAATCGCTCAAGTGTATTGTTTTGTACAGAAGTATTTTATAAGGTTTTTGCTTTCAGCCTAACGCGGAATAAACAATGGATGGAAAACAAGTGATAAAAAAGCTTAATCAACACGGTTGGCAAGTATTACGAATACGTGGAAGTCATCATCAATTAGGTAAAGACGCTTTGCGTACAACAGTACCGGTTCATAGTAAACGTGATTTAGGTACAAGTTTACTCAAAAAGAGTTTTTCTAATGCTTGGGCATTGGATACCATCTTTATGAAAGGCTTAATTTTTGTAGGGTGGGTAGCGTCTTTTTGTGCCGGCCCCATTTGATCTAATTGGATTTGGTGTAAAATATCTCTGATCGTATCAGTGTATCAGTTTTTCTTTGAAACTTGAACATCTTATGGATAACCTTTGAACAACTGTCACTGTTCATGCTGATGTTAATTAACTATAGCTCAAAAAACTAATGGGGCCGGCACAAAAACACGCTACCCACCCTACGCTATATTCACAAAATCTAATATATAATAAAATCAATCACTTATCTCATCTCTTTATTACTGACATAACAGAGAAAAAGAGACTGGAGTGAAATTGCAATGAGCATAAAATATCAAGCTATCATTACTTCTGATGAGGAAAAAAGATTTTTTGTGCAATTTCCAGCAATTAACGAGGCCTTTACAGAAGGTGTTACATTATCAGAAGCTTTGTCTAATGCAGTAGAAGTCTTAAATTTATCACTTGAAGGACGGCTAGAAGATGGCATAGAAATTCCACAGCCAGATACAGAAAAATCGAATGGGTATTTGATTACACCTGATGCCAGTATTCAATCAGCATTATTGATCCATTTTAACCGAGGCAAACCGTCATTAAAAACGGTGGCAGGTTGTTTAGGCATTTCTATACAAGAACTTGAAAATCCTAAAAATCATTTGACACTTTCTAATTTAGAACAAATTGCTCATGCAATAGGAAAAAGAGTAGTAATCGATTTTGTTGCCTAATGACTGATAACGATTGAAAATCCTCAACATATTGTCATTTTTGTAAAGAGTTATCCCTAACCGTTTTGTTGGTAACATTTAATGAAAGTACCATTCATC
>CAYLRQ010000133.1:0-1872 GCA_964386335.1 uncultured archaeon
CACCTGCCGCTATGGAGCGCAGCGGAATAACGGTCAGGTGGAGCGATTTGTTCGCTATATTTAATGATCTTTTCTGGCTATCCATTGTGTATGTTCTCTTGAAAAGGCATTCTCTGTGTCTAATACAAAATTCGACAAATCTTCTTCTGTATTTATATTCGTTGCTCCTGCTTTAATTATACTTATTTCATAGGCAGCTAATGAATAGGCGGATGAAAGATCTTGAAATTTTTTTACATGTATCCATGTTAAAATACCTCCTGAAGCAACCGCTAAAACCTCTGGAGGCCAATATTTAAATTCAGGCCATGCTATTCTACATAAAACAAAAATAACTGCAAAAGTTTGTAATCCTATCATTAATATGAACCACTTTGTTCTGCTTTTTGAGTTTTCTTTAGCTTTTTTTGAATACCATTTAAGTTGATCTTCAACTCTATGTTTTAAGTAAAAATCAAATCTCTCTTTAACGCTCATGTTACGAATTTCTTTCATTTTTTCAGTTATCTGATGATGTTGTGTTAGAACTTTACTTAATTCTAACAGCAAATTTTTATTCTGATTTATAATATTATTTAGAATTTCCAAAAATCTTCTTTCAGCTCCTGCAGAATTAAAAGGTTCGGCCCTCATTATAAACTTCCATGTTATTGTTCTTACTGATTCTACCACCGCTCTTGCATTATACCAAATTTCATTATTTCTTTTTGTTAGAATAAATATATTAGTAGCTATGGTAGCCAAAAATAGGAAAGCAGCAATTATTGCAAATGTTTTTGAATTTATCCCATAAAGCGACATAATTGACGCCGTTACTAAAAGTATTAAATAACATGTAATTGATAAATAATAATTCTTTTGAGCTCTCAACGAGACCTCATCCGCATCTCTGAACAATGTTGGATAATCTTCTTTATTCATAATAGTTGTTTTCTATAACAAATTACTCAATTCCTTCCATTTAACAATTTTGATTTTGTTGTTCTTTATATAATCAGGTATTGCGGAAGGCGGGGAATCTCCTTTATGCACAGCAATAACTGTTTTCCCCATTTTTAAACTTTGTTCAACTTCCCATTTTACCCATTTACTGTTTACAGTGTTATTAGAAAGATATACTACTGTTACCGAAACTTTCTCAATTTTCTCCTTGATTTTTCTACGGATGTAATCGGCATTTTTGCTGTCAAAAGGTTCTTTCACCGAATAATCGGAAAATTCCAAGTCACTTTTTTCATTTTTTGATTGTGCTCGCAATAAATTAACTTCGTTAATATCTTCATAAGCAAAGCTTATAAATACATTTCGCTTTATTTTTTCCCCTTCCTTGAGCTTTTCTTTAGCTTTTTCTTCAAGACTTTTTAAGTCTCTTGGTGGCAAACTATATCCTCCTCCACCGCCCATTGTTGTCCCTCCTTTTTAAAAATTGAATTCTTCACATGAAATACACTTCCCACAAGGTTTATTTCTACCTGAATGGCATGAATATGTTCCATTTATACCTTTTATTTTAGCTAGATAGATCACATCTTTTTTGTATAAATCCATTAACGGTGCAACAACATTTACTTTCTGTCCAAAAGAAATTTCAATTATTCTTTCCGCTTCATATAAAAACCTATTTGTTTGATCTGGGAAAATATGAGTATATTCGTTTAATAAACCAATACAAACAGCATGAGCATTCTTTTTTATTGCGTAAGCAGCACCAATAATTAAGAAAATTAAATTTCTCCCAGGTAAAAAAGCCTCTTTTTTAATATCAAAATTAATATTAGTTATTCCAGAAGGAATGGTTTTTCCAAATCCAGAAATATCAACTTTAGTGGGTGTAGGTAAATCATATTTTTTATGGATTTTTTGACAAGCTTC
>CAYLRQ010000134.1:0-1791 GCA_964386335.1 uncultured archaeon
TTTCATCACTTGAAATGATTTCTAAAAACAATGAATAAAACAACCGAAATAATGCTGACTGTTGCACTGTAAATAAAAGGCATACTCGAATTAATTTGCCACAGAAATCCGGCTATTAAACTGGCCGGCAGCGCCATTAAGCCCGTTGCAGTATGGAATGTTCCCAGGGCTGTAGCTCTCAATTCTTCCGAAGATAGATCAGAAACGTAAGCTCTTTGATTGCCATCCACTATGGCATATACCATGCCATAAAGAGCGAATAAAACTATGAAAGGTGTTAATGAGTTGAAAAATGCAAATCCAAAGGAAGTTAATGAATATAATAAATAACCTAAGACAATGACTTTTTTCCTTCCTATTTTGTCGGAGAGTTCGCCAAAGGGAACAGCAAGCACGGCATAGAAAGCATTGAAGAGAATATATAAAAGAATTGGCGCTCCGACCGATAATTTACCCGTAAATAGCTCTTGCGCTCTGAGGATAAAAAACATATAACTGAAATTTGCCAAAGCAAATATTCCAGAGACCAAGATAAATAATTTAAGCGGTCGTGAAAGATTTTTCAAACCGATTTTTAGATTTATATCTTGCGGTTCTCTCTTTCTCTCCTTTACAAAATACAAAGGAATTAAAGAAAGAAGGGCTAAAATTGCTGCTATGAGTATAATTGACTTGAAATTATATCCGAAAAACCAAATTAAAAGAAAAACAATAACCGACCCTCCAATTGCTCCTAAAGTATCCATTGCTCTATGAATTCCGAACCCCTTGCCTTTCTCCTTGGGCATAGAATCTGCAATAATGGCATCCCTGGCCGCTGTCCTTAATCCTTTGCCAATCCGTTCCAAACCGGCGAAAATTAAAACATGTTGCCACGCTTTAGAAAACGCCAAAAATAATTTAAAAAGTGCTGAAGTCAGATATCCGGAGAAAACAAAAATTTTTCTTTTTCCGGATTTATCTGACCAATAACCCGCAAAAACTTTTAGAATACTTGAAATACTATCCCTCAATCCTCCAATCAATCCAACAATCAAACCGGCACCGCCTAATGCAGTAATGAACATTGGCAAAATCGGCATTATCATCTCACTGCTCAAATCATTTAAAAAACTAACCACGCCCAATAAAAAAATATTTGCTCCGATTCCTTTTAGATATTTATTCTTCATAATAGATTCTCCACAGATTACTAAAATCTATGAAATTTATAAAACTTTTTAGAGGGTGTAATATAACAGATTGCGTATAAAAAAAGTTGCCGAAGGCAATTTGAGAAAATCAAAGTGAAGTGTAGATTTTCTTCATAATCTGTGTTGTGCGTGCAATAGCACTAAAATTTCATAAGAAATTTTGAGTTGCGGAGTGCGGCCGTCATTCTTCAATTATTTCTTGTTGTTCTGGATACCATTCTGGAGAGGTCGGACATAATAAAACTAAACTTTTGCCAACAACATAATATTTTTTTCCAGAATCAATAAGAAAAACATCGCCTTCATTTAGTTCGAATTCCTCGTTTTCAATAAAAATTTTTCCTGAACCACTTATAACGTAGTAGATTTCCTGACAAACTTTATTGATTGTTCTTCCAGAGTCAGGAAATCTTCCATTAATTTTTGCTAAAGCAATTCCTAAATTTTTATTATGAAGCGGGTATTCCCAAACAAAACTATTTTTGGCGATTTGTTTTTCTTTTCTTTGTTCTTTTTTGATTAGCATAATATTATTGAAATTTATATAGATTTAAATAAGTTTTCTTTTTAAAGCAGGGCGGAGTAAATTTCGCACAAC
>CAYLRQ010000135.1:0-1789 GCA_964386335.1 uncultured archaeon
CCCTGTGTAATCCCTTTAATCTGTTATTACACATGGGTGAAATGCGGAGCATATTTAACTGGGTTCTAATTTCTGCTTTCTAATTTATGCTTTCTAATTTATGCTTTCTAATATCCGATTTCCGATTTCTGATTTCTGATTTCTACTTTCTACTTTCTGATTTCTACTTTCTGCTTTTTGCTTTCTGCTTTTTACTTTTGTCTTTAGTCTTTTGTTTTCTTGTCACGACGTAATGAAATGAAGGCGGATGTCTTTTCACTTTGAACTCATAGCAAAATAACCGCCTGTTTTTTTGCTCCCTTTAAAAACAATTTTTTCTTGTTGTTTTAATTTTTTTATCCATTTTTCAATTGTTCTTTCTGATATCTTTAATAATTTAGCCAGTTCATTTGTTCGTTTGCCTGGATTTTCCTTAATAGTATGTAATAGTAATTTTAATCCCCCATTTATTCCCCCTTTTAATCCCCCAATTATTCCCTCTTTTAATTCCCCATTTATTCCCCCTTTTAATTTTTTCCTGAAAAAAGTAACAACAAAAGCGCCTGCTTTCTCTTCAAAAAAAGGTTTCTGCAATCCTTTTTGTAAACATGCATCTATAATACGATGAAAGCCTGTACCCCAGTTCTCAATTAAATTAATATTATAGAAAATTTGGGCTAACTTTTTATTTCTGGGGATTGATCTATTTTCCGAGAGGAGTTTTTTGATATTTATTTCAGGTGGGAGCAATCCAGGACTCCATATTTGGAGTGTATCATCAAATATCCTTATTTGAATATTTCCGTTATCAGTATAATCTCTATGAACTATTGCATTAATGATAGCCTCTCTTAAAGCATTCAAAGGATAAGCCCAGATTTCTTTTCGCTGTGGTGCTTGATCAATTTCTACTGACATATTAATATGTCTTTTTATAAATTCAAGAGTATCTTCAACTGCAGTAATTATATTTGTATCAAAATCCTTCATATCAATAAAATGAACCATAGAATTGCCTTTAAACCTTGCAGCTTTTATTATGGCATTTGGCATTAGAGTATTCTTTTTCACGAAACATAAATATGCAGTATTAGTTATATTTCTCCCATTATAGATATTTAAATTCTTATAGAAATCTAAGTAATCATGAAATTTTATTTTAAAATATTCTTTATTTAGTTGTTTAATTAGTTTTTCATCCCATTCAATATTCTCAATGTTTTCAGCAAAAGGTTGTTTGTCGAAATCCGGCAAAGTATATCTTTTTATCAAATTTCGAACTTCCTGGTTACTTAACTTTTGATTACTTTTCCCCACTCTTACAAAAGCTTTATTAAAAGCAAAAACAGGTTTTATTTCAGCTTCTTTTACTTCAATTTCTGTAATTTCACCAAGAGCGAAAGTCTTTACAACAATTGAAGGATAAAGCACAGGATCTGTATTGTTTTTAATTTTATTTCCCAAATCCTCAATTGTATTCTTACCTACTACTTGATTTGTAGGTTTGCCGTTATCATTAAAACCAACAATAACTTTACCGCCTTTTTTATTAGCAAATGCTACGAGACAGATGATTATTTCTTTCCATTCACTAAAAGATGACTTTATTTCTAATATTTCAGATTCTTTATAAATCATATCTAAATTTATATCATGTTTTTTGTAGCCCCAGTTAAATAGTAACAGATTTAACTGGATTCACTCTGTGAAATAGCTTCGCTAAATCTTAGATTTATTTCATAGGGTAAACTTTTTGATTTCTTGACCGCTGTAGACTTGTCGAATGTTGTTTGATTTCTGATTTCTGATT
>CAYLRQ010000136.1:0-1787 GCA_964386335.1 uncultured archaeon
CAGAGAATTAATAGTTAAGATATTTTTGTTCTTGGTTTTGCAGAGTGTTTTAGTGTAAAAGGTGACGATAAGTTTATATTAATGTCTAAAGATATTTTTAGTAATCTTTAGATTACTGGATAAAATAAAAATCTAAGAAATCTAATGTTCTTTCTTCCTAAATTGATTGTTGCAACAACCTAAAGTCCCAAATAAATCTGTTGTTCAAAATAAATATAAAATATAATACAAACGAAATAATCAAGAAGGAAATAAAATAATAAATTAAGTGGAGAAAGATGTGGCAACAAAATATCTCCAAGTTCTCCCTAAAATAATTCCATAAAATACTTTATAGTAAAAATTTGGTCTACAGGAAAATAACCTTTAATTATTTTATAAATATAAACAAAAATATATAATTAAATACGGAAGTCTTTAAATATAAATTAATTCTAAATATATATAGGCTTAAGAAAGCAGTTGGGGGACTGCTAATCTTGATATAAGCTTAAAATGGATGTTAATTCTATAAATATATAGAGCCATAAAACTATATATAGATTTCGGTGATCGAATATATAGTTTTTGGTCTATAGGTGTAAGAAAATGAACATACAAAATCTGTTTGAATCGACTTTTGGAAGTGAAGAGATGAAAGAAGAAAATATGGAAAGACAAAAAGAAGAGCGGGAAGAAATCGATATTTACGAAAGAGAGAAAGTGCCTGCAGAAGATATTCAACAAAAGATGAAGAAAGAGTTTGGATTGGATAAATACAATGCAAAGATTTTGATAATTGGCATTGGAGGAATGGGTTCAAATGTAGTGACGAAAATAACGGAGATGGGTATAAAAGGTTCCCAAACCGTTGCAATGAATACTGATGCAGCGCATCTGGTTATGACAAAAGCAGACAAAAAAATATTATTGGGCAGAGAATTGACAAAAGGTCTCGGTGCCGGTGGAGAACCAGAAATAGGAAAAAAGGCCGCAGAAGAAAGCCTGAATGAGTTAAGAGAAATGCTAAAAGATGTGAATATGGCTTTCTTAATCACCGGATTGGGTGGTGGAACAGGAACTGGAGCAGCACCGGTAATAGCGAAAATTGCAAAAGAACAGGGGGCTCTCGTTATTGCTACGGGAACTTTGCCATTTAAGATAGAAGGAGCAAGGATTTCAAAGGCAGAAGATGGACTTTACCAATTGAGGCAGAGCTGCGATACAACAATCGTAATAGAAAATCAGAGATTGTTGGACTATGGAGGGAATCTTCCATTAAAAAAAGCCTTTGAACTTGGAGATGAAGTAATATCGCAAATGGTGAAAGGAATTACCGAGACAATTTCACAACCAAGTCTTGTGAATTTGGACTATGCGGATGTAAGAACCATAATGAAATCCGGAGGAGTATCAACAATAGGAATTGGTATTTCAGATTCTTCAGATAGAGCAAAAGAAGCAGTAGCAAAGGCATTGAAACATCCGTTATTGCAAGTGGACTATTCTGGAGCGTCGGGGGCTTTGATCCAGATAATTGGTGGTCCAGATCTGAAATTAGAAGAAGTAAATGAAATAGGCGAATCAGTAGCAAAATATCTGGCTCCAGAAGCACAAACAATTTGGGGTGCGAGGATATTAGACGATTACGAAGGAAAGATACAAGTAATAACCATAATAACGGGAATAAAGTCTCCATACATTCTCGGCCCAATAAGAGAAAAAAAACCTGGAGAAATCCAGACAGAAGTATCTCACAATCTGGGAATAGAAGTTTTTAATTAATTTTTATTTTTTTCTATTTTTTT
>CAYLRQ010000137.1:0-1746 GCA_964386335.1 uncultured archaeon
AACCTGTCACTTCCTTTGTTTTTGTATAACACTGATATTTTTAAAACATTATTTTTTACATATGCTGATAAATCAATGTAATCTACTGCATCTAATAAAGTTATTTCTCCTGCTTTACAAACACCCATTGCTAGTAATAGCAAAATAACCATACAACTTGCTAAAACAGCCTTTCTCACTTTAACCCTCCTTCTAGTTATCTTTTTTATTTCTAACGATCAAACTCAGCAGCGGCGTGTAATGCCGTCTGCTGGAGCGAGTTGTTAAAATTTAATCGTCTTTACTCATCATATGTAAACACCAACTACAAAATCCTTCCTCATTTATTTCTTCAGGGGGTATTGTTATACCACATCTTTGACATTTATGTTCTGCTTTTTCTCCACACAATGCACATTGCCTTTCATGATAAATATATGTCAACTCTCCACAAAAAGGACATTGAATAACTTCTGGCTCTTCTCCATATTTTTGAACAAAGTAATAATTTCTAGAAGAATATTGTTCTAAAGCTATTTTTATAATCGTCTCATAGTTATACTCCTCGCCACAAGCACGGCAAACAAATTTATTATTTTCTGGGATAGAATCTACTATATGCACCGTAATCAAATCAGAACCACACAACTCACATTGACAATTTATGATTGCTTTATATAGCAAATCCATTTGCCAATCAATTTGCTCTATTTTTTTAATACATTCCTGTTTTTCTCGTTTATAAACTTCCGAGACTTTCAATAAAGTATTCCATGCTTTCTCGCCAAGTAACTCTCTAGGATCTTTTTGTAAATGAATTGAAATGAAATCTCGAATAATTATAAAAGAATCCGATATTACTGATTCAATAGCCTTTTTAGGCACTCTGCTGTAGTAATGTTCAATATCATTTCTAAAACTGTTTATTTTTTCGATTCTGTTCCAGTCAACATCTATACCCAGTGATTTAAATCTTTCTTTAATTTGATAAACATTAACAGTTTTTTTACCTTTTCCTTTCCAAAATATAGATCCTGAACTATTCAAAACTGGAACTATTTCTTGTTTAATAAGTACTTCATTTGAATCTGGTAGACTTAATAATACAAGTTTATATTTAAACAATAGTAAAATTCCAGCAAAAAGATTTCTGACACAAGAGATAATCCGTTTGTGATCAGAAGATTCAAAATCTTCTAGACCAAGAACTATAGAATCAATAGCGTTCTGCAAAATACTCATTTTTAATCTAACGCCAAAACTCAGCGGCGGTGCCATGTCATAGCGCCATCCGCTGGAGAGGGTGGTTAGAAAATTCAAATTAAATGTTTAATTTTCAAGTTAGGGAAAAATTCTTTTTTCAAAAATTCTGCTACTAGGCGTCTATGACATCTATCCGGTTTATCTTCACTACACAAAAGACATGCTTTATTAAAATCAACATTTTTTATAACTTGACTAATTTTTTCTTTTTTATTTTGTAATTCTTTGTTAAAAATTTGTTCGTACTTCTGCCAATTTATTTTTTTCTTTCTATAATTTTTGATCAATTCTTCAGAAGGAGCAAAAATTTCAAGATAAATATATTTTCCATTTATAATTTCTTTTATAAAAAATTCCAAATCTTTAGATTTTGCAAAACCGCTTAATTGAGAATGTGGATTTTTTCTAACATCTATTAAAGTTTTTACCCCATCCTCTCGCAATAGTTCAAAAAAATACTTTGCAGTTTTTTTAGAAAAGCCTATAGTGTATAATATCATTTTT
>CAYLRQ010000138.1:0-1733 GCA_964386335.1 uncultured archaeon
AAAAATTAGAAATTAGAAATTAGAAATTCAATAAAAATTAGAAAATTAAAAATTATAATCTACCCTTAGTCCCCTTCCCAAAATGAATTCGGGACAAGCTCTTCGCAAGGAAGGGAAACTTTGTTGGTTCCATAGTTCCGAAGGGCTGTGGAACCTTAATGCAGGACAACATATAACAAAAAGTTTGTTTTGCATCTGGGTTCCACAGGTTCGCCTGCTGGACGGACACTATGGAGCCAACGCATCAATTCCATTCCAATACAAAATTAAATTGCTAAAATGAAAATATTAAATTAAATCCCTCTAATCCCCCTTTTAGAAAGGGAGAAGCTTGCTTATCCGCGCAAACTAAAGTCATTTAAATCAAAAACTGTAAATCCCTCTTTTTTTAATCTCTCTTTCGCTTTAATATTTTTACCGATTAGCCCTGTTTCTATTTTATACTCTTCCAGCTTCAAGGGCAAATATTGAATTTTGGCTTCCAATTCTTTTAGAATTCTCTTGCCGCCCGAGAAATTCAAATTTTTCCATTTCACCTCAAAAATCAACAGTTTCTTATTTTCTTTGTCCAGCCCGATTAAATCAATGTCAATATCTTTATACCATCCTTTTCTAAATTCCAGCTTGAATTTTTCCGCCAGAAATTCTTTCGCTATCAATTCAAATCTCAAGCCGAATTCCCGATCAAAATCTTTTTTAATCTCGCTCAATACGCGGCGGGATTGGAGATTTTCCAGAGCCGACTTGTTTCTGAAAACAAACCTAAACCAAAACCAGCTAAAATTGTCTTTTATAATATAAATTCCCTTCTTTCTCGCCTTATAAGGAAACGGCAGAAGATAATCAACAAACCCCAAACTTATCAGAGTTTGCAGATATTTCGGCAGAACCGTCGCTTCCAAATAATTTTTGGAAGCGATTTCCCCTAATTTATTGGTTCCCTCGGAAATGCTTTTGAGTATCAGCAGATAAGTGTTTAGTTCTTTTAGCTCGTAGCTTAGAAGCATATAAAGTTCGTTGTAGAGAAAAGATCCTTTTTGCAGAATATTTTCTTCCACATTCTGCCAAAAATCTTTTTTCGGATCAAACTTCAGCAGATACTCGGGCACCCCGCCCAAAATTCCGTAAGTTTTTATTATATCCTCCTTTGAATACTTGGGCAAAAACCTGGCGGTATTCCCGCAAGACAGCCCTTTTACTTCCCAATCGCCGGTTCTTCTTCCATAGATGGGAGAATTATAAGACAGAATTTTATGGAACACGGACATGGAAGATCCGACCAAAATTAAAAATATCTTGGAATTTTTTAAATGCCCGTCCCAAACTTTTTGCAGATTATTCAGAAAATTTTTATCCTCTTTCAAGAATTCCTGGAACTCGTCAAAAATCAAAATTAAATTTTTATCTTGCAGAAAAACAAACAATTCCTCAAAACTATCAAATTTTAAAGGCAAATTATATTTCGCGCTTATTATCCTAGATAAATTATCCAAATGCGTTTTAATATTTAGGTTTTCCACGAAGTAGTAAAGCCCGTTTTTGTTCTTGGCAAATTGCCTGACCAGTTCCGTTTTGCCAATCCTCCGCCGTCCGTAAATCAAAATCAGCTGCGGATTTTTCTCTTTGTATTTCCGCTCCAAAAAATCCAGTTCATTCTTTCTATTGACAAACATAAACAAATTATTACTTGAATAATTATTATTTGAATAATAAAACTTTCTTATCGATTTTAA
>CAYLRQ010000139.1:0-1700 GCA_964386335.1 uncultured archaeon
TTAGGATTAAATTTTCCTGAGATTAAAGATTTTAACTATGCAACCATTTTTGGATCTAGTACAGCGATTATCACAGTTATTTTAACTGCCGTTTTATTCTTTTTTAAAGGACAAATAAACAAACAACTCTTTAAAAACATTAGTAATAAAGCAGGAGAATACATTTATTATAATGGAAAATTGGTTGCAAGATGTTTTAAAAAATACGCCTTTTACAAGTTTTTAGAAGAAAATCAAATTCAATGGAAGAAAATTTTATCAAAGAAGTTATTACCTGACGATGCTTTGCTAGTCATTATAAGAGAAACTCTTTTTATTATTGAAGTAAAATATCAACAAGTTGAAGGTTCAGTAGATGAGAAACTGCAAACTTGCGATTTTAAAAGAAAACAATATTTGAAATTAGTTTCACAACTTGACTTGAAAGTTGAGTATGTTTATGTTTTAAATGATTGGTTTAAAAATCCAAAATATAAAGATGTTTTAGATTATATTCACAGCGTAAATTGTCATTACAAATTTAATGAGTTGCCACTTGCTTGGTTAGGTATGCCATTTGGGGAGAATGATGAGTAATAATATTTCGGATAACGAACTTCTAAAAGAATACGAATCAGAAGTAACAACTTTATGGACTTTTCCTCAGCGTGGTAATTGGGCAAAACATTCTCCTAAATACAGAGGAAATTTCGCACCACAGATTGCAAGAAATATAATCGAAATGTATTCTAAAGAAGGAGACTTAATTTTAGATCCAATGGTTGGTTCAGGAACTTCTCTAATTGAAGCAAAATTATTGAATAGAAACGCTTTGGGTATTGATATTAATCCAGACGCTGTAAAACTCTCAAATGATGCTTTAGATTTTGATTTTAAAAATGATTGTAATCAAAAAGCAATTCTTGGAAATGCAAAAGAATTAACTAACCTTAAAGAAAATTCAATTGATTTAATTATTACACATCCTCCTTATTTAAATATCGTAAAATATTCTGAAGGTAAAATTGAAGAAGACTTATCAAGTAGTGGTGGTATGGTTAAATATTTAAATGATATTGAACTCATCTCAAAAGAACTTTATCGTGTTCTTAAACCAAATAAATTTTGTGCAATTTTAATTGGTGATACTCGAAAAAGACAACATTATGTTCCAATTTCTCATTACTTAATGGAACTCTTTTTAAAAACAGGTTTCATACTGAAAGAAGAAATAATTAAAGCACAACACAATTGCGAATATTCTAAAAGGTGGGCTTGGAAAGCGAAAAAGTACAAATTTTACCTAATAATGCACGAACACTTATTTATCTTCAGAAAGCCAAAAGAAAATGAAGACACAAGTATATTCTCTTGGAGTAAATACAGAGAGAAATAACTTCTATGAAATTGGCATAATAAAAACGTCCATGCAAGATTTCGTATTTAAGTTAATTTGTAGTAGTTTGCTTTTGCGTTCAAAGCTGTTAAAATTTTCAAAGGTGTCGTGAAGTACTTACAAATCTAACTCTCACCTGCTTAAAATCGCAACAATAAGCTAAATCCTGGCTATGCAATCGCCAATTTGTATTAATTTTATGCTAGTGATCAGTCAATTGTGAAATGACGCAAATTGAATTTTAACAAAGTTTGAAACCTCATCCTAACCCCTACCTTTGACTCATCTTTAACACCACAAAAAGCTAACTTCCTGCCTTACGGTG
>CAYLRQ010000140.1:0-1678 GCA_964386335.1 uncultured archaeon
ATTCAATAGATTTTTTCTTGACAAATGATTATTATTATGTTTTAATAAAGTTAATCGTTTAACTAATCGTTTAACTAAAAGAGGTATCGTATATATGAATTTTAACAATGTAACTATCAAAGACGTAGCTAAGGCTGCAAATGTTTCTACGGCAACAGTATCTAATGTGATTTCTAAAACTAAATATGTAAGTCCTGAATTGACTAAAAGAGTCAAAAAGGTAATCAATCAAATAAATTATAAACCAAGTAAAATTGCCAGAAGTTTAAAAGTTAATAAAACTTTTTACCTTGGATTAATAGTCCCAGATATAACCAACCCTTTTTTCGCAGAAGTAGTACGAGGAGCAGAGAGTGTTGCTTTACGGGAAAATTATCAGATATTTTTATGTAATACCGACGGCAATGTTCACCGGGAAGAGAAGGCATTGAAGTCTTTTTACGAACATCATGTTGATGGAATAATAACCGTTGCTCCAAGGATGAAAGAAGCTGATTTAGAAAAGTATTTTAATAGTATTCCTTTTGTAATAGCAGATAGACCATTAAATATTAAAAACTATGAGGCTAATCTTGTCTATGCAGATAACATTAAAAGTTCTTATCAGCTGGCCAAATATCTAATAAAGAAAGGACACCAATCCTTTGCTTGTATAGCGGGGCCCAGGGAAGTACTTAATGTTCAAAAAAGGATTTTCGGTTTCAGTAAAGGATTAAAAGATTCAGGTTTTTCTGAAGAAAAGAATGTTATTTTATATGGAGAGTTTAACTATGAAAATGGTTTTAAACTCATGAATAAAATTCTTGAACTCAAGCCACACCCAACCGCTGTATTTGCTTTAAGTGATATAACAGCTTGGGGAGCTTTGGAAGCCGCTAAATCAAAAGGGCTTAAGATTCCTGAAGATATTGCAATTGCCGGTTTTGATAACGTTTATTTTTCAAAATTATTAAATCCATCTCTTACCACCATTCATCAACCCAAATATGAGCTTGGCAGAGTTGCGGTAAATATATTAATTAAAAAATTAAATAATATGAAAGAAGGTTTAATGAAAAAAAGCGAAATAATTTTAGAATCGAAATTGATTTTAAGAAATTCGACATAAGAAGGAGGTGAAAATATTTTTTATATAGTCTAGTTAATCGTTTTACTGGAATGATAAGATAAAAAAATACGTATTTGTTAAAAAAGAAAAAAGTTATATTAATCAAATATTAAGGAGTAAAAATTATGAAAACAAATGGAATTTTACATAATGATTTAGCCAGATTAGTGGCTCGCTTAGGACACGGAGATATGTTAGTTATTACCGATAGAGGATTTCCCTTCCCCAGACACGAAAAGACAGAATGTATAGATGTTTCCGTAGGAAGAAACTTACCTAAGTTTATTGATGTTGTCAAAGTTGTATTAAAAGAGTTAGAAATTGAAAAAGTAATAATTGCAGATGAAACAAAAGATATTAGCCCCCATGTATATAAAGAATTAAAAGATGTAGTCTTTTTAAAGAAAAATAAAGGCAACGACATCGTTGAGGAGAATATTCCCCATTTGGAATTTAAAGATTTAGTTTTAAATGGTTCACTTCAAGGAAAAGAAGTTAAAGGCTTTGTTAAGACTGGTGAATTTACTCCCTATGCCAATATTATTTTGATTTCAGGTGTTGATTTTTAAG
>CAYLRQ010000141.1:0-1637 GCA_964386335.1 uncultured archaeon
GGGACCATGGAGCCAACAATTAATTTTTCAAACTGAAACCATCACTCTAATATCCAATACCGCAATTGCGGGAACGAGTTTGCAACTCGTTCCTTTTGTTTTATTGTAGTACGATTTTTTATTTGCTTGGAAAACATTGGAAACTATTTTACCTCGGATTCTAACCACACCTTTAAATCTTCTTTTGAATGCACACCTCTTTTTCTACTTACTTCTTGTCCGTCTTTAAATAAAACAAGCGCTGGAAAAACAGAGAAGTTATATTTCTCATAATGCTCAATATTAGAAAGATTGATTTTTTCATAACCTATTTCTCCAAGATTTACTTTACTTATTTCCCTTGAAAGATTTTCAACAGTGGGCGCAAGTTTGCAAGAGTAACTGTCCTCCGTCCATGTATAAACAAGCCACCATCCAGAATTAATTTTTTCCTCAATATTTTGATATGTTAAATGGACAGCATTGGATGGTTTGCACATTTCTGGTTTTGCCACTTCTGAAGAAAATTGTATCCGCTTTTCTGGCATAGTAGCCACTATCTCAGAATCTTTTATAATGTAAGACTTGCTTATAAAATTTCCTTGGTACCATAAACTATCTACCTGAAAAGAAATAACTTTAGACTCATACCCTCCTACATTAAATTCTTCACTAAAATTAATAATGGCTCCGTCATCTAAATCCATTTTGATCTTCAAATTATTGAAGTCCGTAATGGAAGGATTTGTTATCTTGTAACTGACATTAAATTTTGTTGTGTCAACTTTATTCGGTATATCTTTCTCTTCAAGCAATAACATATTGTTTTTGCTTAGTTTGTAGATAACTTTAATTTTTGCCTCTTTAATCGTGTAAGTTTCTCTTGTTGCTGGGTTATGCCTAGATAAAGGAAGGTAGATTCTTGCCAATGTTTTTTCTTGAAAAGATCGCGCATCAGCGCGGATTGATATATCGCTTGGAAAAAAATCATTCTTTTTTGTATAATTGGGGCAATCTGAACATCCGTAAGAACTGCATGTTGTTAGTGGCATTATCTCTACCTTTTCTTCCATTTTATCCTCAACAAAATCAAGTAATTCTCCTTTGACTTCAGAATCCGGAGGAAGGATCATTTCTATTTCCAAATAAGGAATTGTTGGCTTACACTCTAAAGAATCGCTTCCTGTTTTTATTTTTAATAAAGAAATTCCTTGAGTATAATTAAATTCTAATGGAACGACATACTCTGAGCCGAGTTTCTCATATTTTGACGCGTTTTCTTCCGACAATTTTGACAAATCCGCTGATTCTACAAGATATTCTTGCACATTTACATCAAAAAGCAAAACATTTTCATCATCTTTTTCAGAACGAGATATTGATATGTAATTTCCAGATTTTGTAACGGGAGTTACAATTACAACATCTTTTTCTTTTATTTCAAATGTTTCAAAATTACTCCAAATCCACCACCCACTGATTGCAATAATTCCAACTATCAATACAAATATTGCGATTTTTAATTTAGCATTTGTCACAGTAATTTTTTTTCTTTTTTTAATTAATAAACAATTTATCATTTGATATCATTCCAGAAATCTCCCTAACTCCCTTTGATAAAGGGGGGATTTAATTTCCTAATTTCCAATTTCCTAATT
>CAYLRQ010000142.1:0-1625 GCA_964386335.1 uncultured archaeon
CAATCTCAAATATCAAATAACCAAAATTCAGATAATTCTGAAATTCAAAATAAAAATTCTCATAATACCTGCCTACCGGACAGGCAGGCAAAATACATACCCCGTGATACTGACTTCAAGGATGGTCAAAGAGTTAGTCATCCCGATTTTGGCGAAGGAGTGGTTATTTCCACGCAAGATGATATTATTACGATAGCTTTTATGAAAACGGGAATTAAGAAATTATCTCTTTCATTTGCTCCGTTAGAGAAAGTGTGATAAATTTTACTTTACGATAAATTAAATTCCATTTAAAATAAAGCGGTAACCACATTAAAATTATGCATCAAGAAAAAAATCAACCATTCCAAGAAGAAATTAAAAAAGCTCAAGAAATGATGAACGATGAGCAAAAACGAATGAGTGAGGCTAGGGCAAAGAAACGCGAAGATACCTTTGGCGGCGCTCCGGAAAAATGGAGAGATTTTTATATTAAATATAAAAAAGTTCAAACTGAAGCGTTAAATAAAATCTTTAGCTTTGACCAAGAAAAAAAGGACTACTATTTCAAAAAGTTTCAAGACCAACAAAAGAAATCTTTTGCTTCAGTAAAAGATCCAACTGAATATTTGGCTTGTCATATTTCAGTAGGAAGCAGTATCGGTCCGATAGGCGCGCCCAAGTTAGATTTTGAAGGAGAATATTCGCTTTATGATTTTTTTCAAAAACTCCTTGAGGAGATGAACAATGATGAATTAAATAGTTAGAATGTTATTTTGATTTATCCGTATTATACTGGAAATAAAATGTCTTGGTTTTTGAGACAAAGGTTTAAATTTGTCTTGTATATAAAAAAACCGCCACTAAAAATCAATTAGCGACGGTTGACGAAATTTCATCTTAACTTTTTATAACGCTCCCACATATAGCAGAGCCTCCATTGCCAAATAAAATTCTCCGAATCTGACAATCGGCTAACTTCACTAACTAAACGACAGATTTTTAATCTGTCGCCTTCTCCCAATAATTCAAATATAATAGCTCCAAATAAAAATGGAATCTGAATTACTGGCAAACAAGATTCATATGGATTTATCAGTCCATCTACCTTTAGGTAGATGTTTACATCGCATTGCTGCGATACGAATGGATCTCCGTGTGCGCATACTACACTTCCTTTCTTGAATTTTTCTTCAAGAATTGAAGAAACATAGTATTCGCCGTTTCTCCTATTTGGGCCATCTAATTTCGAGGCTCCAAATTGTTCAATTTGGAAGCACTCTTTGAAATTGTCTATGTTCCCTCTAGACACTTCAAGGATAGTTTCTCCGAGTTCCCTCCTCTCCTGTCTAGACAGCACAGGATATCCTTCCAACTTCCCAAGAGAAAAACAAGGCTGCCCCATTTTTCCGTAGTACCCTTTTCTAATTTCATAATTTTTTTCCACATTTTCCTCCTTTTCTTTCTCCCCGTGTTTTATTTATACCATCAGCCGGATGACTGAGTATGGAGCATAAGGATTTAAGACAAGACTGTCCTGCAACCCGCCGTTTAAGGCGGACTTATCTTGCCGAGAAAGAATTATGTTAATTTGTCAAAAAACTTCATCAAATTAGGCCATTCCTAACTTGACATAACAGCCTAGC
>CAYLRQ010000143.1:0-1620 GCA_964386335.1 uncultured archaeon
TAGGTATTGGTTGGTATCGCTAATTGGAATTCCGTTTATGAGAAAAATGATGAAATAATATTGTTATAGGTATAATAATTTACACCACTATCTTTTCTGTATTCCTGTAAAGATTTTTAGCCCCTCTAGAATTAATTTAATATCTTGAAAAGACCTGATTTTCAACAGTTTTTTGAGTATAACCTTTGGTCTCAAATAATATTCTCGAAAAGCTTTTTTTTGCCATTTCAAAAGTTCTTCTTTGGTTAAATTATTTTGTACCAGTGGGGGACAGCCCTTTGTAATTGGTGCGAAATCTTCCCATCTAGGATTTTCACTTATAAATCCTTTTTCTAACGCTATTTTGTACAAATCTGTTCCGGGTATTGGAGTTGTAATGAAGAAGGTTGCATAATCCAATTTTAACTCTTTTGCAAGCTTTATAGTCTTTTTTATCGTCTCTTCTGTCTCACCAATGTTACCCAACATAAAACTGGCATGAACTTCTAAACCCTCTTCTTTAGCCATTTCCACGGCATTACGTGATTGCTCTAAGGTTATACTTTTTCTCATAAGGTTCAAAATTTCTTGAGCACCCGATTCCAATCCAAAGGATATTCTTTTGCACCCTGCCTTTTTCAACTCACTTAGCATACCCCTAGAGACATGATTAGCTCTCCCAAAACATATCCAGGAAATATCTAAATTTCTTTTTCTGATCTCCCTACATATTTTAGTGACCCGACTCTCAGTTAATATAAACGTATCATCAATAAAATTAAACTCTCTTAAACCATACTTATTCACACACTCCTCAATCTCATCCACAACAGTTTTTGGACTTCTGTATCTTACTTTACGCTGCCAAATGACTTCAGACATGCAAAAAATGCAATTGTATGGGCAACCTCTTCCAGTAAATATTAATGTTGAATTCTTTTCACTGCTAACTTTTTTAGTGGGTGCCGAGTAGTATAACCTACGGTCTATTAAGTCCCTTGCTGGAAAGGGGATGGTGTCCAAATCACGAATAAGTGCTCTTGGAGCTGTAAGAAAGATTTTATCGTCAAATTTATAAGCTAATCCATCAATATGCTTAAAAGATTTTTTTTTTGATTTGACTGCGGTTACTAATTCCAATAAAGTCCGTTCTCCTTCACCAATTACCACAAAATCAATATCCTGAATTTCCGCAACCTGTTCTGGAAAAGCAGTAGGATGAGCACCCCCAACTACAACAACACAATCAGGATTTACTTCTTTTGCTATTTCTGCTATTTTAGTGACGTGTTTAAAAGTGGGAGTGAGAAAGGTTATCCCAACAATATCCGGGCTTTCCTCTTTGAGCTCATTTTTAATGCCGGTGTATGATAACCCCGCTGCTTCCGCGTCTAAAATCGAAATTTCACAATCGGCATTTTCTCTAAGATATGCTGCTAAATATAGTAAATTTAAGGGTTCTATGTGCCCGGCAGATCCTTTTATACCTTCAAAATTTACGTAAGGGGGATTAACGAGGACAATTTTTGTCGTGTTCATTTCGATTTTTTCCCTGAATCTACAAAGGATTCATACTAACCACATACCTATATCCTATAATTGTAGGTATTCTCTTTACTACACCAATGCTAAAATCTTCAG
>CAYLRQ010000144.1:0-1609 GCA_964386335.1 uncultured archaeon
TTCTTTTGGAAATTTCTCATTCTACCAAAGGATATCCTCTCTTTTCCCAGCCGATAATACCTTCTTCCATATTTAAAGTGCGATCAAAACCAAGTTTTTTCATTAATTCCACTGTTTCGCCACTACGCTTTCCTTTTTCACAATAAACTAGATAGAATCTACTTTTATCTAATATTGAAATAATTTTCTCGAAATTCTCTGAACGAAAGTCCAGGTTTACAGCGTTCTTTATATGCTTTTTACAAAATTCATCTGGTGTTCTCACATCGAGTATCACCAGTTCATCATTGCTGTGATATTCCTCTATTAAAACAAATGCCTTTTCCGGTGGAATATTTTCATAAATAGCTTTTTTATGTTCTGTTGATCTTTTTTGTCCTTTTCCTGTAATAGAAAGATACGTTACAGGATTTTTAGGATCGTTTGAAATTACAGATATAGTCTTTTTATATCTTTCCAAATTTGAGTTAGTTTGGAAAACAATTTCAATTTTTCCGGAATCTCCGGGCTTTATCTCGTTATCAAAATCGACAATTGTATAATCTCTTCCCTGCTGGATATTACGAATAATTAAATCTCTTTTCCCTTCATTAGAAAATTTGAATTCACAATATTTTTTTTCACCTTTTTTGATCGAGCCTAAATTGATATTTTTATCATTAAATTTTATTATGGGAGCATTTGCCAGGTCTTTTTCTGTAAGATGAGAAAAATCTTCTTCGATGGTTGCAATTACCGGAATATCGCCATACATTTTATTAGATTTCGTAACTGCTACAACTTGAATATCATCTTTAATATCTCCATATTTATCTATTTGTTGTGCATTGATCTTAAAGATTATCTTTCCTTTCTCCTGCGGCTTCAATATCGAAGGTTCTGTTGCTATTTGAAGATATGGGATTTCTGTTTCAATAATTATTTCCAGGGATTCATTACCTGTATTCCATGTGTTTATTGAATCTATCCTGAATTCTGTATCTTTGATTTTTCCAAATGTAATACTTCTTTTATCTAAGTATAGATTCCCAATCCTATACTTTGTTCTGAACTTACCAGGTGTTGGAATTACTTTACCTTTAACTTTCAATGTTACAATATTATTTTCTGCATTGGAAGTTACTGTTATTGATTTTCCAAATCCTCCGGGTCTGTTCTCTGATGTATATTTAACATTAACAAAACCTTTTTCTCCGGGGTTTATCGAACCAGTTGACCAACTGGGAGATGTACACCCTCAAGATGCTTTTACTTTAATTATTTTTAATGGTTCATCTCCGGTATTGGAAAAGATAAAGTCATATTCGTATGGTCCACCTTCTTCTTTAATATCGCCAAAATTATGAACTTCTTTTTCAAATGTGATCTTTGGAGATGAATAAAGAGAAACAATTAGAACGAATAAAATCAGCCATAGAAGTAATAGTTTTTTCATTAGATCATACCTCAAAATATTTTCTACAATTTTTTTATTAATTCAAAAATTTGTCATCTTTTTTAAAATAGAACACTGATGAGCACTGATAAGGTAGATGAACACATACAACAATATAATGAAAAAAATACTGGATTCCCGATCCAGTCTCCGTTTCACTACGCCCCGGCAGGG
>CAYLRQ010000145.1:0-1609 GCA_964386335.1 uncultured archaeon
TTGCTATTGTTGATTTACCCGTTCCTCCTTTTCCGCCAGTGATTGCAATTTTCATAATTCCCTCTATAATAATTTAATCATCAGCATGAAGCATATACCCGCTAAAAAGGCAAAGAAATGTATTAATGATTTTCTTATGCTTACTTTATGTTTGATTTCTGGAATTAAATCCGCAGAAGCAATATAAATAAAATTTCCGGCTGTAAATGGCAAAAGAAAAATAATTGCGGGACCAATCTGATTAGAAAGCAAATATCCTGCAATTCCTCCAAAAATTACTGTTATTGCTGACAAATAATTTAACATCAATGCCTTCCTTTTCTTAAAACCTCCATAGACCAAAACTCCATAATCTCCCAATTCTTGCGGTATCTCGTGTAGAGCTATGGCCATTGTAGTGATAATTCCTATTGAAAAATTAATTATAAAAGAAGTTGCGATTATCAATCCATCAATAAAGTTATGTATGCTATCTCCAATTAAAATTAAGTATGAGAAGGGCTTTATTTTGCACTCCGCCACATGTTTTAGAGTATGATGATGATGCCATCCTATGAACTGTTCTAGAATAAAGGACGTACAAAAACCAAGAATCAAATATAAGAATAAACTGAAACTTTCCTCAACTCCAGCTTTTGAAATTGCTTCGGGAAGCAAATGCAGAAAAGCTCCTCCAATTAATGCACCTGCCGAAAATGCTACCAGAATCAGTAAAATTTTGTTTAGAAATTTTTCTTTTAAAAATAAAGATATAGCTCCTATAAAGGCGATTGTGCTAATTAAAAATGTGCTTACCAATATCCATATCAACATTTTAGTGCCTCTCTCATTTCCATCAAAATATCTTTCATGCCTCTGATATGCCGCCTCCTCTTTTTGTTTTTTGCATTGTGCATTTGAATTCTATATTCTAAATTTTGTGCAGAACCAAAGTAAGCATAAATTCTACTCATATTCTATGTTTTTTGCAAACATCTTCAAAATTTGCTCTTTTAATTCTCCCGTTATTCCACTTTTCAAAAATTTCTTTGACTGTTTTGGCTTCTGAGACATAAACCTCAATTCCCAATCGCCCGCAGAAATCAAGAGCTTTTGGACCAATTCCTCTGCACAATAAAACATCCGCTCCATGCTTTTTCATAAGTTCTGGTGGTAATTTAAAGCCACCTTTATGTTCGCTTGTATTGTCTATCACTTCAATAATTTTTCCCTTCTCATCAAGAAAAGTGTAAGAATTGCACCTGCCAAAATGTTCCGCCACTCTGCCATCGAGACCTTTCTTATCTTCCGTTGGAATTGCTATTTTCATAATTAATTCTTCTTTATAATCCATTACAAGTTCAGTATTCTTTCAATTTCTTTAAGATTCTGTCTAGCGTATCTTCAGCCAAAACTGATAATCCAAAGCTGAGATCTTCTTTTGCGCTTTTTAATTCTCTTTCAAATTCTGTAGTATCCTTTCCCATTATTTTCATTTCGTTTATTTTGTCCTCTATTTCTCTTATTTTGCTATTTATTTTTTCTTCTAATTCGGTTTCTTCTGGTTTTGTTAGGGTTTCTTCGGTTTTTGGGAATTCTGGTTTTTCTTCTAATTCGGTTTCTTCTGGTT
>CAYLRQ010000146.1:0-1594 GCA_964386335.1 uncultured archaeon
TTCGGAAAGTAGGCTATAACAAATGAATTTGCCCGATAGATTTGGAGACGTTGAGAGCCCATCCAATAATTCCATTTTAGAACTTAGAGTTTTTAGTTGCATTGGTTTTTGAATTTGTGAGATTTATCAAAATTTTATTTAATAAAATGAATAAGACAGGCAACAATGCAGCAATTCCTAAAATTTCAATATATTCCCAAATAATTGCTTGCCCTTGATTTTTGTTTTAGCCATCTCGATTTTTATCGTAGCTTTACAAATAAATTGCACCAAGCTTTGTTTTTGAAATATTGAATGATGTTATGATGGCAAGCAATCAATATCATTCCCTTTAACTTATTTTTTTCTTTTCTGTAATAGCATTTTGTACCTCTTACTTCTATATTTCCAAAACATCGTTCACCAAGCTTTCTTTTCCTATATTCTTCGCTATCAAACTTTTCACCAAATTTCCTTCTAAATGGTTTTCTGCATCTCTTGCTCCTCACCCTCTTCTGTTTTATATGAAGATTTATCCTGTATAAATCTGCCATTCTATAATTTTCTTCAACATCAAATTCGGGATCTGCAAGGAATGTTGAATTAGAAGGTATCATAGTAATAAAAGGTATTTTATTAGTATGCTCTTTTACACATCTTATTGTATTAGTATGGATTCTGATGAGAAAGGTATAATCATGCCTTTCTTTAACCAGTCTTTTCTTAAGCTTAATTGTCCTCTCTTCTAAATATATGCTGCTTATAGCAGTGCCATCTGTTACAAATACATCTAAATTTTCCCCAAATTTTGAATATAATTTTGCCGATAATTCATCGAGCATCTTTAATCCCTCTTCAAAGCATTCCGTAGGTATTTTCTCAAAAATATAATGTAATTCTGAAGCACATGGAGATTTTCCTATTCCTTCGATAGTTGCATCATATCCAATGCTTTTCAATTGAGCAGATAAATCTGCAAAGGATAAATTTCCTTTTGTCAATAAAGCTGCAAAAATTTTTTTATATCGTAAAATGGAGGTCTTCCATTCTTACTTTTTTTCAGTGGCAAGTCAATTTCTTTTGCTACTTCTTCAGCCAGCTTTATTTTATCTTTGAATGTTATCTCTATCTTATCAATACATCCTCTAAATGGTCTCCTCGTTTTCATTGCCCATGGTCTCCTCTTTTCTGCTCTTAGCATATATTTCTCTTCTCTAAGTATATTGTTAATAACAAAATTCACAGCTTTTTCCGATGCAATTTTTATAACTTCATCGAATGTTTTATTTATTACAAATATTCCCATGAACTTCTTTGGAATAAGATTATATGGCAAATTATTGTTCATTAACGCTATTGCTTCTCTTGTGTGCAATATTTTATTCAATCCAAATTCAAAAATTCCGATAGAATTATATTCATTTACCTCTTTTTTATACATCCCATTCCCTCCTCTTTTTATCTTTTAATAATTTAAAAAAAGATGTAATTAAAAAATAAATCGATTTTTTGGATGGGCTCGTGCCCAGCGAAGAATTTATATATCCCGATTCCTATACATATTTGGAGGCAGAAAAATGAAAGGGAAAACAAATTTAGGAAAGGTTTTGCTATC
>CAYLRQ010000147.1:0-1586 GCA_964386335.1 uncultured archaeon
GAGGATACCTGAAAATAGAAACCCGAGAAGGAAAACCAGACCTAATCATCAAACTCAAAGACATGGAAGAATTATAAAATTTGTTTATATTGTTTTATATATTAAAAAATTAAATAAGGATATGAGTAAGAAAGAATATAAGTTATTTGGATATGAAGAGGTAGAAGCATACGTTAAAGAACACATTGTCTTAAAAGAAGAGAAAGCACCAGAATTTAATGCTTGGAAATTAATAGGCAAGATAAGATTTCCTTTGTTGATAACCAAAGTGGAATACACAAATCCGGAGTTGTTGGATTATATAAGTGTAGACATCAACTCTTTAAATGAAAATTACACTCATTATTATTTTAAGTTTGGTGCTGGTTGCAATTACACTCATGAAGAACTAAAACCTTTTGCGGAACATGAAGTAATAAAAGATTTGGTTAACGAAATAATCAAGTCAGTTAATTGCGGGTATGTAAAGATTTCTTTTAGTGAGGAGGAAGATGGAGTGGAAGGAACAATTACTTATTATGTAAAATGGCCTGTTAGATTGTTGTGGCACAAAACGGCAGGAATTTACATATTGCCTAAAGTTTCGTGTAAAAAAGGTGAAAGAAAATGAGTAAAAACAATTTGAAGTTTAAGCGAAAAATAGTCAAAATTAGTTTAGATGACAAAATCCATTACACGCCCGTAACTGAAATGTGGGGCAGAGCAGAGTTTGATGTATGTCCTGTTTTTAAGAGAGGATACTTGAGGCAAATTCACATAATAAGGAGACAGCAAGAGACTAAAGAAGAATTTGTTTTAGATTTAGAAAGAGAATTAAATCCTTCGAGAATACGAGAGTTCTGCATAACATCTGAATATGGAGTTGGAAAACCTTTGCCAAAGATTTGGAGAAATTTCTGGTGCATAGTGCATAAAACGATTAGTTTCAGCGTGTATGTTCCTGTTGATACAAACACAATAAAATTTACTCCTCATTTTTTTCAAAATAGTTTAGATATTATATTTACGAAAGGTGAAAGAAAATGAGTGAGAGAAAACCTCTGGATTTGGAAAATCTTGGAAAATGGATAGATTCAAATATTCTTGACGACTCCTATTTGAGAGAACTATTAATTAAAGAAATCAAACAACGAATTAAAAAAGCATGTGAGTTTTATTTGAGATATAAAGACAAACCAGATTCACTAGCGAAAGAGCATCCTGAATATCGTCAAATAATAGTTTTGAATTTCAATACTTTATGTCTAAATTGTAAGAAAGAGCTAGGAGAAGTCTGTATTAGAACATGGGTGGGATGGGATGATGGAGATTATGACTACTTCTGCTCTGAAAAGTGTGCAGAAGAATACAAAAAGCATTTACCAAAAACTAAGAATATTCTTGTTCCAACACACGAAGAATACAATGAATGGCTTTTCAAATTAGCATTTAAAGATGTTTTTGAAAAGGGTGAAAAAAGAAAATGAGTGAAGAAAAGAAAGAATTTAAACCTTTAAATAGAATAATAGAGACAGACGAATGTATAATAATGGGAATTGGAGCATTTGAACTGAAAGGATATAGTGTGTTGGTGAGGGTATCAGTAG
>CAYLRQ010000148.1:0-1547 GCA_964386335.1 uncultured archaeon
ATAATAGATTGAAATATTGTTTTATATCTGAAAACAGTTGAAATGAAAATAGAAAAAAGTTGCTCATTGTGCGGTAAGAAATTTGTGTATGAATGCAATGATGATATGGGTTGTGAGTTTGCAGAGGTTTGGGAAATTTGTCCAGATTGTTGGTTAGAAGCCGAGTTAGATACTTAAAATGAAAATAGTTAAAACGGCAAAAATCGAAGTTGTAAAATTGGAACAGTTGAAAGAGGGTGATGAGATACTCTGGTCAAATCTTCGATGTAGAATAGTAAGTATAGACAGATTTAAACGTAAAGTATATTTTGTACCTCATTCAATGCATGATAAGCCTTTCGAAGGATCTTATTTGAATTATTATAGACTCATTGATTGTGAGGAACAAAATGTCTGTCGTGCTTGTGGGAGAGAAATAAAAGAAGGTGAAATCTGCGATATGTGTAAAGATGAAATTAAACATTTCTTGATGTAAAAAAAAAAAATGACTTGCCAGATAGATGGTCATGAAATAGAGATAATAACTATTGAAGATATTCTCCAGAAAATAAATAAGTCTACTGCAAATCTCACTGATGAACAAAAAACAGTTATGAAAGTTAATTTATTACAATATGAATATGAAAAACTTACAGATATTCTCAATTGTCTTCCAAAAATAGAAAGGAGATTGTATAAACTCCGTGATGATGTATCAAGAGAATTAAAGATAGCTGAAAGCAATATGAAAAAACAATAAAGACAAAAGAATGAAAATAGAAGTTATAACTCCATTAGACTTAGAAGATTTTGTAAAACGCATAGAAAATTTGGAAGAAGATAGCAAACTTCATGATGGACTCCTTAATGATGCCTTTGAAAATATTGATCAGATGAAGAAGCGCTTAAATGAATTGGAGAAACAAATAAATCAAGAATAATATAAGACAATAACAGGATCAATGCAAACTAAATATCGAAAAAAAAATGTATTCGGAATATCATCTCGAAGATATTGTTGTTTCTTTAGCACTTGCAAGAAAACTAAAAGAACTGAATATAAAGTACCCTACTCCTTTTTATTGGCGTGTATGGGATGATGGATATAGTGATTGCGTAATAGGTGAATACGATTATGAGAAGTATCACTCCAGAATTAAAGAAGAGGTACCGACCTATACAAGCACTCAACTGATTGAAAAAATGCCACATTCTATTACATTCTTAGGAGATTATTTTTATTTTTCTATTTCGAAAAATGCAAGTGGTTATGAAGTATCTTATAAGTCAGAAATCGGTGAAGTCGGTCGACGTGATCGAAGACTTGAAGACGCACTTGCTGGAATGCACCTTTGGTTATTTGAGACGAATATTGAGGTAGGTATTATCAAATAAAAAAAAAATGTTTTGGAGTGAAGAGGAAATAGAAATATTAAAATCCTTATGGAAGAAACCTGATATTACTGCAAAGATTATTAAAGAACGACACTTGCCTCATCGCACTATCAATGCCATACAGAAGAAAGCAAGTTCACTTGGATTAACAAAAGAAAAAATAAAAATAGATT
>CAYLRQ010000149.1:0-1528 GCA_964386335.1 uncultured archaeon
TGGGAGAATTGCAGTTTAAAACAGTTCTTTCAGGTTCAATGTCTCCGGCAATAAATGCGGGGGATGTGGTTTTGATTTCTAAAACAAATCCGGAAGAAATAAAGGAAGGGGATATTATAACTTTTCGGGAAGGAAAAACTTTTATAACGCACAGAGTTATAGAAATTGTAAACAATTCTTTCAGAACAAAAGGAGATGCAAATGAGGACCCTGATATGAAAATAATTAAAACAGAGCAGATTGTTGGAAAAGTTATCTTTGTAATCCCTTTTTTGGGTTATTTAAGTTATTTTGTGAGAACCCCCTTAGGTTTTCTGATTTTTATTTTAATCCCCGGATTTTTGCTAATTTATTCCGAAATTAAAAAAATCAGGCAGATAATAAAAGCAAAGCCAAAATATGAAATTGACAGAATGGAAAAAGAATTTATTATACAAAAACTAAGAAAGGAGCTTTCCAGTTACAGCCGCAATATTAAAAGAAGTTTGTGTATTTATTTTATTTGCGCATTTTTATTGATTTTTCTTGTTTCACCTTATTACACTGGAGCATTTTTTAAGGATTTAGAAATCAGCGAAGGAAATATTTTGCAGGCTGGAACATGGATTCCGCCCGACACAACACCTCCAATTACAACCGCAACGGGAATAAAAGAAGACGGAACAAACTACACTTTCGGAGAATGGACAAATTCTGATTATATTAACATAATTTTGTCCTGCGATGATGATTCAGGTGCTGGTTGCAATACAACTTTATACTGCACAGACCAGAATAATTCCTGCGCACCATATTTAATCTATAATGGAACACCTGTTCAAATCTCAACCAATGGAATAAGTTATATAAGATTCAGGAGCAATGACACGGCAGGAAATTTAGAGGAAACAAAAAACAAAACAATAAAAATAGATACTTTTGTTCCTGAGGCGACAGTTGATACTCCTTTTTTCTCAAAATCAAAAACATTCCATCTTAATTTTACTTATAATGATTCAATTGGTGAAATGGAACATATAGAATTATGGTATATTGGATTTAATTTGTCAACTTATGCATACTATTCTGACTTTGAATCTAAAGATATAAATAAGTTAGAAATACTGGAATATAAAAATTACAAAAATTACACAGAATTATCTGCGGATTTTGAATCAGAATATGATCGGGGAATTTATTTCTTTTACGCATTGGGCGTGGATAAAGCAGGAAACAGGGAAATACCTTTAAACACACTCCCAAAGTTTGAGAGCATAACAATTGTTTGGAATGCCAGTTTTTACAATCATTATGGTTCAAATAATGATAATGTGGATTCTGGTGGGGAATCTGGTGAAGACGAAAGCAATGGAACAGGAAATACAATTACTTTTTCAATAAATCTGACTTTCCCTGAAAATAATTCCTGCACAAACAAAAACACAACAGAATTTAATTTTACAGTCTCTGGAACAGAACAAAATTATATCTGTGAATTGTTTTTGAAAAATCAAAGTGGAAACTGGATTAATTATGGAAATACTTCTGC
>CAYLRQ010000150.1:0-1516 GCA_964386335.1 uncultured archaeon
AACAAAACTCAAAAGCATTTAGGGGTATCGTTAAAAGAATTATTATGCATTTGATTATACGGCGTCGTTGTAGGTTCATATAATACTGAAGGGTTTAGGAAGAAATTTAAATAATATTGCTAAAAATGATAATATAGATAATGTTTTCCGCTATTTTTTTATGGAGTTGTATAATATATGGAAAATTATGAAGAACTATTAAGATTTTATATTGTAATTGCTTGGCATGGCACTTCAGAAAGGAATGCAAAAAAAATAATTCAAAGCAATAATTTTCTGATTTCTGAAGATGAGGATGAATGGTTAGGAAAAGGTATATACTTTATAGAAAGCAACAAATTTTGGGCATGTCGTTGGGCAAAAAAAGGTAAACATAAATACAACCAATCTGCTGCTATTAAAGTCTTAATATGTGCAAGAAGTGATGAAGTGTTTGATTTTCAGAAAGATGAATGGTTCAGACTTTTTCATAAGACAAAAAAAGAACTAATAGAACAAGGAATAATAAACGAAAAAGAAAAAACAGATGGACATGTAATTGATTTTATTTGTCGCTTATATGAAAAAAAGAATGAAAAATCAATTAAGATTGTACGCAATTTTTACGGTTACACTCAAGAGAATTCTAACTTTTTAAATGTACAAGTACAAATTTGTGTCAAGGACCCAAGTGTGATCAGTGAAATAAAAGGATATGAATCTTGTTGATAAAGGGGTGGTTGAAATGTTCGATAAACCGATAACTGAAATGACATTAGAAGAAATAGACCATGCGGTTGAGAAATATTTTGATGAGGTGGATAAATCCGGATTACTTTTAGATCTGCTATCTGCTGGATTTCAACTTGAAGAAATTAATTTTGCCTACTTCGGAGATCTTGTGTCAGAAGAAATTTCAAACAGCAAATTCCGTGCTAAAAAAGTTTCGAAATTTATTTCAGAGAATTTTGGTGGAACTGATTTAGAGGAGGCTGCTTGATGTCTGTTACTGAAAGTAACTTTCAATTCGAAAATTATGTAATAAAAAAGTTCTCTTTAACACAAAATCCCATTAGGATTAAAACAAAATCTAAATTTTTGTATTCGTTTGAAAAGTTTGATGCAGTTATAAAGGAGATTAATGAGACTGGAGATTTTTTTACCAGTATAGTTCAACTTAGCCTTGTAATTCATGGAAAAAAATCCCCGACAGACAAACGTCCCACAAGAAAAGTAGAAATTGCTGTCGTAGGTGAATTTAAAGCTAAGAATATCTCTAAAGAAAAGTTCGAGAAATTTTGTTTGATTAATGGGACTTTACAATTGCTGTCCATAGCAAGGTCATATATTGCAAGCACTACAGCTGCAACAGGAGCACCTTCAATTATAATGCCTTTAATAAACCTACCTGCAACATTAAAAGATTAATTTTATTTTTTTAAAATAGTTCTGAAATCAAACCTGTTGCTAAAGTTGTGGAGGTACATAGAAAATATTAAGTCCGCTTTTACTTAAGCACCTTTAAATCCCAAGGGGG